>CAYPHB010000081.1:0-9233 GCA_964410445.1 uncultured Oscillospiraceae bacterium
ATTACCAGATCTTTGCCGACAGGACAATCCATTTTGATGATGCCGAAACAGCCGCGGAATTGCTGGCACAACGCGGATCGGGGGGTTAAGCCATGGCTGTTTTGAGTTTGCCAACCATCATAGACCAACTGGCCCGCAAAGGCTTGCTGCTTGCAAGCTCCGCGGTTGCCAAAGCTGCGGCAACTGCAGATCTGACTTTCAGCGGAGTTTCAACGGACACCCGCACAATCCAGCCGGGCGAATTATTTGTGGCTTTGCAGGGCGAGAATTTCGACGGGCACAACTTTATTGCTACAGCACTGGAACGCGGCGCAGCAGGTGTTATTTGCCGTTACTGGCCGCATTGGTTAGCAACAGCAGAATCCGACATGACAGCGGGTGCTTTTACGAGTGTCAGTTCTGATAAAACGCAACCAGTTGTGCTTAAAGTTACTGACACACTGGCAGCTTATCAGGAGCTGGCGGCGATCGCCCGCAGGCAAATTAAAGTACCAGTAATCGCCATAACCGGGAGTGTGGGCAAAACCTCAACCCGCTGCTTAATTGCTGCTTGTTTGAGCTCACGCCTTGAAGTTCACCAAACCAAGGCGAATCTCAACAACGAGATCGGCCTGCCTGCTACCATCCTGGCCACGCCGGCCACGGCTGAAGCAGTTGTAGTTGAGCTGGGCATGCGCGCCGCCGGTGAGATCAAAGTGTTGAGCGAAATTGCCCGACCGGATATTGCCGTTATCACTAATATCGGCTTCTCCCATATTGAGTTTTTAGGAACCCAGGCAGCTATTCTGGCCGCCAAAATGGAAATTATCAACGGCCTGGTGCCAGACGGCTTGTTAATCCTTAACGCAGACGATCCTTTACTGCTTCAGGCGGGTAAGGAGCTTGCCGCGGCCAAAACCTGCCGGGTTGGCTTTATTTCTGCCCAAGGACCATGTGCTGAGCCGGCTGCGGAAATGTGTCTCTATGCCAGCGAAATCGCAACAACAGCTACGTCAGTTTCCTTTAGAGCAAACCTGAATGGCGAACCCGGTACGTTGGTAACAATTCCGGTACCGGGTGCACACCAGGTAACTAACGGCTTATTCGGACTTGCCTGCGCCAGCGCACTCGGCCTTGCTGCAAAAGAAGCCGCAGCCGGAGCTGCCGGCTACCAGAACACCGGCAGCCGCCAGCGCGTCTTGCGTGTAGATACCCTTACCATTCTGGATGATAGCTATAACGCCAGCCCGGAATCGATGACAGCAGCACTGCAAACTCTGCAATCTCTGGCTGCGCCGGCCAGCGGCCGCAAACTGGCTGCTCTTGGCGGCATGCTGGAGCTGGGCTCTTTCAGCGCCGAAGCTCATGCCCGGGTTGGGCGCGCTGCAGCTTCTGCCGGCTTAACAGAGTTGTTTCTGGTTGGTGCCAATGCCGAGGATACAGCCCGCGGCGCCCGCGAACTTAACCCTGACCTGACAATCCATATCTTTACAGATGTTGAAACCCTGATTGAACGCTTGCTGCCAGCCCTGCACGACCACGATTTTATTTTGATCAAAGGATCGCGCGCTTTTCGGATGGAACAAGTGATCGCTGCTCTGGAAGCTACTGCCAGCGCCCGCGGCTTGAATGGCGAATACATAACCATGAAAGCCTGCGCTGATTGAACTAAAACCGTCCCGGAGGAACCCGCATGGACTTACTGCGCCCACTGCTAACTGCTTTTTTCTCAATACTCGCCGCCACACTGGCAGCCGGCCTGATCGGACTGCCCCTGCTGCGGCGCATTAATGTCGGGCAGCAAGTGCGTGACGACGGTCCGCAATCACATCTCAAAAAAAGCGGTACGCCTACTTTTGGCGGCTTGTTTTTCTTGATACCCCTAATCGGCGCGTCCATTTATAATGGCCTCACTGACCCCGCCAGCCGGGTTTTGCTGGCGTTGGGTTTCCTGATTCTCGGCTTTGCTCTCGTCGGGTTTATCGATGATTACATCAAGGTTCGGATTACAAAAAAGGGACTTTCAGTACAACAAAAATCGCTGATCATGTTCGCTGTTTCCGTGGCATTTACGGTGTATTACCTTTATTTAGCGCCGCAGCAGCCATTTTTCCTCGTCCCGTTTCTCAGCGGCAACCCGTCAGTCGGCAGCGCCGTTCCGATAGTCATTACCGGCTTTTGGAAATTCCTCTACGGAATTTTTGTAGTGCTCTACCTCTTCTTTGTGACCAACGCAGTCAATATTACCGATGGCGTTGATGGCCTGGCAGCCTCCGTTACAACGATTTCCGCTACAGGACTTTGTGCCGGCGCCGTGTTGTTGGCCGCTTCTCTAACTAACCGTTATGCCGCTGTAAAAGATTCCGGTAGCGGCGCGGCCTATCTGGCCGGGATCGAAAACTCCCGTTCGGCTGCGATTCTGGCAGCGGCTGTAGCCGGCGGCTGCATCGGCTTTCTGTTTTTCAACCGTCACCCTGCCAAAGTATTCATGGGCGACACAGGTTCGCAGGCTCTGGGTGCCGCCTTGGCCGGCATCGCGCTGATCATTGGCGCACCCTGGCTGATTTTGTTTGTCGGGGTAATTTATATCATCGAAGCATTTTCGGTGATGATACAAGTTGCTTATTTCCGCAGAACCGGCGGCAAACGCCTGTTCCGCATGTCACCGATCCACCACCATTTTGAACTTGGCGGCTGGTCGGAAGAAAAAATTGTCTTTGTATTCAGTTTGATCACGCTCATCGGTTCCGCGCTTGGCGTGCTGATTGTGCGGCTATAGGGAGGTGCGCATGGATAATCGTACACAAACTATTTCGCCACAACCGCAACAACGCCGAACCGGTTCCGGCCAAATCCCCGGCGGGCAAAGCAAACAACGCCGGAGAAGGCCCGCTTCTGGCCGCAACACTGCAGCCAGGCAGGAACGCCCGCAAGCCAGAGTTGTTCCCGCTAACGTTCAATCAGGCCGCCTGCATAGCGGTTTGCTGATCACAACAATTATCATGATTTGTTTCGGTCTGGTGATGCTGTTCTCAGCCAGCATGAGTGACGGCTATGCCAACAAAGAGGGCAATCCGATGTACTATGTCCTGCGGCAGGCCTCTATTACCGGAGCCGGTCTGGTCGCTGCGTTAATCATCGGCCTGTTTTTTAGTATCCGGTTTTTCGACCAAATGTTTTTTACTGTGGGGCTTTACAGCGTTACCTCAGTTTTGCTGTTGCTGGTCAAAATCAAAGGTGAAATCACCAACGGCGGCCAGCGCTGGCTGGAGTTAGGGCCGGTTCGTTTCCAGCCTTCCGAACTGGCCAAGCTGGCGGCAGTGTTTTGTTTTGCCGGCTATGTTTCCTGGGTGAGCCGGCGCCGCGCGAACGGCAAATTCCAGGCCCGCGGCCCGGTGCGTCAAGTGCTGCTCGATGCTTTTGTCGATATTCTTTTCCCCGCGACAGCTCTTTTGGTCTGGGCCGGCCTGATTTTATGGCAGCCGCATCTTTCCGGCTTTGTGATCATGTGCTTTATCATCATGTCAGTATTTTTAGCTGCGGGAATTCGTTTCCGCACTTATTTAGTCAGCTTTACCCTGGTGGTCGTTCTCCTACTTGCCGTGGGTTTAATTCTGGCCACAGCTTTACCTATGTTTATGCCGAAGGAACAGCTGACAGCGACTATTGAAGAAAACTTTGCCCATGTGCAAAAGAGAATCGAAACTTTCCAGAATCCGGAAGAAGCCTCAGCTGACGATGTTTATCAAATTACCCAGTCGATGATCGCAATCGGCTCCGGCGGCTTGACCGGGCTTGGCCTGGGAGAAGGACGCCAAAAATATAACTACTTACCGGAATCACACAATGACTTTGTGTTCGCGATTATCGGCGAAGAATTAGGCTTTATCGGCACAGTCAGCGTAGTTTTACTGTTCGTGGCTTTCCTGATTTTCGGGGTAAGCATTGCCATGCGCGCAGCCACACCGTTTGCCACCATCCTGGCCAGCGGCTATACCATGCTGATAGTTGTCCAGGCGTTTCTCAACATTGGCGTTACCACCTGGCTCTTGCCGACAACTGGTATTTCATTGCCTTTTTTCAGCTACGGCGGTACCGCTAACTTCTTCTTCCTGATCGCGATTGGGTTTATACTATGCGCCTCTCGCACCGGCCAGCGTCAAAGCCTCCGTCAGATTTGAATTATTGAATTAATGAAGGAGTAAACGGTGCCAGTAGAAAAAAACGACAAAAAACTTCAAAATGCGATAAAAGCGACGTTTGTGACAAATGCGACAAATGCTGCAAACACGACAAATGCGGCTGCGCGGGCGCCGCGTTTTCTGATCGCTGCCGGCGGCACCAGCGGCCATATTAATCCGGCTTTGTCGATTGCAGAAGAGCTTTGCAGCCGCCGTCCCGACTCTGTCGTTGAGTTTGTTGGTACAGCCCGTGGCCTTGAAGCGACACTTGTTCCCGCCGCCGGCTACCCGTTCAATGCTGTGGCGGCACGCGGCTTCCCCCGTAAGCCTTCGAAAGAGTTGCTGCCGGCAATCCGCGATTATCTGAAGGGCCGTCGCCAGAGCCGGGAGCTGATCCGCCGTTTCCAACCCGATGTTGTTATCGGCACAGGCGGCTATGTTTGCGGCCCGG
This sequence comes from uncultured Oscillospiraceae bacterium, assembly GCA_964410445.1. Classification (GTDB taxonomy): domain Bacteria; phylum Bacillota; class Clostridia; order Saccharofermentanales; family UBA5734; genus JAXGXQ01. Next base: position 4,612 of record CAYPHB010000081.1, read on the forward strand.
CCGCCGCTGCCGCTGTCGGAGCCGGAATTCCTGTCGCCCTGCACGAACAAAATGCTTTCCCCGGTCGCGCCAACCGTTTTCTGGCCCGCAAGAGCCAGTTGATTATGGTCAGTTTTCCGGATACTGAACGCTATTTCCCCGCCGGCAAACGTGTTGTGCTCACTGGCAATCCGGTGCGGGCCGCTTTTTTTACCACAACCCGTGAAAGCGCACGACAAAAGCTGGATATCGCTGCAGGGGAGAAGCTGCTGCTGGTTCTGGGCGGCAGCCTGGGCGCACGCACTTTGAATGAAGCAACACTGGCAGCTGCCGCCGCACCTGCGCTGCAATCCACCCGCATAATTCTCGCCTGCGGCAAGCTGCACGTCGAAAGTATCACGGCCGCCGCAGCCGGGTACCCCAACCTCAACGTTTTCAGCTATATCGAAAACATGCACGAATATATGGCCGCGGCCGATCTGATCGTCTGTCGAGCCGGTGCCATAACCTGTGCCGAAGTAGCGGCATTGGGCCGCCCGAGCATTATGGTGCCATACCCATATGCGGCCGGCGACCACCAGACAGCCAACGCCCGCAGCTTTGCCGACCGCGGCGCCAGCCTGCTTTGTCCGGACAGCGAATTCACCGGCGCCTGGCTGATCGCCCGTTTACAGGAATTACTGCCGGATCAGGAGCGGCTTACCCGGATGGGCGCAGCTGCTGCCGGCCTGGCTAAGCCTGATGCCGCAAGCGATATTGCCGACGAAATCGAAACCCTGCTGCCGCCCGGATCAAGCAGCAGAAACAGCGAAACAAGCAGAACAAGTGAAGCAAACGCAACCGGCAATGCCAGCGAAACAAGCAAAACAACCGGAGCAGGGCGATGAAGAGAAGAAGCCCGGCGCCTAAACCTGTTTGGCAAACGAGCGGGCCTGCAGCTGAAGACACACCGTCGGAAAAACGCAATTTCAGCGGCCCAATTATTACTCTGGTCATTCTGGTTGCTGCAGCGCTGCTGATTGGCTTTTTGCCGTCATTTTACGCCGCAGAAATCGAAATAACGCCAACCCGCGCCATGTCCGCTGCTGAAATTCAGGCAGCTTCCGGCCTGGAAATCGGCCAGCATCTGCTGAGCGGGCTTGGCGGCAGTCTGCGCCAGTTGTTTTCCTTGCGTTATGGCACAGCTGAACAAAAGCTCATGCAGAAATTCCCATATATCCGCACGGTAGAAGCACGGCTCGATTTCCCAGCCAAAATCAAAATCAACATCGAAGAACGAATCGAAGTATCGTATCTGGCAATCCCTGACGGCTGTGTACTGGTCGACAAAGAAGGCTACGCGCTTAGGATTCTGCCCCAGTCACCAACGGACATTCCGCTGGTTGAAGGCATAACTGTGCGCCAGATGAGCATAGGCACCCCGCTGACAGTTGATTTGCCTGAATCAATGAACGTGGCATTGTCTCTGATGGGTGCTATAATAGATGCGAACAAGGACACCCGCAGCTCTGTAAACCTGATGGCAGCGGCGCGGAGCATTCGCCCGGTTTCGAATCGTGATGTCTATCTGACGCTGCTTTTGCCGTCAGGAGACGAGCTAACCGTACTGGCGCGCGCTTCGGCTGACCTGGTTGAGGACATGATCTGGCTGCGCTTCGCGATTGAGCAGGACGCTCTGTCTGGCCGGGGTAAAGGTGTACTTGATCTGACCGGTGACCGCAAGGTGTTTATCCCGGACAAAACATAAAAGCAATGTCCTGACCAGGAGGAAAATACATGTTCCCACTTCTAGGCCTGATTCTGGGCCTGATCATCGGTTTGCTCTGGAATGTCAATATTCCGGAGGCTTTTTCGTCCTATGTCGCCGTCGGTATTCTGGCAGTTTTTGATTCTGTTGTCGGTGCCATGACGGCCAACCTGCAGAACCGTTTTAACCTGCGTCTGTTTATAACTGGCTTTCTGGGCAATGCCCTGATCGCAATCGCGCTTGCCGCGCTGGGCGACCAGCTTGACCTGCCGTTGTCCTTGGCTGCTGTCTTTGCTTTCGGCAACCGCATATTTGTCAACTTTTCCACAATGCGCCGCATCTGGCTGGAGCGTTTTGACATCAAACGGGAAAAACGGCGCAAAAAAAAGGAACAGCAATAAACGTGCTTACTTGTTACAGAATTGTAAGTTCCCCACATATAGCGCCTATATAACAATTAAAGCACCAAATATTGTTGTAGGAATCGTAACAATCGTGTAAAATTATTGACAAGTGTGTAACTGGATTATTATTAAAAAGACTTGTCGTAAATTGAGTAGAAATTTTTGAAAAATATATTTGAAAGCATCGCAGAGGGCAACGAAAAAGACAACCACCTCGCAGCAGCAGGGCAACCACAGCGTCCAATTGCCATCTTCTGGTTCCCGTAAATGGCGCTGCATGTGAATTGAGATAACGGGCACCGAACCAGACGCCCGGAAGGAGAATAATGTGTCGGAATACAAAATCGGCTTTGGTATGGATAATGACCATTTCGCAACACTAAAAGTTATCGGCATCGGTGGGGGAGGCTGCAACGCCATAAACCGGATGATCGAAGGCGAAATGCAAGGTATAGAATTTATTACTGTTAATACGGATAATCAGGCACTGGCCTTGTCGCGCGCCAGCAACCGCCTGCAGATAGGTGAAAAAATCACCCGCGGCCTCGGTGCCGGCGCCAACCCGGAAATCGGTGAAAAGGCCGCCAATGAATCAAAAGACGAAATTGGCGAACTGATCCGCGGTACGGACATGTTATTTATTACAGCCGGCATGGGTGGCGGAACCGGTACCGGTGGTGCCCCCGTAATCGCCCAGATCGCCCGCGAACTCGGCATTCTCACAGTTGGCGTAGTTACCCGTCCATTCCGCTTTGAAGGCTCGCGCCGGATGCAGAACGCTGAACGCGGCATCCGCGAAATGGAAAAATTCGTTGATTCCCTCATCGTTGTCCCTAATGACAAACTCCTGGAAATTGCAGATGAAGACACCTCCCTGGACGAAGCTTTCACCATGGCGGATCAGGTGCTTAAATACGGCGTTTCCGGTATCTCCGACCTTGTTGCAGTCCCCGGCCTGATTAACCTAGACCTGGCCGACGTCCGCCGCATCATGACGCAGGCCGGTGTCTGCCACATGGGTATCGGCCGTGCTTCCGGCGAAGGCCGCGCTGCCATCGCTATCCGCGAAGCTATCAACAGCCCGCTGCTCGACACCACCATTGATGGTGCCCGCGGTGTCATCATTAACTTCACCGGCGGCCGTGACCTCAAGATCCGCGAAGTTGACGAAGCCGCTTCTGTTGTGCGCGACGCTGTATCGCCCGATGCCGACATCATTTTCGGCGCCGTGGTTGACCCGGAAATGCAGGACGAGATCATGATCACCGTTATCGCCAGCGGCTTTGACCGTGAAAACCAGCCACAGGCCATTCAACGCCCGGTAGCGGCTGCTCAGCGTCAGACGGCTTCCGTATGGTCTCAGGAACTGCCGGCTGAGACTCCGCCGCAGCCGCAGGTTCAGGCGAATGGTTCACAAGTGCAGATTGATGTTCCCAGTTTTCTCAACACCGGTGCTAAAAACGGCGTCGGAAACAATACTCCAGCCGCTAACCCAGCCGACCGGGCCAACCAGGCCAACAACCCTGAAGCCGCCGGCCCAAACGCTGGTGCAGGCAAAGGCTTCCATAACGTGATCGGCAATTCTGTTTCTGACGACACCCGCGAACACGAACTGAATTTCCCCAAAACAAATCCTCATGGTTCCGAAACCTTCGGCAGCGGCAGTGCCAGAACACTGGACCCTTTCCGTTCTGAACCCGGCGCCGATTTCCGCTCCGGAACTTCCGAAAGGTCCGACCGGCCTGCTCCGCAGGATCCAAACCAGACAACCGGGCCGTATTCACCCCAGCGCGGTCACAACGCACCTGCCGGTGACAACAGGAATCAGACTAAGACTGAAAAACGCCGTGACCGCATCCTGCCATGGTTCCTGCAGGACAACCGTGATCTAAACGAAGACGAATAAACAATCTTAATTACTGTTGCCGGCTTGCAGCCCTGAAAACTGCCAGCCGGCACTGGTTTAATATCTGGAACAGGAGGTTTCGAATGCGCTGCCCTTATTGCGGACATGCTGAAGACAAAGTTATAGACTCCCGCCCGTCCGAGGAAGGCGCAGCGATCCGCCGCCGCAGGGAATGCCTTTCTTGTTGCTCGCGATTTACTACATACGAAAAAATTGAAAACCTGCCCCTGCTGGTAATCAAAAAAGACGGCAGCCGACAACCTTTTGACCGTGACAAGCTAATTTCTGGTATCATCAAAGCATGTGAAAAACGTCCGGTTTCAACAGCTCAGGTGGAAGAACTCGCCAGCAGAATCGAAATTCAAATCCAAAACGCCCTCAAACGCGAAATATCTTCGCAGGAGATCGGTGAAATGGTAATGGCGGAGCTTAAGGATCTGGACGAAGTGGCATATGTGCGCTTTGCTTCTGTATACCGTCAGTTCCACGACGTTAACTCATTCCTTGAGGAACTGAACGACATTATGTCAACAAGAAAAGCAACTAAGGAGGACCAAGTCCATGAGAAAAGTCCTGATTGTTGATG
>CAYPHB010000082.1:0-9169 GCA_964410445.1 uncultured Oscillospiraceae bacterium
AAAAAGGGGCTCCAGCGAACCTTTTGCTTCCTATCCTTAACGTCTGCCCTTTTTACGAATGTTTCGATCTTACTTATGAACTTGTTCTTTGTTATTGTTTCGTTTCAGACCCTCAGCCTGATGATTCAATAATTTAGTTCTTGTTCACTTATTTGATCTGCAATTTAATTACCATTTTTACTGGTCCGTCAATTGCTATTCGTTTGTTTCCACAATCCAGCTGTGGCGGCTTTTCGTCCGGGATATTATTCATTGGTATTCCCTGGAGCCTGACTACATACTAACATGGGCTTTTAGAAAAGTCAACACCCTTAATCAGCAAAAACAGCCAAAAAGATCCACAAATCTGCAAATCGTGTTTTGGCTGTTTTGTTGCATTCCGTCAAGAAAAATCGTTAATTGTTAACAGCGTTTCTGTAGTACTCACTTCCCTGGTTCGGCAGGGCGCCTTCGAGCAGGGCTGTATTCCGCGGAGCTACAACAAATATTGCTGAAGACACTGGCATTACCCGGCCATCAAGGGCATAAGCAGAGCCGGTTATAAAGTCAATCACCCGCTGCGCGATTTTAGGTTCAACTTTTTCGATGTTGCAAATAACTGTCTTGCCGCTCCGGACATGGTCACATGCCTGTTGGGCTGCCTCAATATCGGCTGGCTGCATTATCACTACCTGATTCTGAGCGTTGCCGCTCCGGAGGTCAACAACTTTGTTGGAACCCCGGCGGAATGGAAAGCGCGTCTCAGCTACCGGATCAGACTCGACCGCATTATCCTCATATTGAATTTCTTCATATTCATCTTCGTAATAGTCTTCATCATAACCGTGACCAAACTTGCTCAAAAGCTTGTTGATAAATTCTGCCATTGTGTACCTCCCGCCATTTTTGACCCGCTATCTGCTAATCTGCTGACCAGCAAAACTGATGCGGAACAAGCTGTGCACCAGTAGTTCGCTACTGACTGCAGAGCATATGGTAATTATAGAAAGGCCGGAAACCGCTTGCAACGGTTCCCGGCAACAAGTAAGTTCGATGTAATGGCCTCGCAACATCATGTGGTCCAGTGTTGAGGTTTGATTACATTCAGATTGTCCGATTGCCAAAAATGGCGCTGCCAATGCGGACATGTGTGGAGCCGCAGGCGATAGCTTGTTCAAAGTCCTGGCTCATTCCCAGCGAAAGCACATCAGGCAGCGGCTGTTCCGGCTTAACTTTGCCGTGTAATCGGCGCAGCTCCTGAAAAAGCTCGTTGCTGATTTTAAAATACGGCAGCGTTTCCTCAGGGTTCTCAACCAAAGGTGCCATCGCCATTAAGCCTCTGATCTGCAAAGCAGGGAGCTTCAATGCTGCCTCCGCGGCTGTCAGGAACTCTGAAGGCTTGAAGCCGTGTTTAGATTCTTCTTCTGCCGGATTTAACTGCAGCAGCACTTTGGTTTCAATGCCGGCCTTACTGCTGCGGTCACTAATTTCCCGCAAAAGCTGCAATGAATCGCCCGAATGGATTAGATCTGTTTTGCCCAGAATGTATTTGACCTTGTTGCGCTGCAGTGTGCCGATTAAATGCCAGCGAGGCTCAAGCCCCCATGATTGCAGCGTTTCCTGCTTAGCCAGCAATTCCTGCACCCGGTTTTCCCCGAAATCGGTTAACCCGGCATGCATAGCCGCGGCAGCGGTTTCGGGCGGGAAAAATTTAGTAACGGCTATTAAATGCACCTCTGCCGGGTCCCTGTCTGCTGCTAAAGCGGCTGCAGATATCCTGCTTTGCACTTCAGCCGCTCTAGACCGGATCTCCGCGCTCAACGCTTGTATCTCTTCGCTGAATTCTTCAGTTGCCAATAAACTCACCTGCTTCTATAACCGTGGGATTCAGGACAATTACAGCCGAAACTTCCGGCTTATATTCCTGACCTTCGATTGCTTCAATAATCGCGAACTCACCGTCCTGATCAATTATCTTTACTTTGGCGCTACGGGTATAACCGCCGGCTACCAGCATAACACTGCCTGTGCCACTGGCTTCATCCTGTGCAAAAACAGCATTTCGCGGCACTTTCATACCAGCGGAGCTGCTATAAGTCAATACTGTGTCCACGCTGCGGCGGTCTGCCAGCCATTCGATGCGACGGTCGGTTTTCAACACCAGAAAGGTATTTTTGTCTTGCTGTTCCGAGCGTAAAACCGTGCAGTTTTCAATTCTGATCCCATCCTTCGGCAGGCTGACATTATATGTTTTCCCAATCTCAAAGTTGGAGGCATCGATTCCTTCAACTTCCAGGGCTAAAACCTGTCCCAGGCTAGAAATTATCCGCAGCACAGGGTCGCCTGCCTTTACAGTAGTCCTGAGCTCAAGACGCTCAGGCGCAGCTGCCAGATGCTTCTGAAAATCCTGATAAGTAAGACTAAGCCCGCTGGCAACATCAAGTGATTCGAGTCCGTCAAGCCGGAAGGAAACAATGCCTGGTTGCTGACAGATAATCGTGCCTGAATCAAGTCCCAGCTGTTTTTCCAGATTCGATTTTGTCACTCGCAGCTGATCCAGGCGGACATCTTTGAAATCGATCGCCAACAACCTTGTGTTGCGCTGTTCAATTATCGCATCCATCGAAATTTTATAACTATGCAGGCTGGAAAGATCACCGCGGCCGCTATCGCTGCGGGTCAGATTTACCAATGTTGCCAGCTGGGAGCGGCTTTCAGTGAAAATTGATTTTGCTCCGGTGCCCTGGCCACTGTCCATCAGTTCATTCTGGCGGTCAATAATGTCTTTTTCGGTTTTTTGTAACTGACGCAAATCGTTATCCCGGTTGGCGGGAATCACCAGCGCCACCTTTTGACCTTTGGCCGCACGATTGCCTTCACTTGTCAGAGGCTTTAAAGTACCTCCAGTTTGGGTGTTGAAGACTGTTTCATCACGCAAAATCAAGGCTGTCGCCGGTATTGTATGGTTGATTTCGCCGGTCTGGATAAACTGAAAGCGCGGCTTTGGTTTGGCACCTTGCATCAGTTCCAGAATAATCACTACAGTGACAAACATGATTGCCAGCACTACTACGCCCATCCAAATAGCACGAGTGCGGGCTTTACGACGTTCGATCCGCCGCAGGCGCTCAGCACTGGCGCGGCGTTCCGGCGGCAGCGATTCGCCAGTCAGCTCCGGCCGGCGGGCTAAACGGCGTTGGGGAGGGCTCTGCTGTTTAGAGCGTGGACGGGAACGCTGAGGTTTTTCATTATTCATGTAACCTTTCCTCCTCGCTAAAAGAAGCAGCTCGTATCAAAATTGTTTGTCAGTCAGGCGCTGCAGTGCCAGCAGGCAGCCGAGCCGGGTTGTGTCGAAGTTGAGCCCGCCTTGTAAAAAGGCCAGATATGGCGGACGCAGCGGGCCATCGGCAGAAAGCTCGATCGATGAGCCGGAAGTGAATGAACCGGACGCCATAATGACATCGCAGTCATAACCGGGCATCTCGCCGGGTTCCGGCAACACATAGGAATCAACAGGCGATGCAGCCTGAATCGCCTGACAAAAGGCGACCAGCGGTTCCGGTGAGCCGAATTCAATGGTTTGAACTATATCGCCCCGTGCGCTGTCAGCGGCCGGCAAGCATTTGTAACCCGCTGCACTGAAAAGCTCAGCGGCAAAAACCGCGCCCATCAGGCTTTCAGCCACGATGTGCGGAGCCTGGTAAAAGCCAAGTGCGATTAACCGGTTAAAACCCAGCGAAGGGCCCACATGGCTGCCTAATCCCGGTGCAGTCAGGCGATTCGCGGCTTGTTCAACCAGCTCGGCTTTACCACAAATGTAAGCACCGGAAGGGCTGATGCCAGCGCCCGGGTTTTTGATCAGAGAACCGGCGCAAAGGTCGGCACCGACAGCGCAAGGCTCAGCGGCTTCAACAAATTCGCCATAACAATTATCGACAAAAAGAACAGCTGAATGGCGCTGTTCGTTGAGTACAGCCCGTATGGCAGCAATATCAGCGGCCAGCAAAGAAGGACGGCTGCTGTAGCCGCGCGATTTCTGGACATAAACCACTCTGGTTTTCGCAGTCAGCGAGCCCGCGATTGCGGCCAGATCGGGTCGGCCGTCGGCCAGGAGTTGAACTTCACGGTAATGGACACCAAATTCTCCCAGCGAACCGGTTTTATGACTGCCGGGTAAATCTGAGATGCCAAGTGTCGCAGCCAGGCTGTCATATGGTTTGCCGGTAACTACCAGCAGTTCATCGCCGGGCCTGAGTAAGCCGAAGAGGCATAACGCCAGCGCCTGGGTGCCGGAAGAAATCTGGATCCGGACCAGCGCAGCTTCAGCCCCGAAGGCCTGCGCATAGGCACGCTCGATCTGCTCGCGTCCCAGGTCGTTGTAACCATAGCCGGTAGTTCCGCCCAACTGGCTCTCGCTCAGCCCGGCAGTTTGCAGCGCCTGCAGCACCTTGAGTTGGTTTTTCTCCCGCATTTGCCTGATAGAATTGAAGCGGCCGGCCGCTCGGGCCAGGGCCGCTTCACCTTGCTTTACAATCGCCGGGGTGATGCCAAATGGCAAATAAGAATCGATGTTCAAATGCCGTAAACCTCCTGTGGCGACAGGATACGGATGCCAGCTTCGGTAAACTTGCTCAGCGCCTGCTCGTTGTTCTCAACCCGGAGAACAATTACCGCATTGGGGGTTTTGCGGCCAACGTAGGCATATAAATACTCAAGTGAAATGCCCGCCTCGGAAAGAATTCGCAAAGGTTCTTCCAGGCAGCCCGGTTTGTCTTCAACCGCGATTGCGATTACATCAGTGGCATGCACCGTGAAACCGTTATCCGCCAAAACCTTGAGCGCGTCCTCAGGGCGGTCGACCAGCATGCGCAAAATTCCGTATTCTGTCGTGTCTGCTATGTATAGGGCGCGGATGTCGATATTTTCTTCACACAGGTGACGTGTTACTTCTGCCAGTCTGCCGGATTTATTTTCCAGAAAAACAGAAATCTGTCGTACCAACATGGCGATCCCTCCCTTGCCGTATTTACGGCCACAATATATTTTCTTGCTTTTAGAAAAGTTTTATAAACTTATTCTATTACAGATACCCCTAGCGCGAAAGCCTTGTGATTAAGCGCACGCAGCTTTTCCTTAAAGACAATGTCGATTGCGTTAGCAAAAGCTGACGGCGGCAGAATGCAGCGGGCGGCCATAGCGCCAAGCATTACTGTATTAACAGCGCGAGTAGAACCGGCTTCCCGGGCCATCGCGATTGCGTCCATCATCACTATTTCCGCATCTTCACCAGCAGCTTTATGCAACTGTTCTGCGATGTCTTCAGGGTATTTTGCCTGTCCCATTGAAACCGGCAGCGGCATGGTTTTAACAGTATTCACGAAAATCGAGCCATCTTTTTTTAGCAACGGCGCCCAGCGCAGTGCTTCAAGTTCCTCAAAAGCAACAATATAGTCGGCCGTGCCGGGCTCCACAGTGGGCGAGAAAACCTCACGTCCCAGGCGGACATACGTGACAACACTGCCGCCGCGCTGAGCCATGCCATGAACCTCTGAAACCTTGGCGTCAAGGCCGAGGCTGGCCGCAACTGTACCCAGCAGTTTGCCGGCCACCAGTGTTCCCTGGCCGCCTACTCCCACCAGAATTATATTGATGCCTTCAGCCGGGAAGGTGTCGAGCGAAAAATCGCATTCAATCATTTGAACCATTATGCTTCTTCCTCCCCGCAAACTTTCAGGGCATCAAAACGACAAACGTTAACGCAGAGACCGCAACCGTTACAGGTGACGGCGTCGACAACAGGGTAACCGTCCGGACCTTCAATCAGCGCCGGGCACATAATGCGCAGGCAAGCCTTGCATTTTGTGCAGGCTTCTCTGTTCAGGCGGGCAATTTTACCGTCTGCAGCTTTACCTGTGGGGATCAGAGCGCAGGGGCGGCGGGCGATAACCACCGATACACCGGAGCGGGCGACTTCTTCTTTTATAACGGCTTGAGAGCCAAAGGTGTCGGCAGGGTCAATTACCCGGATATGCTCAACGCCGACAGCGCGGCAGAGCGATTCGAGATCAATCGCCGGAGCCGGCTGGTTATGGATATCCATGCCGGTTGAAGGGTTTTGCTGATGTCCGGTCATGCCGGTGATCGAGTTGTCGAGAATCAGGATTGTGCTGTCACTTTGGTTGTAGACACTATTGATTAAACCAGTGATTCCGGAATGCAGGAATGTGGAATCGCCGATTACAGCAACTGTGCGTTTGCTGAAGTCGTTATCGGTTGCTTTGGCCATGCCATGAGCCATGCCTACCGAAGCGCCCATGCAGACACAGGTGTCAATCGCGTTGGTCGGCTGAAGCGCGCCTAAGGTATAACAGCCGATATCACCGGTGACGATCAGTTTCAACCGGTTCAGAGCCATAAACAACCCTTTGTGAGGGCAGCCGGCGCACATAACCGGCGGGCGGCCAGGTGCAGTGCTCAGATCCTCAGCGCTGATCGCGGATTCAGGTGCGGGTTGATCCGATAAACGGGAGCGGATCAGCGGGACACTGTATTCACCTTCACGCGAAAACAGGTCTTTGCCTTCACAGACAATGCCGGCAGCACGCAACTCAGTTTCAATGATCGGATCCAGTTCCTCAATTATTACTAAACGGTCAACGGTGGCGGCGAATTTACGGATCGCTTCCACTGGCAGCGGCCAGACCATACCCAGTTTAAACACCGACGCGTCGGGCAATGCCTCCCGCACATACTGGTAAGCCACCCCTGAAGTTACAATGCCCAGGCCCGCTGAACCTTCAACAATTTTGTGCAGGCCAACCGATTCAGAATCGCGCTGCAGATCGCGCAGCCGCTGTTCCACCACTGTGTGGCGGCGGATAGCCATAGCTGGCATCATGACATATTTGGCCATGTCCTTGGTGTAGGGGCGCAGTGTCTGCGGCTGGGGTTCACCGACTTCGGCCATCGAGCGCGCATGAGCTACCCGAGTTGTCAGGCGAACCATAACCGGTGTATCGTACTGCTCGGAAATAGCAAAAGCCTCGCGGGTAAAGCGCAAGCTATCATCGCTGTCGGCCGGCTCCAACATTGGCAGCTTGGCAGCACGCGCATAATGACGGCTGTCCTGTTCATTTTGTGAACTATGCATACCGGGGTCATCTGCTACAACAAGCACCAGACCGCCGTTTATTCCAGTATAAGAAGCTGTAAAAATAGGATCTGCCGCGACATTCACGCCAACATGTTTCATGCAGCTCATGGCGCGGGCCCCGGCTATAGCTGCGCCGACAGCAACCTCAACCCCAACCTTTTCGTTGGTGGCCCATTCAGTTGCTATACGTTCATAGTTTGCTGCGGCTGCTGTAATTTCAGTACTCGGGGTGCCCGGGTAAGATGATATAACTTTGACGCCTGCTTCGTAAGCGCCACGGGCAACAGCTTCGTTGCCCAACATTAATTCTCGCAAGTGACTGTTCCTCCTGTATCGGCAGGTGTTTCTGCCATCACATATTTTCACCTATATCTGGTAATTTGTCAAAAAGTTAGCACCGGCAAATCTTCGCTGGCAACTGCGCTTTTGGTCAAAAAACTGACAAGCGGAGTGACTGCCAGAGAAACAGCCATTGCCAGTACTGCCAGACGAGGCGCCAAGCTTGCGGCAGATGCCGGATTCAGGATCAGCGCGATTGTCGCGCCCAGCACAACCGTGCCAAGGCCGCTCAGCATACCGGCTGTTGCGCCGGCCCGGGTTATTTTTTTGCTATACAACCCCCAGATATAAGGGCCGATAAATGAACCGGAAACAGCGCCCCAGGAAAAAGCCATCAGCGTGACAATAGCACTGGGAATAATCGCGATCAAATAAGACGCGAAAACAAATACGATAGACATGATGCGCATTAGGCCAATGCTGTCTGGCTTCTTAAGAATCGAGCGGGTAAAAGTGGGGGCAGAAACCAGTACCACACCTGCCAGGGTACTCATTGAGGCTGAAAGCATCAGCACTACGAGTATTGCCATCATCACAGGTGAAAGAATGGTATCAAAAATGATCGGCATGACTTGATCCAGGTTGCGCCCGTCGAAGGCAAGCCCGAGGCGCTCATTGACAACCCGCGATAAACCACCCATCAAGTAAGCGCCGCCACCAATAAGCAGAGCGAAAAGGGTGCTCATTAAGGTGCCGAGCCTGACGGCTTTACGGTCGCGGATACCCTTGTATTTGGAGATCATCTGCGGCAGGCCAAAGGTGCCGATACTGGTCATTAGCACCAAAATCAATAAATCGAAAGGGTTGGGACCAAATGCAGAGGCCAGTGCGCCGGCGCCGCCGGCGGAAGGAAAAGAAGCCAGGGTGTCCAGGGCTGCGGACATGCCGCCACTGATTGTAATAACCCGCTGCACCATGAATGCCACACCGACCAACATGATAATTCCCTGAATCAGGCTGTTGACGGCTGTCGAAATATAGCCGCCGAAAAAGATATAAATCGAAGTGACAATCGCGATCACAAACATGGAGACTTTGAGATCCTGCATAAAAGTGCCAGCAAAAAAGCGTTGCAGAATATAACCCAGCCCCTGGTAGACCGAAGCGGAATAAGGAATCAGGAACACAAAGATAATTCCGGCGGACAATGTTTCCAGACGCTTGCTTTTGTAACGGCGACCAATCAGGTCAGCCATGGTTGTGGCATCCAGCTCAAGCGAGAGCCTGCGTGTGCGTTCGGCCAGGAGCAGCCACGCCACCAGACTGCCGAGAATGGCATTGCCGATGCCGATCCAAAATGCGGAAATGCCAAAGCTCCAACCGAAGCGGCCGGCATAGCCGACAAAAATTACAGCTGAGAAATACGTGGTGCCGTAAGAAAATGCGGAAAGCCAGGCGCCCATGCGGCGACCGCCAACAATGAAATCGGTTGTGGTTTTGACTTTTTTGTTGGTAATAACACCAACGAGGATCATGGTCAAAGTGAAGACGACCAAAATAAAGTACTTCATATAAACTACCATCCTTCCCTACCGGCGCAAACGCGCCAGTGCTACAGAAGGTATGATAGCGGAAGACACGCAAAAAGAAAAGAGCGGAAGGAAAAGAAACGCCTGAGAGACTGCTCTCTCAGGCGCTTCATTTGGTGCGGTCAATGGGACTTGAACCCATACGGTTGCCCATACGCCCCTCAAACGT
>CAYPHB010000083.1:0-2675 GCA_964410445.1 uncultured Oscillospiraceae bacterium
CACCTTTGTAACTGTTGCAGAATTTTCGCATTGGTTCGATATAATCATCCGGATTGGGTAAAATTATTTGATCTAGTACCTCTGGTCCCGTGATCAATCCCTCAGCCAGAATCATATCTCCATTACTTTCAGTTACCTCGGCATAGAGTGGAGGATAATAACGCATACCTATTGCATCAAGCTTCAATTTTTCTGCTACACGAGCATCAGTTGCATCAGCAGGTTCCATTATGGCAGGCTGTCCTAAAACACCAATAGGGGCATAGTTAACTTTTGGTTCAGGATAATCATACTTAATAGGGTGACCTAAGACGGACTCCCGAACCTTAATTTGAATTATTGAATGCATATGGGGTACTTTATCAGGGATTTTTAAATTCAGTGCATCGAGCACCCTCTGTCTGCTACCTACTCCCACTTTAGTTCAATTCCTTTCACAAAATCTTATTTGAGGCAATTTAGTTCTGCATAAAATCAATTGGTTATTAATCAATTAAATAATTAGGAACAAATCGTTACGAACACGTGTTAATAAAATTATAGTATTGCGATTTTTATTGTCAATGATGTAAATAGGAGACAAATTTGACTCTGTTTTGTGCACATTGGCAATTTATTTAATACGACTGACTGCATGTAAATCTTCAGGGTAAATTCAATTTTAAGCCTATATTAAGAAGCATAAACAAAATAATCTCCTGTGTTATACTAAATAAAGCATATCAATATTTCTGATTTTAAGAGGGCATCATGAATAGCACTGAAATTGCCAGATTAGCTGGAGTTTCCAGAAGCACTGTTTCGAAAGTCGTAAATAACTATCCTGACATTTCATTAGAAACGAGAAAGTTAGTTCTCGATACGATTGAAAAATATTCTTACGTTCCAAACGCTTTTGGGCAAAATCTTAAAGGAGTGCCGAATCGCGTCATAGGACTTTTCGTAGTCGATCTCTCACCAAATGACGATGATAATTTTACTATCTGCCGGAGCGATGTATTTATTGATTATATCAGCTACGCTGCTGATATTGCACAGAATTTGAAATATAATATTCTTATATCCATACTACGGAAAAAAAATACTGATGATCTACAAAAACTCTTATTTAGTAATTCAATTGTCGGAGGAATTGTAATTGGTGATACGCTAGACAAACAGATAATTGATCGAATAGCAGATAGAGGTTGCAAGATTTGTCTACATAATCAGCGGCCATCATCTACAAGTTCAAATATAATTAACGTCAATGTAGATAATGAGAATTTTGGATATTCTGCTGCAAAATATCTTTATAACGAAGGCTACTCAAGAATTGCAGTCGCAACTGGCTCATTTAATAGATATACAGTTCAGCAAAGATTCAAAGGAATACTAAAGGCGGTATCAGAAAGCAATTTGTTTATTCCTGACAATTATATTGGCATTGGGGACTTCCATCGTGAAGAAGGTGGTTATCAAGCTGTAATGCAGATTTTTCAAAACAGTAAAGATTGCCTTCCCGATTCAATTATTGTCTCAAACTCCGTTATGCTATCCGGCGCTTTGGAAGCCATTTTAGATTTCGGATTAAAAATTCCCGATGATATAAGTGTTGTATGCATTGGGAGAAGTCGCTTCACTGAACATTGCCAACAAGCTGTTACCATTATTGACTTTGACCATAAATCAATTGCTGCTATTACTGTTTCCAAACTTATTGAATTAATCGAAATTGGTGATTTAAGCTTGTATGATTATTTGATTTCTGATTTTGATTTGTTTCATAACTTTGGCAATGCTAATAGCATCCCTTAGGCATGGCATGAAAAGGTATTGAAAGCCCTTGCATTCCCAAATTAATGTATGACCTCTTTAGTCACTTCCGGGCTATTCCCCACACTTCCCCGAATTTTCCTCTGCTAAAGACCAGATTTTATCTACCGGAACACCCCACAGATCTACCATAATATTGCGAACAGGAACAAATTCAAAGTGTTTGGCAGTTAGGCCGACTCTTTCCAGTTTGCCGGCTTCATTCACCCGCTGCATGAATTTAATCTTATTATTTTCTTTGGGGTCTTTTTCCAGACATAAATATTTTTTGGCCGCTTCAAAATAAACCAGTTCCGGGCTGTATTCAACTAGCTCTGCAGTCAACAAGTCCAAAATTTGATTGCGGATATCTTTGAAAGCCACGCCATATTTGCCTGCTTGTGAGGGCTTGAAAGCCGGGATACAGATAGTGTCTAAGTGCTTTTGCAAAGTATCCATATCGGCGCCATTAACTTCGTACAAAGTTAGCGCGCATCTTTTTAGCAAAGCAGGTATTTTTCTTTTGGCTGGCAGATCCATGGCGCTTATGTAGCAGGCACGAATTATTTCCGGGTCGCTCAAATGACGAGCTGATAACCGAATTTTTTCCTTTATTGTATCTTTCTCCCATTGCGGAAAAGACTCCGCCACAGAGTCAATAAATTCACTTTCAGAAAAATTGTTACCCCGGATGTGTCTTTCTGAACGATAAATCAGCATTAACAAAGATTCCTCGGAGCTAAAGCTGAAATCCTTCGGTTTGCGTATAAAAATATTACTCAGAAATCCCACAATATGACCCCCGCTTTACTGTTGAAAGACAAAACGTATAATCCAGTTCAGGATAACATAAAATGCCACCCGCTGAAGGTTATTTAGCT
>CAYPHB010000083.1:2685-9059 GCA_964410445.1 uncultured Oscillospiraceae bacterium
ATGATTTATGAAATATAACAAAAGCTTCATTGCAGATGCCGTAGGTGGTTTGTTATAATTTTTAGATAGTCAAAATATTTCTTTGCTGAGTGAATCTATTATTAGAAAAATAAATATAATCATTAAAGGAGAAAGTAAGAACGATGGAACACGGGGCGTACAATCCTTACACAACTGCGCAGCTGCAATTTGACAATGCTGCTGAAATGATCAACCTGGAGCCGGCAGCTCGCGAGCTGATGCGCCAGCCCAGCATGGAATTCCACTTTACAGTACCTGTAAAAATGGACGATGGCACCACAAAAGTTTTCAAAGCCTATCGAATTCAACATAATGCGGCCAGAGGCCCGATCAAAGGCGGCATCCGCTTCCACCCACAGGAAACGGAAGATACTATCCGGGCTTTGTCAATGTGGATGACCTGGAAATGCGCTTGTGTTGATATTCCTTTGGGTGGCGGCAAAGGCGGCGTGATCTGCGATCCGCACAGCATGTCATTGGCCGAACAGGAACAGCTCTGCCGCGGCTATGTCCGCCAGATTGTGAAAAACCTGGGACCGAACATTGACGTACCTGCACCTGATGTCATGACTAACGGTCAACACATGCTCTGGATGATGGACGAGTATGAAGCCATCGTCGGCGGCCATTTCGGCGGTATGATTACCGGTAAACCAGTAGGCATGGGCGGATCACTCGGGCGCCGTGAAGCAACTGGTTATGGTGTTATTTATTGTTTGGCTGAAGGCTTGAAAAAGCTGGATATTGACATAGCTCAAACCAGCCTCAGCATGCAGGGCTTCGGTAACGTCGGCGAATACGCTGCCAGAATGTATTCTGAAATGGGCGGCAAGGTTGTCGCGATCAGCTGCTGGGATAATAAAGACAAGCAGTCATATACCTTCCGCAAACTGGACGGCATCGACGTTGAAAAAATTGCCGGCATCAAAGACCAGTTTGGTTCAATCGACCAGGCAAAAGCAGTTGAACTTGGCTGCGAAATCCTGCCCGGCGATGCCTGGATCGAACAGGATGTCGATATCATTCTGCCAGCCGCCCTGGAAAACCAGATCAATGCCCAGGCTTTCGGCCGGATGAGCAAGCAAGTCAAGGTGATCTGCGAAGCGGCTAACGGCCCGACAACGCCCGATGCCGACGAGCTGATCAGAAAATCGGACATCTACCTGCTTCCCGACTTCCTCTGCAATGCCGGTGGCGTAACCTGCAGCTATTTTGAGCAGGTGCAGTGCAACATGAACTACTTCTGGCCGCTGGAAGAAGTGCTGGAAAAACTCAAATTCAAAATGACCTCTGCTTTCCATGCCGTTCACGACCTGGCCGAGCAGAAAAACCTCTATATGCGTGATGCCGCCTATATTATTGCTATCAGCCGGGTGGCAGAAGCTGTCAAAATGCGCGGTTGGGTCTGATTGATTAATATAAATCGACCACCCGTCACAGCGCAAATTAAATAGTTATAACAGGGGATCGCGTTTATGGAGCGGTATAAGAATGTAGATAAAGACATTCTGGTCGAGCGCGCTAAGGAATTAGAGTGCCTCTACCTGATCGATGAGGCTTTGGCTTCAACTCCCTTCCCTGCTGTAATGCAGGAAGTAGCGAATTTAATTCCTGTTGGTTTCAAAAATATGGATTCCTGCCTTGTAACCATCGGCTTTGACGGTGAAATTTACCGCTCAAAGCCGATGGCAGAGGTTAGCGATGAAATCGAGACACCTATTATTTTGAACCGCTGCGAACGCGGTTATATTAAAGTGGGATACCCGCCCAACACTTTTCCGCCTGGCGAAGAAGCTTTTCTCCCGGAAGAAAAGCGACTGCTCAATATTATTGCCGGTCGAATCGCGGAGTTTCAACAGCATAGAATAGGCGAAGAATCTGAGGACTACAAAAACAAGTGGAAGACGATTCTGGATCTGCTGCAAAAGACAGATAACAAAATGCTGCTTTATGTTTGCAGCCGTATGATCACGTTGCTTTCCAGCATGCGCCCCGATCTGCTGCATGGTATTTACACTGAAATGGGCTGGCAAGAATATACCCACAAAGGTGAAGTAAACGCGCCTTTAAAAATGCTGCCGGATATTGATGTTTTGCAATTAAGCGAAATTCTTTTCACTGCAGCCTCCACTTGTATTGATGATAAAAAGATATTTGAAGACATTAATTTGTGGATTTATCAGCGAAAATCCTATGACCTCGCCCGTATTGTCAGTAAAAAACATACTGACGCCAGGAGTATAATTGACGCTCTGCGCAAATATATTGAGAACGCGAAAACAATTGAAGGCTTTAATGCCGCGACTAACCGCTGGTTAAAAGTAGAGTTGATCCGGCGTTTTTTAACTGAGAACCACAATTTGATCACAACCACGCAGGATCACATTCGGATTGAAAGCTTTTGTGACTTGCTGGAATCATTTATCGGTTCTTCCAGCGAAATCGGCAAAATCGGCGGCAAAGGCGCCGGCATCTTTATCGCCCGGGAAATTATTGAGGCCAATAAAGCCCAGGAACCATTACTCGAGGGGATAAAAACACCGCAAACCTGGTATATTTCTGCCGAAGAGCTGGCTAACATTTTGTCTGAAAATGAGTTGGATGAATTAAATGAACACAAGTACAAAGATATAGTGGAAATTCGCGCAACTTATCCCCGAATCATTCAATTATTTAAGAACCTGCGTTTCCCCGCCCATATAAATCACGCCTTAAGTGAAGTTTTAGATTTCTGTACTGATAATCCATTAATTGTCCGCTCTTCCAGTTTACTTGAGGATCAGCTGGATGCTTCTTTTTCAGGCAAATATAAGAGCTTGTTTATCCCGAATACAGGCACCAAATCCGAGCGCAAGAAGCAGCTGATCGAAGGGATTCTGGAAGTTTACGCTTCCATGTACAACCCCGATTCCATTCAATATCGCAAGAAAAGAAACCTGCTCGATTTCTCAGAACAAATGGGTATCTTGATTCAAGAAGTTGTCGGGCGCAAGGTGGGGCCGTATTATTTCCCACTATATGCCGGTATGGCGTTTAGCTGCAACGAATTACGCTGGTCACCACGTATTCGCCGCGAAGATGGTTTGCTGCGTTTGGTTATGGGCTTGGGTACGAGGGCTGTTGACCGTGTCGGTGACGACTTTCCCACGCTAATCTCTCCTGGGCAGCCGGGTCTGCGGGTAAATCAGAGTCCTGACGAAATTAAGAAATACTCACCGCAGATGATCGATTTGATCGATTTAGAAAAGCGGCAGTTCAGTAGTATGCCGATCCGCACGCTGATTAGAGAGCAAGGCAACTCCATCGCCAAAATTAACCAGGTGGTTTCAACTTTCAAGGATGAATTAATTAAAGATACAAATATTTACACTGCCAATTTCAATAAAGACGAATTCGTGGTGACTTTTGAAGGCCTTTTCAGAAACACACAGTTTTTGGCCAAGATCAAAGCTGTTTTGGATGTTCTCCGTGAAAACCTGGGTTACCCTGTGGATATTGAATTCGCCAGCGATGGTGAGAGTCTTTATTTGTTGCAGTGCCGGCCGCAAAGCAGGAATCTCGATAATGCGCCTGTGGCTTTACCCGCAGATATTCCCCACAGCGACACAATTTTCACCGCCAGGAAATATGTTTCTAACGGCAAAGTCACCGGCATCAAGACAGTTGTGTATGTTGATCCTGAAGAGTATGTCAGCCTTAGCAAACACGAGGACTATCTCCGAGTCAGCTATGCGGTAAGCGAGCTTAACCGCACTTTGCCAAGGCGCAGCTTTATCTTGCTGGGACCGGGGCGCTGGGGCAGCCGCGGTGACATCAAACTCGGCGTGCCAGTAACTTACTCAGATATTAATAATACCGCCATGCTGATCGAAGTCGCCTCCAAAGAATCCAGGCACCAGCCTGAACTCTCCTTTGGCACGCACTTTTTCCAGGATCTGGTGGAAGAAAATATTAAGTATCTGCCTTTGTACCCCGATGACCCTAATGTTGTTTTCAAGAGATCCTTCTTTAATAACAGTAAAAATTCGCTGGCTAATATTTTGCCCGACTATGCCGACCTTGCTCATGTAGTTAAAGTGATTCAGGTAGAAGAGGAATTCAACGGCAGGAACCTGTTTGTGCTGATGAATGCGGATTTGGAAAATGCCATGGCTTTCCTTGATAAACCTACAGATGAAGCAGCCGATACTAAAACGGCGGCCAGCTTTACTATGGAACCGGAAACTTCGGCTGACGGTTGGCAGTGGCGGTTTTATATGGCAGAGAAAATTGCCCAGAAGATAGATATGGATGCTTATAATGTCAAAGGTATATACCTGATCGGCAGCACCTGCACTGGCACAGCAAAACTTTGCAGCGACATTGATTTGCTGATTCATCTGGACGCGACAGCAGAACAGCAAGAGGAGCTTGATGCCTGGCTGCGCGGCTGGAGCCTTGCCCTTTCCGAAATGAACTACTTAAAAACCGGTTACGAAACCAACGGTCTTTTGGATGTGCACTATATAACCGATCAGGACATTAAGGACAAAAGCTCCTTCGCAATCAAAATCAATTCGCCATACGACCCGGCCTACAAGCTGAGGGTTAAGTAAAAACACAAAGAAACAAACAGCATCTTGTAGCAGTGGTGGTGCTATAGATGCAGGCAGCCTGGCAAAGGCTGACTAGAGCTGACAAGAAAGGTAATGCAGTGAAGAAAATTGGACTTTTAGGTGGTTTAAGCTGGGAATCATCGGTGGAATATTACCGTATCATCAACCAATTAGTGAACACCAGGTTGGGTAAAGCCCATTCGGCCGACTGTCTGTTATATTCCTTTGATTTTCAGGTGATCGAAGAGTTGCAACATTCAGGTAAATGGCAGGAACTTACAGAACTTTTAATTGCAGAGGCGAATAATTTGAAGCTCGCCGGCGCCGAATTCCTTGCTATTTGCACTAACACAATGCATCTGATGGCACCGCAGATTGAAGAAAGTACTGGTTTGAAGTTAGTACATATAGCTGACGCAACTGCAGCTGAAGCAATCAGGCGAAATGTTGACAAGGTGTTGCTCTTGGGGACAAAATTTACCATGGAAGGTGATTTCTACACAGAAAAATTGAAAGAAAATGGGATTAACGTTATCATACCTGAAGAGCCAGAGCGACAAATTATTCACGATATAATATACGGCGAACTGGTTCGGGGAGTACTGAATCCGGAGAGCAAACAGCTCTTGCTGGAAATAATCGACAAGTTGCGAGTAAGTGGTTTTGCCGGGGTTGTTTTAGGTTGTACAGAACTACCGCTGCTACTCAAGCAAAGTGACTTGGATATTGAATTGTTTGATACAACTGAAATACATTCCAGAGCAATTGCCGATTACGCATTAGCTGAATAAATAATAACTAATTATTTGGAGGATTGAAAAAAATGATGGTGTACTCGAACGGTTATAAGCAAGGCTTTAATCAGGACATTGACATGAATGGCAATGGCAAAACCATGCTCCAGGACGCTGGTGTATTAATGCTGGCTGCCGACACAAGCTACTCATTCAAAGAAGCAGAGAAAGAAATTGTCTTGTTACTGCAGACTGGAGATATAGATTTCATCTATGCAGGAAAGCAGGAAAAAGCTGTTCGCAACTCGTTCCTCGACGGCGAAATTTATTGCCTGCATCTGCCCCGCAACACGGAAGTTACAGTAAAGGCCAATCAAGACAGCGAAGTTTATGTACTAATGGCCCTTAACGACAAGGATTTTAGCCCAAAGCTATATAAACCGGCTGATATTCCTGTGTGGGAAAATGGCAAAGATGTACTTGAGGGCACAATGCTGCGTTATGTCTACACCATATTTGATTACCAATCTGCCCCCTATTCCAACCTGGTAGTGGGCACAGTTGTAAGTGCACCCGGCAGATGGTCCGCCTTCCCGCCCCATGCTCATGAGCAACCTGAGCTATATTACTACAAATTTGATAAGCCCCAGGGTTTTGGCTTGGGTTTGGTCGGTGAGGAACCGGTTAAGCTCTGTAATGACAGCTATGCTTTGCTTGAAGGCAATAAGCAGCACCCAATGACAGTAGCCCCTGGCTATGCGATGCTGACAGTCTGGAGTATTGCTCACTTGCCCGGAAACCCCTGGGACAATGCCCGCACAGTCTTGCCCGAGCATACCTGGATGATGGAACCCGGTGCTAAAACCTGGAAATATGAGGGTAAATAATCAGTCGGCGATATTCTTGGTGTTGCGCTCGACTGCGTAAGCACCATCCACCAACAGGTCGGCACCAGTCATGTAACTGGAAAGATCTGTTGCCAGGAAAAGCACTGGGCCAACAGTTTCCGAAAGTGTGCCAAGGC
>CAYPHB010000084.1:0-8619 GCA_964410445.1 uncultured Oscillospiraceae bacterium
AGGAAAACAAGCAGCAAAGCGCTGGCATAACGCAGGCTTCTCTGCCTGCCGGGCCATGACCAATAAGAAGCTTTATCTTCAGAGTAATCCGCGAAAACAGTTGTTTCAGTTTCAGCAGGTTCCTGCTTTGTGTCCGCGTCGAGGCCAGCCATGACCAGCTGCGACAAACCTGCGGGAACAACCGCAGCCAAACGCTGCGCCCGCAGTGGTGCGATAACCGAGCGGGCTTTAAGAAGCAGCTCACGTTCGGCGCGGCAATCGGCACAAACCCCCAGATGAGCCTGCAGTTTTTCCAGACTTGCGGCATCCAGCTCATTATCCTGTTCGCGGAGCAATTCTCGCCGCCATTTATTACAAAACACTTTCATATACTTAATCGCCTCCTCGCGGGCAAACCGGTTCCTGTTGTTGTTTAGACGCGTCAGAAGGCTGATTGTTCCTGGGTTTGGCAGCAGAAGCACCGCCATTGGCGGGGTGTGCAGCTTCTGCGGTT
Source organism: uncultured Oscillospiraceae bacterium (assembly GCA_964410445.1). GTDB lineage: Bacteria > Bacillota > Clostridia > Saccharofermentanales > UBA5734 > JAXGXQ01. Next base: position 494 of record CAYPHB010000084.1, read on the forward strand.
CGCAATTGAATCGCCAACTGTTTACGGGCCCGGAACAGGCGTGACTTAACGGTACCGGCCCGCAAATTCTCTAAAACAGCGATCTCTTCATACGCCAGACCTTCGATATCCCGTAAAATCAAAATTCGGCGTAAATTCTCCGGCAGTTCCCTGATAGCGGCGCGAACTGCCGCTATTGTCTCCTTACGGTCAAGAATTTCGTCCGGCAGGTCAGCCTCATCCGCAAATTGCTGATACAATTCACCATCAGCCGTTTCCAGCGGCTGGTCAAGCGAACGCTCCGGATGCCGCTGGCGGCGACGCATCAAGTCATAGCAGGTATTGGCTGCTATGCGATAAAGCCAGGTATAAACAGTAGATTGTTGGCGAAAATTTGCGAATGTTCTGTACGCTTTAAAAAATGTTTCCTGCACACAATCCTGGGCATCAGACTGATTGCCCAGCATACTGAAACAAAGACCGTATAACGGGGCGCTGTAGCGCTCTGCCAGCTCAGCGAAAGCTTCTTTATCGCCGGCAGCTGCCCGGCGCAAGACCTGTGCTTCTGGGTTGTCCAGCACCGGAACCCTCCTCCTGGTTAGTTTTATAGCTTTAGTTTTGTAGCTATAGATTTAAGCATTATATCACAAAACAGGTAACTGTCCCGACAAGCCGGAGGCTATGCTATAATTTGCAGGATAATATCAGGCAAAGGTAATTATGAGTAATTTATTCACAAGGATGCGGTTTAATCGGATCCGCAGAGATACACGCCAGTCAGGCGACCCCGTACAGGCTTACGGTATTCTGCTGGACCAGGCAACTAAAAAAGATTTGGATCTCGCTATTGTCAGCGTTTTCATCGGGTATCTGTTTACGATTGTAACCGGATTTCCCGGTTCTTCCCCATTGTTCACAGCCTACCTTAAGGATGTGCTTGGACTTTCCAACAGCGCCTATGGGTTGGTTTTAACCGTCCCTTATATTACTGTTCTGATTCAAATTCCCTATTCCTACTACGCCCGCTGCCACAACAATATCAAACCGATGTTCATCGGTTTTGCCTTGATAGCCAAGCTGATGTATCTGGTACCGGCGTTTCTGCCGCTGCTGATCAGCCACCCTGACCCCCGGCTCTCCACGCTGATTATCGCCGGCATGATGTTGGTGGCTTCAACCAGTAACTGGATCGCCGATTCCTCACTCAATACCTGGTTCGGTTCAATGATTCCGAATCAAATAAAAGGACGCTACCTCAGTACGCGCCAGACTGTTTTTACAGTAGCTGCCCTGATTTTTTCCGTCAGCCTCACGGTGCTTTTGCCGTTCCTGACTGATTATCCGGGCAAGTATACTCTGTTGTTTGCACTTGGAGTTGCCTTTGGCTGTATTGATATACTGATCTTTTTCGGGATCAGGGCTCCCTCACATTGCATTAATCCGTATGTTGCCGTTTCCGATGTGAAAGGCTCGTTCAGTTTATCCCAGTTTCTCAAGCCATTCCGCGACAAACGCTATCGTGATTACCTGCTATTCGCCACTTCCTGGAGCTTTGCCATAAATTTGGCCGGACCATATTTTAATATTTATTTATTAGAAGAAATGCGCGCGCCGCTCGCTATGCAAACAATCCTGCAGCAGATTATCGGTTTTGTGGCAACAATCCTCTTTATGCGCCGGATTGGCAGGCTTAACGATTCTTTTGGCTTCAAGCCGATTCTCCAGCTTGCCTGCTACATGCAGGCAATTTCCCCACTTACCTGGCTGTTCACAACACCGTCAAACTATGGAATTGTCGGCATCAGTAACTTTTTCGCCGGAATTTTCGGCCCGGCAATTGATCTGGCAATACTTAGCCTGGCAATATTTCTGGCGCCAAATGAAGACAGAATTACTTATCTGGCTGGCAAAAATGTCACAACCGCATTATTGGGGTTCGTACCCGCAACTATGTTGGGCGGCTTTCTTTCCGACAGTTTGCAGCCGGTCATCGCCAGCGCTGACATTCACTTTTTCGCTGGCCACACCTTTACGGCATTCCATGTACTGGTGCTGCTTTCCGCCGGTTTACGGGCGTTCACAGCACTGGTTTTCCTGCCGCGCTTACGTGAAGCGGAAGACACAACAGGAATCAGCATGACTATGCGGGAAGTTGGATCGTTGCTGAAATTTACAGTTCGCAGGTATTTAGCAATTCAAAACCAGCGTTTGCGTACAATTCGCCGCCGGCTTTCTAAAAGGAACTAAAAGTTCTGAAAAGACATTAGACGTTCTGCAATATCCGTAAACGGCGGACAAAAGGCAGGCTGACAATACCCAGAGTGACACCGGCAACAGCTTGCAGAGAATTATATGGCACAGCCGCCAAAGCTGTGCGGAAATCATAAATTATAGTTTCAAAAATCAAGTAGCCGCCTACCATAATAACTTCACAAATCACAAAGAGAACTCCAGCGCCCACTAAGGATAGATTAGGTCGCTTCTTCAATACCAGTCCTGCCAGCAGGCCCATCGAGCCTTTAATGATAAATGTTGCCGGGGCATACTGCCCGTAGGCGCCGATCAAGTCAGCCATAGCCGAGCCGATCGCCGCACTTACACCTGCGAACGGCCCCAGAATTACCGCTGAAGCAAATATGGCCGCATCACCTAAATTAATGTAGCCGATAAAGGTGGGAATCTTAAGAATATAGGTCGCGAGCATTACCAGGGCTGAGATAACGCCGCCCATTGCTATGGTACGAATTGAATCCGGTTTCATTCTTTGCTCCTCTGTGCTGCTGCGGATGATTTTTTGCTGCCTCGATTATAATATGAATGGTCCGACTTTGAAAGTTGCTTCAGCTGAGGATTTTGCATACCTGCCTCATGGTCGAACTTTAGCATCTGCTCCTGCTGTGGAGCCGGCTTCCCTGCCTCATGGTTGTCAAAGGCAGACGCGACCATCAACTTAATCCTATTTAGCTGATTAACCTCGCTCGCGCCGGGATCGTAATCGATCGCCACAATGTTGGCCTGAGGATAAAGGCGGCGCAGCTCTTTGATCATGCCTTTACCGGTGACGTGGTTAGGCAGGCAGGCAAAAGGCTGGGCGCAGATTATATTAGGTACGCCGTGCTCAATCATGTCGAGCATCTCACCGGTTAAATACCAGCCTTCACCACAGGCATTACCCCGTGACAAAACTTTTTCAGCGCGTGCGGCGGTGTGTTCAATCGGCTCCGGCAGAGGGAATTTTCCCTTGGTTTGGCCCAAAGCCCGCATAACCGGTCGACGGTACCATTCCAATAGCCTCACCAATGCGATCGAAAACAGCGGGTTAGATTTGGTGGCGCCGATGTTCTCACTATTCCAGCGCACGTTGGAAAAACTATAGAGGAAAAAGTCCAGCAAGCCGGAAAGATGCGCTTCGCAGCCCTCTGATTCGATCACCCGGACAGCGTCGTTATTGGCATCGGGATGGAACTTAACCAGAATTTCACCGGTTAGACCGACCCGTGGTTTGCGTGGAATCGGCCGCAGGGGCAGCGCGTCAAAATCGGCAGCTATCAGCTTAACCAGCTCAGGATAACGCAAGCGGCGGCCCAGTTCTGGGACATCACCATCATTGGCGAAAAATGATCTGCTGATTTCATCCCATTTATTATACAATTCTGTAGCAGATCCAGGCTCTGCTTCATACGGGCGTACCCTCAGCAAGACTGTTTGCAGCATATCACCGACGATCAAACTTTGTACAACGTGGTGCAGCATTAAAGGTGTGTATTTCACACCGGGATTCGGCTCAATGTTACTGGCTGAAAGCGCTACAACCGGCACCTGGGGAAAACCGGCGTCAAACAAGGCTTTGCGCAGGAAAGCCACATAGTTGGTGGCGCGGCAACCGCCGCCTGTCTGAGTGATGAACAACGACGTATTATCTGGGTCGTAATCGCCGCTCAGCAGGGCATTAATCAACTGGCCGACAACAATTATCGTTGGGTAGCAGGCGTCGTTGTTAACAAACTTGAGCCCGGTTTCGATATCTTCAGGCGTAACTTTCTCCAGCACTTTGGCATTATAACCATGCCGTTGCAATACTTTCTCGAGCAGACGGAATTGATACGGAGCCATTTGCGGCGCCAGAATGTTGTGAGAAGTCCTCATTTCCGGGGTAAAAATCTTGCGTTGCAAAGTATACGTATGCTGAGGCCGGACTTTTTTATTGTGGCTGCGCGCGATCATTGATGCCTTCAGTGAGCGCAGACGGATACGGGCAGCTCCCAAATTGCTGATTTCGTCAATTTTCAACAAAGTATAGGTTTTGCCGCCGGCTTCGAGAATTTCTTGCACCTGGTCAGAGGTGACAGCGTCTAGGCCGCAGCCAAATGAGGTCAATTGCACCAGCTCAAGCTCGTCCTGGGTTTTAACAAAAGCAGCTGCTTCATAAAGCGCGGAGTGGTAAACCCATTGATCAACCACACGGATCGGCCGTTCCAACAGACCGTGACCGGAGACGCTGGCAATAGTAAGTACTGCCAACCCCAGTGAGTTGATCATTTCTGGCACTCCATGGTGCACTTCCGGGTCCAGATGATAAGGCCTGCCAGCTAGAACAATACCCTTTTGTCCGGTTTCCTTCAGGTAGGCGACAGCCTCGGCACCCATCTGGCGGACATCTGCAAGGTATTGCTGCTGCTCTGCGAAACCCAGAGTTAGAGCTTCCCGGCACATTTTCTCAGTCACGCCGTCAGCGGCAAGTGTTTTTGCCAGCATGGATGCCATCTTCCGGGGATTCGCTAGATTGAGGAAGGGATTCAAGTACTCAATTTCGAGCTCCCGCAACTGGTCGACATTTGTCCGGATGACCTCAGGATATGAAGTTACAATCGGGCAATTGAAGTGGTTATTAGCCGCTTCAAAGTGCTTCTGTTCGTGCGTAATATCCGGATAGAATATTTTACGGGCACCTTTATCAATCAAATCAACGACATGTCCATGAGCAAGTTTGGCTGGATAACAAACGCTTTCGCTGGGGATGGTATCCATGCCCTTTAAAAACATGTTGTGGTCTGAACGGCCGGAAAGTACAACCCGATAGCCTAGTTTGGTGAAAAATGTAAACCAGAGCGGGTAGTTTTCATAAATATTCAATACGCGCGGCAAGCCAATAGTTCCGCGCGGGGCTTCTTTCAGCGGCAGAGGTTTATAAGAAAATAAGCGGCGGTAGCTGGAGTCGAATAAGTTAGGCAGGCGCTCTTCAGGTTTTTCCTGACCAGCACCACGTTCGCAACGGTTGCCGGAAATAAACTTTCGCCCGTCTTCAAATGTAACCACCGTAAGCTTGCACTGGTTGGAACAAAGCTTGCAGGCACGGGTTGTGCTGTCCATGCTGAAATCAGCCAGTTCGGCCGGGCTGAGAATGGCACTGCGCCCAAATGTAAGTGGGTTATGTTCTGTAGAATTCTCAGCTTTCCGATCAAGATCAACCGCTTCCCGATTATGATCAACTTCTTTGCTGCCAATTCGCTGGTGAGCGCGTTCGCGTGCAATCAATGCCGCGCCGAAAGCCCCCATGAGACCGGCAATACTGGGCCGGATAACTTTACGCCCGGAAACCAGTTCAAAGCAGCGCAGAATGGCGTCGTTTAAGAACGTTCCGCCTTGCACGACGACATGTTCACCCATTTCATCCGGGTTTTTCAGCTTAATGACTTTGTATAGAGCATTTCGCACGACGGAATAAGACAAACCAGCGGAAATTTCGCCAACGGTTGCCCCTTCTTTTTGAGCCTGTTTGACACGCGAATTCATAAATACAGTACAACGTGTTCCCAGGTCTACCGGGTTTTCCGCTGCCAGAGCTTCAAGTGAGAAAGTATGCGCATCCATTGCCAAAGAAGAGGCAAATGTCGAAATAAAGGATCCACAACCCGAAGAACAAGCCTCATTAATCATGATGCTGTCCAGCACACCATCTCGTACCCGCATGCACTTCATGTCCTGGCCGCCGATGTCAATAATAAAGCTGACATCCGGGCAGAAACGCGCAGCGGAGTAGTAATGGGCCATTGTTTCAATTTCGCCCTCGTCAATATGCAGCGCAGCCTTAATCAGAGCTTCACCATAACCAGTGACACAAGAGCGGGCGATCCACGCTGTTGCGGGTAACTGGGCATATAGTGTTTTCAGAATATTCAGGGCACTGTCAACAGGTGTACCATGATTGCTTGCGTAGTAGGTAAACACGATTTCACGCTGGTCGTTGATCAGAACCGCTTTGGTGGTTGTGCTGCCGGCGTCAATTCCCAGAAAACAAGGACCGCTCGTCTGGCTGATATCCATCAGTTCAACCATCGACTCTTCATGCCGCGCCGTGAATTCCTGCTTCTCCTCTTTATTCTGGAACAGTGGCCTGATCCGCACAATGTCGTCATCTGTCCAGCTGGCAGATTCCAGTTTTGAACAAACATCACTGAAGAAGACAGTATCGGCATCAGCCAGCAGTGCGGCACCTATGGCCACATAAAGCTGCGCGTTATCGGGCGTGGTGAAAGAATCTACTGATTCCGCCAACGTACGCTCAAAAGCGTTGCGCAGCTCAGGCATAAAATGAAGCGGACCGCCCAGAAATATTACGTTACCCTTAATGGGGCGGCCACAGGCTAGTCCGGCAATACTTTGGTTGACCACAGCCTGCAGAACCGAGGCCGCAAGATCCTCCTTAGCGGCGCCGTCATTGATCAGGGGCTGAAGATCACTTTTGGCGAAAACACCGCAACGCGAGGCAATGGGATAAACCGAACGGTAGTCTGCAGCAAGCGCGTTGAGCCCTGCGGCATCAGTTTGCAGCAGAGACGCCATCTGGTCAATAAAAGCTCCTGTACCACCGGCACAAGTTCCATTCATACGCTGTTCAGGCACGGGGTGCAGGTAAGTAATTTTAGCGTCTTCCCCGCCCAGTTCAATAATCACGTCTGTTTCCGGGTTATAGCGGCGGATCGCAGCGGTTTCGGCAATTACTTCCTGCACAAAGGGCAAGTCAAGCCAGCGCGAAACACTCAGACCACCTGAACCTGTTACACTTACCCGGGCTGAAACACCTGGAAAACTGTCGCTTAATTCCTGGAAAGCCTGCTGGAGTTCACCGGCAATATCGGCATTATGGCGGCGATATTGCTGATAAATAATACTGTCACCTTCGAGCAGTACGATTTTTATAGTGGTCGAGCCTATATCGAGTCCGCACCGCAGAATCGCGGAACTTTTTATCATTTGTTTCACCTGTTTTCCGTCAGTTCAAGCTAAAGCTATCGCCTGACACCTTACCAAAAAAGACACATCGAACTACATTTTAACACAGAATGACAACTGCTTCTCAGTTAGGTAAACATTATTTTGAATATCAAAGTAAATTTTCAGTAAACATAAATAGTCCTCAACCCAGCGAAATGCTGTCACGACAATTTACAAATCTTTGATTTCTGTGAAACCCAGCAACCGCCTGGCATTCACAGCCAAAATAGCCTCTTTTTCCGCAGCGCTGATTTCAAGTCTTTTAATCAGACCTGCTTCGAGCAGCGGCTGGCTCCAGGGGGCGTCGCTGCCGAATACTACTTTATCCGCACCATGATTGCGAATAATTCTCGTCAGTTGCGGAATAAGTACCCTGCTGTGGCTATAAGACGTGTCAAGGTAGATGTCTTTGCCGACCAGCTCGCGTTCAACTTCTTCCCAAAGCATATAACCGCCAAGATGCGCCGCGATAACCGGAGCACCGCCAAAATAAGGTAAAGCCCTGGCCAGAGAAGCTGGACGGCAATGACCGGGCAGATCGTAGCTGACATCGAGACCGGCATGGAACAAGGTCACAAAACCCATTTCCGCTATTTGGGTGTAAATTGGCAGCATGGCCGGGTCATCTACATTAAAGTGCTGATATTCCGGATGAAATTTTATACCTGGAATCCCTGCGTCCTTGAGCTCCCGCAATTGTTCTCTTATTCGTTTCGAGCGAGGGTGGATTGAACCAAAAAACTTTAGATCGGGTGAATTATTCTCAATCGCGAAACGATTGACCGATTCTTCTTGTGAAGGCTTCGCCGCGATTGTCAGCACTACTCCCTGCTTAATGCCAGCTTGTTGCAACAAGCTTCTTAAGCCGCTCA
>CAYPHB010000085.1:0-1125 GCA_964410445.1 uncultured Oscillospiraceae bacterium
AATGCGATTTCTTCATGCAGTCAACACCACTTGGACTTTTCGGTTTTGATGTAGATCACGAATACCTTGGTTTCATGGACAAGCTTCATTCAGACGTGGTTGTTATGGAGAACATAGTGAACCCACCGCTGACGAAAGTCACCAAAATAGCCAGGGACCGAGGACATAAGGTGATTTACGGCATTGATATGATGTTGGGTCAGCTTTCAGAGATTTTCGAGTTCTGCTACGGATTCAAGCCTGCTGACGAGCATCTTGAAGCTTCCAAAAAAAGTGTTTATGGATATTTCAAATTTGATATCTGAATAGTAATTGAGAAATATCAGGTTGTGAAATCAGACTGACCTATAACTACTAATAAAATTGAAATTTTTATTCAATAGGAGGATAAAATGGGAAAGAAAATCTATAAAGCCTGCCAGACACTGCTGGAAGTCTGCGCAAAATGTAAAAAAGACGAAAAAATCTTGATCGTGACGGATCCCGATAGCCTGCACATAGCTCAGGCACTATGGGATGCCGCGGAACAATATCCAAACAAAAGTATGATAATGATGGACACCCAGACTATGCATGGACAGGAGCCCACTGAACTGGTGGCTGCCGCCATGATGGCTGCTGACGTCATCTTCCGGCCAACTACTTTCTCGATCTCCAGCACCGAAGCAAAGCGCAATGCTTGTGCCAATGGTGCCCGAGACCTCAACTGCTCCGACTACGATATGCGTATGCTTGAAAGCGGCGGTCTTTACGCTGACTTCGAAGCCATGGGTCCCGTAATGGACAAAGTCGCCCCTCTCATGGAAGGGAACGATGTTCTAATTACAGCTCCAATCGGCACACATATCACCGCTAAGATAACTGGCCGCAAGAGCCTGCCGCAATATGGTCGCAGTCTGGTTCCTGGACAGTCTTCATCACCACCAGACATTGAGTGTGCTGTCGGTGCCAATGACGGCACGATGGAAGGAGTCGTTTATATAGATGGCAGTATTCCGCACCCTCGGCTTGGACTGATCAAAGAGCCAATCCGTATCGAGATCAAAGATAGCAAAGTCGTTAATATCAGTGGCGGCAAAGAAGCAGAAATCCTTTCTGATGTCCTTGCCAGTTTCAATGATCCTG
>CAYPHB010000085.1:1135-8614 GCA_964410445.1 uncultured Oscillospiraceae bacterium
CCTGGTGCCTACCATGTGGGAGAAATAGGACTTGGTATGAACCCTGCCTGCGAATTAACAGGGCGCATGCTGGAAGACGAAGGATGCTACGGAACTATTCACTTCGGATTTGGTGACGACCGTGGCTTCGGCGGAACAACCAGCTGTCCTTTACATCTTGACCTTGTTTTCAGAGCGCCTACATTGACGATTGACGGTAATGTAATTCTCGATAATGGCGTACTTACCGTAGAATAATAAGGAGGAAAAAACATGAATCCCAACGACTATCCTCAAGGTCTGCTCTTCTCACATGAATTGCAAGCAGAAGTCCGTGATAGATTTGCGAACGTTGACGCTGACAGCTTCGGCAAACGAGTGTTCTTTGAGAATTCCGGTGGTTCACTTAGGTTAAAGTCCTGCATTCAGGCTTGCATCGACGTCGATTCACACCCTGATTGCCCTGGACGGCATCAGAAGCAGGCCGATATTCAGGATGCATACGTCAAGAACGGTTACAAAGACCTGCGTATCATTTTTAATACTGAAAAAGGCTCGATAGGCACATTTCTTTCAGCCTCACAGGCTATGTTCAATATAGTTGGTGCGATTGCTGAAAATGTCCCCGGTTCCAATATGGTAGTCTCCGTACTCGAGCATCCCTCTGGATTTGACTCGGTTGAGTATTATGCGAAAAAGACTGGGCGTGAATTACGTGTCATGAATAGTAATCCTCGTACCGGCGGTATCGACGTCTCAGAAGTAACTCGTCTTGTAGACGAAAATACCGTCCTGCTTAGCTGTATGTATTCATGCAATATTACCGGCGCGGTAATGGATATTCCAGCTATGGTAAAGGAGGCCCGCAGAATCAAACCCGATATCTACATTGTTGTCGATGCCGTACAACATGCTCCTCATGCGCCTATTGATCTAAGCAAACTTGATATCGACGCAATGGATTTCGCACCCTACAAATACTTCGCGCTGCGTGGTTCAGGTGTTGCCTGGATGTCTGACCGCTGCGCCCGCCTACCGCATAACCGTATCCTTTGCTACTCAGAGGATACCTGGGAACTGGGTAGTACAGCCCCACATGTTTTTGCCGGTTTCACAGCCATAGTCGACCATGCCTGCTGGATCGGTTCACAGTTTATTGATAGTGACGACCGAAGAACCTTGTTTGTCGAGGGAATGCATCGCATAGAGCTGCAAGAACGCGCTCTTCTGCATCGGGCTCTCGAAGGCACACCGGAACTGCCAGGGCTGCGTCATATTCCAGGAGTCCGGGTTGAGTGTGGCGATAATCCTGACCTGACACAACGCGACTTTATTTTGCCAATAGCCTTCGATAATCTTGATTCTACCGCAGCTGCACAAGAGTTTTGTAAACGTAATGTTTATGTTTTCGAACGCAAGTCACCTAGTCATTACTCCAAACGTATTGTCGAATCTTTTGGCCTCGATGGTGTTATTCGTGTATCACCCATCCACTGTAATTCGCCTGAAGAAATCGATACTTTCCTGAAAGCAGCAATAGAAATTTCGAAATTGCAACCGAACGATCCGAACTGAAGCATAGCACCGGAAGCGCGTCTGAAAAGTTCGCTAGAGGAACTTATTATTCAGACAATGAGCATTAAAAAACTTATTCAGATTCATCGACAACGACTAATTCCGAATTGCCTGAAACACTAGCCAGACATCAAAAAATCAAAAGCAAGAAGGAGAAACATTTTATGAAGAAAGCAATCGTATGGATTTTGCTGCTCACCATGTTAACAGGTTTGGTGGGATGCGGCGCCGCTAGTACTACTACCGCAGCAACTGCCGGAACCACAACTGGTGGCAGTGCTGCAGAAGTTATCAATATTGGCCTGTTGGTGCCTCTGACCGGCACTCAGACTCAAGCAGGTGTTGAAGTTCAAGCTTTGGCAAAACTTTTAGAGGATGCTATCAATGTTGGCGTTGACATCGATCTTCCTATAGCTGACGGCAAAGGCTTGCCGGGCCTCGGCGGTGCCAAGGTTAAGTTTGTTGTCGGCGACCTAAGCACGCCTGACATAGCTGCTATCGAAGCTGAGCGTCTGATCACAGAACACAAAGTTATCGGCCTTGCGGGCAACTTCTCGAGTGCCTCAACCAAGACTGCAATGGTTCCTGCTGAAAAGTATAAGGCTATCTTGCTCTCAGAGGGAACTTCTGAGTCTCTAACTACTGCCGGCTACAAATACTTTGGTCGTTCTTACCCAGGTGACGATACTTTTATCCGTGATACTTTCGAGTATCTTAAGTTCCTGAATGAGACCAAAGGTGCCAATATCAAAAACATTGCTCTATGTAGCGAAGACACTGAGTTTGGCACAAACATCGCGAAAACGGAACAAAAGTGGGCCGGTGAGTATGGTTTCAATATTATTGAGAACATTTCTTACAGTGCTCAAGCTTCTAACGTTACTTCTGAAGTACTCCGTCTTAAGCAGGCAGACGCTGATGCTGTGATCATGAGCTCCTATATCGCTGATGCCCTACTCTATATGTCGACATTTAAAGAGCAAAATTACTTCCCTAAAATGCTGTTTGGCCAGCGTGGCGGCTTTGCATCTTCTGATTTTATCAGTAAACTTGGCAATGACGCAGACTATGTCTTCTCAACAGCTCGTTGGAATACTGATTTTAATAGCAAAATATCTAAAGATCTGGCAGAACTTTACAAAACAAAATATTCCGGCGGCAAAGACTTGATTGGTGACGTGCTTGCTTCCGCCTGGGACGCTTATCTGATTGCTCTGATCGCTAACCAAGCTGGTTCAACTGACCCTGACAAAATGCGCGCAACCATGACAGAAGGTCTTAAAATTGACGCAGCAAAAGATCCTACTGGCCTGCCTGGCTACCAGTATGGCGAAAATGGTCAAAACACCAAAACTAGTGCTATCGTATTGCAGATGAAAGATAAAGCGTCTGCGACCGTATATCCTCAAAAGTACGCTTCAGCTGAAGGCATCTATCCTGCACTTAATTGGGACAAACGCTGACTATACACAACTGACTGATTTTCGAACTGACCTTATTGGCAGAGGGGTTCAGCGGCTGATGCTGAACCCCTCGCCTGCATAAGGCTGAACGAATATCTGGATGCTTAAGGAGTTAAGATCATGCTAGTCCAGGTTTTGTTTGAAGGATTGGCGATGGGAGCAGTATATGCACTGATCGCCATGGGTATCGCACTCGTTTGGGGCGTAATGAACATCCTGAGTTTTTCTCAGGGTGAATTCATGATGCTTTCCATGTACTTAACATTTTTATTGAACACGAAACTAGGTCTCGACCCCATTTTGGCTATACCTATCGTAATGGCTGTCATGTTCCTCTTTGGCATGTTTATTTATCGTCTGTTGATCAGCCGCGCTTTACGCGGGCCAATTCTCTCGCAACGCTTAATAACTTTTGCTTTAGGTATGGTGCTAATTAACACAATGCTTATGGGAGTAGGAGGACAGTACTGGAAGGTTCAGAATCTCATGTTTGAAGGGTCACTAGACCTTGGATTTGTTACCCTTTGCAAACAGAAGCTAGTTCCAATAGTTGTATCTCTGGTTGTCACAGCTCTCTTGTTTTTGTTCATGAACAAAACTAGAACTGGTAAAGCAATCAGTGCGACTTCTCAAGATAAAGGAGCAGCGGCCTTGATAGGTATTAATGCCGAGAGAACCTATATGATTGCTTTCGGTATATCGTCTGCAATTGCTGGTGCTGCCGGTTGTGCCCTTACTTACTATTACTATATTTCACCATCTGTTGGCGCTCCGTTTCTCATCTTCGGTTTTATCGCTGTCTGCCTCGGTGGTTTTGGCAGTATCTTCGGTGCGTTTGTTGGCGGTGTCATCATGGGCCTGGTGGATCTATTTACCGGTACATATCTCAGCGTGTCTTACAAATACCTCGCCGTAATGCTGATCTTCATGTTGATCGTGTCCTTTAAGCCTAAAGGGCTCTTCGGGAGGTAAACAGATGAAATTGAAAACATCTCTAAAACGCAATCGAACCTTTGTGATAGAGTTTGTCATAATCATGGGCATACTGATTATTGTGCCTATGTTTATGTCCCGCCCGTTCCAAATCAATATTCTTATTCTTTCTGCTATCTGGGCAATTATGGGAATCGGTTGGAACTTCATTGGTGGCTATACGGGGCAGGTTTCCAACGGCCATGCCATGTTTTACGCTATCGGGGCCTATGTCAGCGCCCTTGCTCTTAAGTGGTTTCAGATTTCACCTTGGATCTCAATGTGGCTAGGTGTTGTAATTTCGATGGCCGTAGCCTTCATAATTGGACTGCCACTATTCCGACTGCGTGGGCACTACTTCGCGATTGCCACAATGGCTCTGGTTGAAAGTACCCGGGTTATCTTTTTGAACTGGGAATGGATCGGTGGTTCTACAGGAGTCAGCTTTTTTGAAAGAGATATGCCGCAATGGTACACAATGCAGTTCGTGGAAAAGAAACCCTCCTACTACATCGCACTTGGATTTATGGCGGCATTCATTTTGTTGACCAAGGCTATGGAAAAATCCAAATACGGCTATTATTTTCGTGCAATTAAGGCTAATCAGGATTCTGCTGAAAGCGCAGGCGTTAACTCTGCCCGTTACAAGTTAATCGCCTATATGGTCAGCGCTGGTATTGTCAGCATAGGCGGTGCACTTTACGCACAGTATATTCAGTATATCGACCCTGCCGTGTTGCTTCCTTTAAGCAACTCGATGCTGATTGTTCTGGTATGCGTTATGGGTGGTATCGGAACCGTCTGGGGGCCTGTTCTCGGCGCTTTCCTTATGACGGCCATTAATGAGTATTCTAGAGCGTATTTTGCCAGATTCAGTGGTTTGAACCTTGTGATTTATGGCGTCCTTGTTATTCTTATCGTTCTTTTCATACCTAATGGCTTAATCTCTCTTGTAAATAAGGAAAAAATTGAAAATTTTATGGTTCGTATCCGTAAAAGCAAACTGAAGCCCGAAACGGTTTCTCAAGGCCAGAGAGATAAGGAGGATTAGAGCGTGAGTAATCTGCTTGAAATCAAAAACGCCAGCAAATACTATGGGGGCTTAAAAGCAAATCATGACATATCCTTTGAGGTCGAAACCGGATCGATTGTCGGTGTAGTAGGACCGAATGGGGCAGGTAAAACGACTCTGTTCAACTCCATTAGTTGTTCACATCCGCTTACATCAGGCCAGATTATCTTTGATGGCAAGGATATTACCGGCTTAAAGCCATATCAGGTTTGTAAACTTGGTATGGGCCGCACATTTCAGATACCTCAGGCGCTAGAAGATATGACTCTGTTGGAAAATATTATCGTTGGCGCTCTAGTCCACCGCAATAGCGTTTCAGATGCCGAAGCGCATGCACTTAAAATTTCTGAATTCTGTGAATTGTCTGACTTCAACCACATGCTTGCCAAAAACCTCAACGTTATGCAAAAGAAACGACTGGAAATTGCCCGTGCCCTTGGCGGTGACCCCAAATTGCTGCTTCTGGATGAAACAATGGCCGGCTTGAATGGTATTGAGCGGATTAATGCTAATAAATTAATTCGCAAAATAAACTCAAAGGGAATAACAATCCTGATGATCGAACACGTAATGGAAGTCGTGATGAATGTTTCTGATAAAGTGGTTGTCATCGTTACGGGCAAGAAACTACTTGAGGATACGCCAAAAGTCGTTTCGAGTCATCCTGATGTTATCGATGCTTACCTTGGAGGTGGACACAATGCTGGTAGTTAAGAACCTGGTTGCTGGTTACTCGAAAATGCCAGCAATTCACAACATTTCTTTCAAGGTTGACGAAGGCAAGATTGTTGCTCTATTGGGTTCAAACGGCGCCGGTAAAACAACAGCCCTGAGAGCCATCATCGGCGCGATCCCAACCATGAGCGGAAGCATTGAATACAACGGTAATAGCATTGTTGGCTTACCAAGTCATGATATGGTCGGAAAGGGAATCAGTATGGTGCCGGAAGGGCGACGCCTTTTTCCGAAGATGACAGTTATGGACAACTTAAAAATGGGAGCGTTTTCAATCAAAGACAAGGTGCGCATTCAGAAGAAGCTCGATGAAATTTTCGAAATCTTTCCGCGCCTGGCTGAACGCAAAAATCAGTTGGCTGGTACTATGTCCGGCGGCGAACAGCAAATGGTCGCTATAGGCCGAGGCTTGATGTCTTACCCGAAGCTGCTGATTCTTGATGAACCCAGTTTGGGAATAATGCCAAAACTTGTCGCCGAGATTTTTGACTTCATCAAAAAAATAAATAAATCAGGCGTTACTATCCTGATCGTCGAACAGAACGCCAAGAAAACTCTGGAATTCGCGAATTATGCCTATGTTATAGCCAACGGTGAAACCGTGATTGAAGGAACAAATACTGAATTGCTCAATAATGACCGTGTTCAAAAAATTTATCTCGGTATCGACTGAGAGGGTTGATTCAAGGAGAATTGGAATATGAGACATAGTGAAAAAGAAATTCTAGATGTGCTATCAAAAACCTTGATAAAAAAAGGCCTTAATGCCTCTGACGCGCAAGACTGCGCCCAGCTCCTGCTGGAGAACAGTCTTGATGGTATATACTCGCATGGCGTTAACCGCTTTCCCCGTCTGGTGTCATACCTCGATAAGGGCTATATCAAGCCTGATAAGAAACCAGTGCTGGTGGAATCGCTGGGTGCGCTGGAAAAATGGGACGGCCAGCTGGGCATGGGCAACACCAATGCTAAGCTAATGATGGAACGGACGATTGAACTAGCCCATCAATACGGCATAGGCTGCGTTGCACTGCGGAACACGAACCACTGGATGCGCGGCGGTGCCTATGGCCTGCAAGCAGCAGATGCCGGCTGTATTGGCATTTGCTGGACGAATACACAGCCGAATATGCCTGCCTGGGGTGCTAAAGATCGTAGAATTGGCAACAATCCTTTGATCCTGACTGTACCGAAGCCGGACGGTCACATAATGGTTGATGGGGCTATGGCACAGTTTTCATATGGTGCAATTGAAGCTGCGAAAATTGCGGGCCGTGAGCTACCAGTGCCTGGCGGGTATGACTCTAAGGGCAACCTGACGCGCGACCCGGCCGAAATCGAAAAAACCTGGCGTGTCCTGCCCATTGGGTTTTGGAAGGGCTCGGGTTTTTCTATTGCTATGGATCTGATCGCGGCTTGCCTCTCAGACGGTAACACGACCTGCCAGGTTGGTCAGCTAAGTGAGGATGAATACGCGCTTTCGCAAGTATTCATAGCTTTGGATGTCACACGGACCGCGCCCGGCTACGCTGATCTGGTCGCCGATACAGTGGCTGACATTAAGGCTTCGGAGCGTATTGACGAGGCGAGTCCGATCCTCTATCCGGGCGAAAAGGAATACCAGACACGTCTGGACAACCTTGCTAATGGAGTGCCAGTCGAGGATTCCGTATGGAATACAAT
>CAYPHB010000086.1:0-7804 GCA_964410445.1 uncultured Oscillospiraceae bacterium
CGATAATACAGGGGATAGAGCTGACCGGCGATACTTTCGATCTTCTTTATCTCCAAACCGTTAACTAAGCCCACACGAATACGAAGCCTTAATCAGGCTTTGAGGTGCAGCAAACTTAGCCTTCGTAAATACGAGACTTTAATCAGGTTTGAAATGCAGGATTTTTTAAAAAAGTGTTTTACGGAAGTCAGTTTCGTCGGTGCCGTGCCAACTGTTATCATTTTGCTGATCAGGTTCATTTACTGGCAACCTCGGTGCAGGTTTTACGGTCCCCGCCTGCTCTGACTCGTTTTTAGGAGCTGTCGCCGGCGAGATATGTGGCCAGGGATCGTTAATTAAGTCCAGGAAAGGGTCGGGGGAAGGCATTTTGGGCCCTGGCGGCGAGTCTGCAGTGACTTGCTCTGAAACAGGCTGGTTAGGTTTATTCAAACCAGCGGTGGCTGATGGCAGCTCGTTGCTGCTATAATCTGCGGCAGTTTTTTTGCCGAATTCAGGTTCCGCTAAAGCACGTTTTTCTGCTGTAAGCCGTAAATCGTCAAGCTGTTCAGATTCCGGGGCCCTGAGCAACCCAAATGCCGGCATACGTTGACGTCCTGGCTTACGGGGCGGTTTGCCGTCGTAAACATAACAGTAGTTATTTTCGCCGTAGTACACGTAGAAGTAAGCTGCCGGTGTCTCGGATTCATAATCGACATAGCAAAAAATCGGGTGGCGCAGACGGCGCGCAGTTTGAATCATGCTGTCGAAATCAGCGACAGTAATGCACCAATCCGGTTCCCAGGCTTTGTCAGCGATCATCAGAATCTGACGGCGTCCCTGACGCAGAAGCTGCTTTAAGCCGCGCCGGAAATAGGCATCTGGCCGGTTAGCAGTCAAAACCAAGAATAAAACG
Source organism: uncultured Oscillospiraceae bacterium (assembly GCA_964410445.1). Taxonomy (GTDB): domain Bacteria; phylum Bacillota; class Clostridia; order Saccharofermentanales; family UBA5734; genus JAXGXQ01. Next base: position 893 of record CAYPHB010000086.1, read on the forward strand.
AGTGACAGCAAAAGAACACTGCTGAGCAGTGGATAAACAAACGCTGGCAGTAAAGTTGGCTGAACAAGATATGAAACCGGTAATGTGACTAAACGCTGTACAGAAACCGGGTTGTTTTGGATCCGGAAGGATTCCGTTAGTAAAGGAATCACAACTTCGGCGGTTTGGACGGAGGTTCCGTTCTGTCCCAGAATACTGCCTGCCATTTCCGCGTTAAGGCGAATAATCAGGCGAGCTTCTCCCTCGTGCTTGCTGCCGCTGAGAAAATCGGCTGCAGCCTGCCTGTAAGCGGCCAGCATTACGGTTACACTGCTGTTCAGGTCCTGCCGGGAAAAAGTTGCTGCTGTTTCAGAAACAGGGAGCAGATTGTCGTGCTCTTCCATCAATAAAACACTGGGATCATTTGGCGCGTGCACCTGCAGAATTGCATCTGCCTGATGCCGGCTGGCCAGGCTGCCCAAATGCAGCGCGCGTTGTTCAAGGCTGAAATCGACTGTCACCGATTCTGTATAATCCTGAACATAAGCGCCGCCAGCAGGCAGAGTCCGTTGGGCGAAAGGAGCATCCGGTGAAAGATTGACCTGGTAGTTGGACGATATGTTCTGCCTGTAAGCGAACATCGGGGTTGTCATTGTGATAATAAACGGTCGGAAAGCAGCCAGAGAAATAAAGATCGAAACCAGTAATGCTATCAGCAGTAATCCGGCAATAACCCGGCGCAAAGGACGAGACATAAACTTGCGAACCTGCTCATTGTCATGCTCTTCAAGCGTGTTGAGCGGCAAATCTTCATTTCTTTTCATGGTGCCCTCCGGATATAACCTGATGCTAAGTAAAGCCTCAATAATTGTAACACACGACTTCAACGTGCTTCAATCGAAGTTGGCGCCAGTATGCATCTGGGCAGCTGTATCTGGGGTGCATCTGGATATGCATCCGGGGTGCATCTGGTTATGCATCTGCATGCATTTGAAGCTGGCTTTGACAGCATTCAGACGATTAATTATAATTTGGCACATGAAATACAAAATTAATGTTGCCCTGACTCGAAAAATCCTGCGCGGCAGTTATTTGCTGATCTTGGCTTTGCTGATTGTTCCCGCTGTTTTGGTTTTAAATGAGCAGCCAACCTTACTTACCAACAGCAAGCTGATTCCTGCTCAATTAATTGTACGCACACCTGATGATCAAACCCTCGAGTTCACAACTTTCGAACCAACCGTAATCGAAGCTCTTGATGCTGCCCAAATTACGGTGGGGGAGAAGGACACGCTTTCTTTACCGGATAATTTACCGCTATCTGCCGGTAACAGTTACCAGATCGAGATAATCAAACGCAATAATGTCACACTTTCTTACGCGGGCCTAGCTGTTGAGGCCGCAGCGCCTGATCTGCCGATTGCAGAACTGATCAGTCGTTCTGGTTTCGATTTATTGAATATGGAAGATGGCAGTCGCATAGAGCAGCAGGTTGCCGACAGCGAATCAAACGCTGGAGCTGTCATTTCCTACGTTGATGTGGAGCACAAAACAGAAAAGGTGCTGGAGGAAATCCCTTTTAGTACAGTAACTGTAAATGATCCGGAAATGTACATTGGTGAAAGCAAGGTTCGCACTGAAGGTATTGTCGGTCAACGAGCCTTGATTTATGACGATATATATGAAAATGGTATCTTTCTTTCCAGAACTCAAACCGGCACCGAGGTTATCACTAACCCGGTGCAAAAAGTTATCGCCAAGGGCACCAAGAAAAAAATTGTGATCGCCCCTTATAACAGCCGCACAGTTAATAGAGCGGCTGCCAGCACTTTCAATAAAATCAAAGACACTCTGAAGCGCAACGGCAACAAGAGCTACAGCAGCTTTTCGGTCAGCGGCAGCACTCTGACTGTCGACGGACGGAATTACAATATTACCGATACAGGTTCACGCACTATTACGGTGTACGATGGCTTGCAGGTTTGTAAAAGCAGCGGTGATCATTCGCCGGCTATCAACCACAAAACGGCCAGCGGGATCCCGGCCCAGCGCGGGCTTGCGGCCACCTTTGCCTACCGCAGCGACGGCAAAGTGACTGGCGTCGCCTTACCTTTCGGCACTTTGGTTTTTGTCGAGGGCTATGGCCTTGCGGTTATTGCTGATATACATGGCGCCAAAACCAACGTTGGCATGCTCGACCTTTCCTACGACCCGGGTGAACTGGCCGGCGGCAAAGTCAGCGTTGGTAAGTGGACCCGTAAAGTATATGTTTTGAAAACACCTTGAGGAATTTCAAAAAGCCGATCGACGGGAGTGATCAAAGTGCCGACACCAGTGCCTAAAAGTCTCGACCGTCAGGCAACCCGCGAGCTGATGCAGCGGCACAATATCCGGCCAACGCATTCGCTGGGCCAGAATTTTCTGGTTGAAGAGAGGTATCTTGCCGAGATTATTGCAGCGGCCGAACTCAGCCCGCACGATCTGGTGCTTGAAATCGGACCCGGCCTGGGCCATCTTACACGCCAGCTTGCGGCCGCGGCCGGACAGGTAGTCGCGATCGAGATCGACCGCCATTTGCTGCCTGCTCTGGCGGAAACAACTTCAGCCTGTGAAAATGTCAACATAATTCATGACAATGCCTTGAAGGTTGATTTTGGCGAAATCGAACCTGATTGGCAGGGACAGCGCAAAGTTGTTGCCAATCTGCCTTACTACATAACAACCCCCCTGATCATTAAACTACTTACAGAGTGGCCCTTCGCCGAGCGGATAATCCTGACAATCCAGAATGAAACTGCCGGGCGCATTCTGGCGCAACCTGGCCAGGGTGAATACGGCCCACTGGCAGTTCTTTGCCAATTATTCGGAACAGTGCGCAAGCAGCGGGTAATTCCTGCTGACGCTTTTTTACCGCGACCAAATATTGATTCCTGCTTGCTGGTTATGACCGGAAGCCAACTGCGACCGGCCGACAACCAGTGGTGTGACTTGTCTCGTTTCTTGCAGGCGTCTTTTCAAAACAGGCGTAAAAAATTGCGAAATGTCCTAAACGGTATGAATATTTCTGACGGTAGGATTACTGTAGAAAGAATTGATACTGCCTTTACTGAATTGGAAATTAACGGCAACAGCCGTGCCGAAGAATTGACACCGGTAAAATGGTACGCACTTTATCTGGCTTTGTTAAGTTGATGAGGCGTGACAGGTGATCTATACTGAAAACAGTTTGGTTGCAGGGAGGACGTGCCAGTATGGGAAAAGAAGCTCACAGAATCAGTGTCCGGATTGGCGGTATGTTTTATAACCTGGTCTCTGGTGAATCAGAAGAGTACACACGTCAAATTGCGGCAAAGGCGGACGAGATGATCCGCCGTGTTTCTATGGCCAGCCCGCATCTCAGCCAACAAATGACGGTTGTGCTGGCTTTGGTGAATGCTGTTGATGAACTAACGCGGTTGTCGAATCAGCAGAATGTGTCTGGGCAACAGCAACAAGCAGCAGAGCAGAAAAGCGCCGAGCTACGCACTGAGCTGGCTAAGGCGCGCGAGCTCAACTGGGAAATGAAAAAGGAAATTCTGCGCTTATCCGCATTGTTGCGGGAAGGTAAAGCAACAGATTCAGCAAAATCCGTGGTTCCCGGGCCAGAGCCTGAACTTGAGGTTGAATCGTCAGTTGAAAACAACGTTCAATCTGAGCTAGATACAGAAACTCAATCTGAGCTAGATACAGAAGCTCTAGCTGAGTTAGCTACAGAAGCTCGAGTTGAACCAGAACCGATGTCAGCTGCTACAGAAATGCAGGAAATCAATGCTGCTACTGAGCTTAAAACCGACGAAGCTAACGCTTTCAGTGAAGACAGCCGCTCTGCTTCAGCCCGCCTTTCCGCAGTTTGGGGTGAGCCAGGCGAGCCGCTTGCGGAGGAAGCTCAGCCCAGGCCGATTGATCAGCTGCGCCAGACCGGGCTGGACGAGTATCTCTCTCACCACACTTCCTCACGCTCAACCGTCGAAGACATTATTAGTGACGATGAGCCATGAATAAATAACATTTAGACAAAGGATTAACCAAACTTGAAAAATGAAATAAATAACTCGATTCTCCAGAACTGTACGGAATTACTGTTGCCTGCGGGCGAACTTGATGTTCTCCGCGTTGCTGTCGACAACGGTGCTGATGCCGTTTATGTTGGCGCCTCAGCCTTCAGCGCCCGCGGAAATGCTGCCAATTTTAATCAAGAGGCTCTGGCGGAAGCTGTTGCCTATGCTCATGAGCGCTCGGCCCGAGTTTATCTGGCACTAAATACCCTGATAGCTGATGACGAGTTGCCTGCGGCACTAAATACAGCAGTCAGCGCGGCTGCGCTGGGCGTCGACGCCATCATCATGCAGGACATAGGACTTGCCGTGTTGATCGCGCAGGCGTTGCCGGGTCTGCCGCTCCATGCCAGCACCCAGATGACAATTTATGACGAAGCCGCCTTGAAAACCCTTTACGCCAGCGGGTTTCGTCGGATTATCCTGCCGCGTGAATTCAGTTTAGCTGAAGTGGCTGGCTTTACTAAAGCCGCCCATGCCATAGGCATGGAAACGGAGATGTTTATCCACGGCGCACTGTGTGTCAGTGTGTCGGGTCAATGTCTGTACAGCAGTTTTGCCAGCGGCCGCAGCGGTAACCGCGGAATTTGCGCCCAGCCCTGCCGGCTGGATTACCGCTTGCGCGAGGATGACCGCCTGCTGCCTTCCGCCGCCTGTTTATCTCCTAAAGATCAGGCAGGTTTCAAACACATTAAGGAAATAATTGCTACGGGAGTGGACTCGCTGAAAATCGAAGGACGCATGCGTTCCGCGGCCTATGTCGCACACACCGCCGCTGTTTACAGGGATTTGCTTGACGGGGGCAGCGAAAACGACAATAAAGAGGAACGTCTGCTGCTGGCGTTCAACCGTGGCGGCAGTTTTACTGACCGGGCTTTTTCCGGACGCAAAGACAGGTCATTTCTTTCCGGTGCCAATGTTGGCAGCCATGGTATTGAAATTGGCAGCGTTGCGGAAATCAGAGCCAAAGGCAACATCCTGGTGATTGATCTATTACCTGCGGTCAGTCCGCCTGAACGCGGCGATGTAATTTCAGTACGCAGAACTGTTGAACGGCTTGATGAAATGGTACCCGCAGCCCGGGCGCCAGAAGTTGCCAGCGCTCCAATCGGCACTTTGGAGCAGTTCGGTAACCGTTTTTTCATTCAGGCGTTCCATCCGGATGTGCTAAAGAAGCTGCGGACGGGTGATTCTGTTTACCGGATGAACAGCGCTCAAGCCGACAGGCAAGTTCTGACTAGCCAAAGTCGAAAAACGGCGGTCAAGGCTGAATTGAGCAGCGAAAGCGACAATATTTTGCTTAGATTATGTGTCAACGACGGACCGTTTGGCGGTACTTCTGTGGAAACATCCGCCATAGCTGACCAGGAAATCGAGCGCCCGTTAACTATTGAGCGGGCTGAAAAACAGTTGGCCAAAACCGGAGGTACGGCTTATCAGCTTATCGATCTGAAAGTCAATGAACCGGTTCAGCTTTCGATCAGCGGCTTGAATCAGCTGCGCCGCAGTGCCTTTGCTCTGTTGAGTGAACGACTGGCAGCGAGTTCTAAGCTTTTAGCAGATCCTAAAATCTTAACAAATTTACTTTCCGAACTACAGGACTTAATGCAGCCTTTAGATTACAAAAACAATTTAGCCGAACCAGAGGCGATAATAGCACCTTTTCAGGTTACCGCTTATTTCTATACCTGGCCTGATCCTGAAGATGTCATTGCCTGCGGCGCCGACGTCTATCTGCTGCCTGCTGCAGGCCTGGAGGATACAGCCAACCTCGAACAGCTTAAGCGACTGCGGGTCGACGAGCCGACTGCTGTTTGCGTACTTGTACTGCCGCCGGCAGCGGCGGGACTGCAGGCTGAAGCTATACGGCAATGGCGCCGTGACGGGACGCTGAATTTATTTGACCGCATTTCTGGTGGCCTCCCCGGGCTCGCTGAAATAGCAGCTGAAGCTGGACTTGGCTTTGAAGCTGACAGCACAGCCAACATTTATAACCAGGTATCTTTGCTAAAAGCTTTTGAAGCTGGCGCCAGTGCCACTTGCCCCTCAGTCGAACTTACCGGCAGCCAACTGCTGCGCCTGGCCGCCTGCGCCGGGAAACTGAATGCCGAGCGGCAGGCAGCAGACCGACAGGAAGCGGGCAAACCTGGAAGCAATGCTAGACGTTTTGATAGAAGCATTTTTTATCTGGAATGGTTTGTCTACGGGCGTCAACGTTTGATGTACTCCAGTTATTGCCCAGTTGGCAGTAATGTCGCCGGCTGCAACCGCTGCGAAGGCCACCGCTATCATCTGCAGGACCGGAAGGCACGCCAAATGCCATTGCTGCTGGCCCCGCCTTATTGCACGGTTACAATTTTAAATGCCGAGCCAATTACACCTCCGACTAATTTGCCACAGCTGATCAAGCTGGCACCTGCCCGCTTGCGGTTGCTGTTTCTGGAAGAACGCCAGGCAGAACGCACACGTTTAGTTAACCAAATGCGTGTGTTTGAAAGGATTAATTAATGAGCGAACAAGCTACATCTTCACCGCGCCCGACACCGGTTGCCATCAAGCTGTTGCCCGGCGGGTTTCTGCCTGTCTACGCCTCTGCTTGCGCTGCCGGCTGTGACCTGACTGCCACTGCCGATGTGGTGATCAGACCTGGAGAGACTGTGCTCATGCCGCTTGGCTTTGTGCTTGCACTGCCACCCGATTGTGAGGCGCAAATTCGTCCGCGCAGCGGCCTTTCGCTGCGGACAGCGCTGCGTCTGCCAAATTCCCCCGGGACAATTGATGCCGATTACCGTGATGAAGTTGGTGTGATTCTGCAAAATACCTTTAACCCGGCAACACT
>CAYPHB010000086.1:7814-8333 GCA_964410445.1 uncultured Oscillospiraceae bacterium
TGCCTGGACTCGTCGCCACTAATCCTGAGCTATTGGCGCAACTGCAAACTGAATACCGGCTTGTGCCATTTTGTGAACTTTTGAAAGCGGATGCGCCAGCATCTGCAGCTAAAAACCCATTAGCAGTCAGGCAGGATTCTGCGGGCACAGAGCCGTTAGACCCGCTATACCCGTTGCTGGCAGAATGGCTGCAGCAGCCTGTTTGGGTAGATGCAGATGGGTTGCCTTACGGCACAATCCGCATTATGGCAGGCGAAAGAATTGCGCAGATGGTTGTGACTTCTTTCCGCCGGGCTGAGTTTGATCCGGAAGCCGATCCGAACGCCACAGGGCACGATCGCGGCGGCGGTTTCGGTTCAACCGGCATTGACACAACAACCCCGTAATGCCTATAATCTAAGTATTATTGAGTTACACCCATTGTTAGGTGAGGCTTCTTTGTGAATAATCGCTGCTGCCCGGAAACGTCGAGAGACGCCAATGGGTCAACAGGTTTTGCCGGATTAAGGCTTAACTTAA
>CAYPHB010000087.1:0-8314 GCA_964410445.1 uncultured Oscillospiraceae bacterium
CAGCGAAAATTCCTTTCCTCCAGAGCCTGCCTTCACGGCCTTTGGTCGTTTCGACCTTTCTGGTAACAGTTTTGGCTTTGTTGGTTGCTTTTACTGACGCAGCGAAAGGCATTGATCTCCTGCGACTGCCGTTGACTTACCTGCCGTGGCTGGCACTACTACTGACCGGCTACTTCCTGGCAGCGCAACTGATGAAGAATAGTTATATAAAAAAGTATGGCTACTGGATTTAGGCAACATCAAGCCAAAATACAAAAAAGTCCGAAATCCTCTGATTATTTCAGCAGTTTTCGGACTTTTTTTGGCGGAGAGTTAGGGATTTGAACCCTAGTTACGATTGCTCGTAAACATGATTTCCAGTCATGCGCCTTCGACCGCTCGGCCAACTCTCCATTACTGCGCACAGCAAAAAGAATACTATCATTCACACCGGCAAAAGTCAATTCGAACGCACTTGAATAATGTGATTTATCCCCGTAAAATGATAGGGTATTTTCGCACCATAAATTGCCGCGTTCATCGCCGAAGGAGCACATATGGGATTTTTTACATCAAATGAAGAAAGGAACACGCCGATGGCGCGACGCAGGCATCTGACCAACATGCGGCTGATAACCCTGCTTGCCGGCGGCTATATTCTTTATGAAGGCATCAAACAAGTCATAAATAGCAAAGGGACCACGCCGGTCTGGTTTTATGTTTACCTGGTCCTCTTCGCGGTTGCCATTGTATTTGCGTTTCTGCTGAATGAAAAACGTATCAAAGCTATAGATAAATTAATCGCTGAGCAAGAAGAGGAAGCTGCTCATGCAGCAAAAGAAGCCGGCACTGAAGAGCCTGGCGATTTGGACGAATATAATGATTTAGACGATCCTAACAAGTAACAACGATTTAGTTGATCCTAAAAAGTAACAAAGAAATAGCAACTGTTATTAACAGACGCTCTGGCCAAAAACCGGTCAGGGCGTCTTTTTTGGCTCTTTTACCTGCAGTGAACGCCTGTTAAAGCCAGATGATGTCCGAATACAGAACCATTTGTTTGGCAATTTCACGTTGTTCCACCAGTTCACTGCCTTCAAGCTGACAGTCAGACTCCAGAGCTTCTACGCTTCTTTGGCAGATCAGTACCCGTACCCCTAAGGAAATATAGCGAACCAGTGCGGCTTGCGCTGCGTTATCGGGCGCAGCCAGAGCAACTCCCTGCCCCTGCAAAATTACTGCCGCCGGCAAGGCTTCCAACTCGACAAACTGATCAAGCAGACTTGCCATTAATTTGCAGCCTTCTGGTGCTGCTACGTGTCCAAGGCAATCATGTTGAACGACAAAAAGGGAGTGTTTGGGCTTTGCGTCGATATCTGCCATTTCTGTCTGCGGCAGCAATGCCGCATCATAAGTCGGCAGCTCGAACTGCTGCAATTGAAGAGTTTGACTGTTATGTTTCAAAGTGTCCATGTTTATACCTCAAAGCTGATGTGTAATAATAGTCAATTATACTACAACGCCTTGTTTACTTGTTTTCAGGCGATTACGGTATTAAAAATAAAATCGCTTGAATGCTGATTATGACATATTGTGGTCACAAACAGGAAGCAGAATATACTGAGAATTAACCACCTTGGAGGTTGTATTAGATGAATAAGAGAAAACGCTGGGTTGCACCGGTAGTTGCTATTCTGGCAATAGCTGTTCTGATTTTTGCACTGATTCGATTTGTCGAAAACCGGGAACGCCGGGCAGCGCTGGCTAGTCTGGAAAAATATGAAACCCATACAGTTTCTCTTTCAGATATCGTGCTGAAGGTTCAGGGCAGCGGGCCGGTTGAAGCCGCTGATACTACTAGTGTGACCGCGCCGCAGAAAGGTAAAGTTATTTCTGTGCAGGCAGAAAATGGCGACCGCGTTAAAAGCGGCGATATTCTGGTTGAAATTGAATTGCCGGATCTGGAAAAGGAAATTGCCAGCCTGCGCAGTGAACTTAACAGTGCTGACCTGAATATCCGCAGACTCACGGCATTGACAGATTCAAGGAATCTGACAAGCCCGGTTGGTGGTTTGATTAAGGCAGTGAACGTTGTGCGAGACGACTTAGTCGACGCAGTAATTAACGAGCATGGTTCTTTGATTCTGATTTCAGTTGACGAAAAAATGCTGATCCGCCTGGCACCTTCCCCCTCTGGCGCAGGCACTGCAAACCCGCCGGCTGCAGTCCTTGCGCTCGGGCAGTCAGTTGAAATTGAATTTGGCGAGGAATCAACAACAGGGCGTGTGCGTGAAATCACAACGGCTGGCGAAATAATAATTGAATTTGAGGATGACGATTACGAAATTGGTAGCGAAGCAATTGTGCGCAATCAGGAAGGCGTTGAAGCAGGCCGCGGCAAAACCGAGATCAATCACCCCTTCCCTGTCCTCGCCCTTGGCGGTACCATCCGCTCGGTTTCAGTTGAAGTTGGCGATTCAATCGATGCAGGTGATACTCTGCTTCGTCTGCAGGAAAATGTTCTGACTCCGGATTATGTACAAGCGCTGGAAACCCGCGATCAGCTGATTTCAGACCTAAACGAAAAGATGGCTTTGTCGGAAAGAATGACAATCACCGCTCCGACTGATGGAATTGTCAGCGGACTTCAATTGCAGGTAAACGACAAAATAACTGAAGATCAGACGCTATGTTCATTGATTGACGATAGAAAAATTGAACTGACGATGGAACTGGATGAGCTTGATGTGCCATTAATAGAATTAGGCCAGACAGCCAGCGTGACTCTTGACGCCCTTCCAGGCAAAACATACACAGCCAAAGTAACCCGGATTTCAGCCAGCAGTACCTACAGCGGCGGTGTTGCCAGTTATCCGGTCACTGTTCTGTTTGATGATCCTATCGATGTTCTGGCCGGGATGAGCGCGAATGCCAGCATCACAATTGTCGCCAGCAGTCAGGTGCCGGTTATTCCTCTGAACGCGATGCAAACAATCGACAATCGGAAATACGTGCTCTTGGCTACGGGATTGAATGCAGATGGCACCCTCAAAGAAAATGATGTCTGGCGTGATTCTCTGACGGAAGTTACAGTCGGCCGCTCCACTAATGAAGGCGCAGAAATAATCAGCGGCGTCAAAGCGGGAGACAAAATCGCAATCGCGATTCAAACGAGCAATCAGCCGGACTTTGGCTTTGGCGGCGGTGGCGGTGATGGCAGAGATCAGTTTACCAATGTTCCGAACAACCAGAGGCCTTCGACATCTGGTAGGTAAACGAGCCCGATAAAAAAAGCAAATGAAAGTAAGGAAAAACCTTATGCGCAGAATTTTTGAGATTACGACTCTGGTGGATAGATGATTGAACTGAGAAATATAGACAAAACCTATCAGATGGGTGACAACGTCGTGCGGGCACTGCAAAATGTCAGTCTTACTGTTGGCGATCGCGAATTCGCTGCTATCATAGGCCCTTCCGGCAGCGGAAAATCAACTATGATGAACATTATCGGTTGCCTGGACCAGGCTGACTGCGGTGAATATTTGCTGGACGGCGAGGAAGTGACTCGGCTCAGCGAACGACGGTTAAGCCTGATCCGCAGCCGCCGTATTGGCTTTGTATTTCAACAGTTTAATCTGTTGCAAAAACTAACCGCCTACGAAAACGTTGAGCTGCCGCTGATCTATCAGGGGCTGCCTCACGCTGAAAGAAAGATGCGAGTTCGTGAAGCTTTGGCGGAAGTCGGGCTGGCAGACCGGATGCGACACCGTCCTAACGAACTATCGGGCGGCCAGCAACAGCGCGTTGCTATTGCCAGGGCCCTGGTAACCAGGCCCAGCCTGATTTTGGCAGATGAACCTACTGGTAATCTCGATTCACGCTCAGGCGCTGAGATTATGGCACTTTTAAGCAGAGTACATCAAAGCGGTAACTGCGTAATTGTAATTACCCACGACCAGTCAATCGCTAACTTGGCTGATAGACGAATCCGACTGTCCGACGGTATGGTGATCGCCGACGATGGCCGGGATTTGGCAATTACGGATGAAGACTTGAAGGCAGCTGGCGCAACAAAAACGAATGATGGTCGGGAGGTGCAGGGATGAAACTGACTCAGGCCTTCAAAATGGCTTTTATGGCCATCTTCAGCAGTAAAATGCGCTCGTTCCTGACGATGCTCGGCATTATTATCGGCGTGGCTTCAGTGGCCTTGCTGATTTCGATGGTTCAGGGCACAACAGCCCAGGTAACAGACAGCATCAGCGGCTTAGGCAGCAATTTGCTTGCAGTAAATATCCGCACAGAAAAACCAACCTTTATTAATGCTGACGATGTAATTGCCTTGAGCGGCAAAGGCGGCATCGGCTACGTATCACCTCTGGTTTCTACCTCCAAGACCGTTAAAGCCGGCCGTCTTTCGACAACCGGCTCGATTGAAGGAGCAAACCAGTATTATGCGGAAATCCGCAGCATGGAAGTGGCACGCGGTCGCTTTCTACAGGCAGGTGACCTTTCCGCAAGGGCCGCAGTTGCGGTTATCGGCACAGATATTGCCTCTGAACTTTTTGGCACCCAGGATGCGCTGGGCAACAACCTGAAAATTGACGGTGCCAGCTTTACTGTAATCGGTTTATTGGCTGAACAGGGAACAACTGTAATCGGTTCGAACGATACTAAGGTGATTATTCCCTATACAACCGCTTCGCGGCTGCTGCGCCAAACCAGTCTGCGCCAGTTCTATGTCAGCGCTTCGAGTCCCGATCAGGTGTTCGCTGCCGAGGAAACGCTCAATAATTATTTAATGGGCGAGCTGAATGATGAAGACGATTTCAGTGTATTCAATCAAACATCACTGCTTGACACGATCACCCAGGTAACTGATCTGCTGGCTCTTTTGCTGGGAGGCATCGCGGGAATTTCCCTGCTCGTAGGCGGCATCGGCATTATGAATATCATGCTCGTATCCGTAACAGAGCGCACCCGGGAGATCGGGATACGCAAAGCCATCGGCGCCCAGCGGTTCGACATAATCGCTCAGTTTCTGATCGAAGCTGTGGTTTTATCCTTAACCGGCGGTTTAATCGGGGTCGCTATCAGCGTTGCCGGTTTGCGCATAGCCAGCAGTTTTGTCGGTTTTACCCTTACCCTGACCATGCCGGTAGCTTTGGTTGCGCTGCTATTCTCGATCATGGTCGGGCTGATTTTCGGCATTTACCCTGCCGCTAAAGCCTCAGGCCTGAAACCAATAGACGCATTGCGCTATGAGTAATTATTAAAAAGTAAATTCGATATGAGTAGATATACTCTGAGTAAATATGCCATTGTAGATATACTCTGAATAAATACGTTCTGAGTAAATTACTTGTTTCCCGACAGTTTAGCAGCCTTTAGAGGCAACAGGTTCTGCCGGCTGAGAACCCGGTAGAGATACGGAACTGTTAAAGCCAGAATCGCTACTTTGAGCAGATCGCCGGGAATGGTCGGTAGCAGAATTGCCGCAAAAACATTAGGAACCGGGATCGGTTTGGCTGAAAATGTGTTAAATAGCGTGAGAATATAAGCAATGCCAAAAAAGTCAATTACGAGGGTGCCGGCTAATCCAGCCAGAAAAACGGTAAACACGTTAACCTTTTTCAACATCCGCAGAACCGCACCCACGGCAAGTGGTGCCACAACAAAGCCAATCAAGTAACCAAAGCTTACCGCGAGAAACATCTGCGGGCCGCCTTTGCCGCCGGCAAAAATAGGAAAGCCAATCAAACCCAGCGCAATATAAAGCAGCTGTGAGAGCATGCCTTTAACGCTGCCCAGCAGCATACCCGAGCAAAGTACAAACATCGTCTGCATGGTGATGGGTACGAACGCAAGCGGTATCGTTATTTGTGTACCGATTATTGTGAGCGTCGTAAAAAGCGCGATCAGAGTCATTTCATAAATTCTGGAACGTTTCATAAGTATTGAACCTTTCTGACGATTGTAAATTAATTTTCAAACATTATTCAGCGGTGTTATGAACAACCCGCATTGCCTTAACGTTGACAGCCATTACGGTTATCGAGGTTGATTCCTCGATCTGACTTGCTACCCGGCGTTGGGCTTCAGCGAGTACAGTCGGCGCTTTGAAGCCATAGTATAATGCCAGGCCCATTTCGATTACAACACCGTATACTTCCTTGACGATCATAAAGTCAACCAGACCGGCAACACCCTTAACTCTGCGCAGAATAATCTCTACCATATCGCGCAGAGCCTCGTCAGATATGGAGTAAGAGCCAAGGCTGGAAAAGGTCGGCCGGACAACGGTCCGTTCGCTTTCAGTCAACTGAGAAGGGACAGAATGGTCTCGGCGTCGCCACAACCGCCAAATAGGATCCGCAAAGTGGCCGGAGAACTCATGCTTGATTTCCATACTCGGGACTGGGATTGTGTGTCTGCCCTGAGTCAGCCGGGTTTCTTTGGCCTCACGCATTTCCTGCTCACTGCTGACATCTTCGATCCTGATCAGCATAGACGGCTGATTTAGCCACAGATTGTTGCAGATTTTTTCCAGCATACCGTCAGAAGTACCCAGAATCATCAGCGTAGTCGGCTGGTTCTCAGCCAGCGCACGGCGCATTACCGCGGCACGGGTTTCATCGGCAAACAGCGCCTGGCGAACGGATTCGAGTTTGGAGGCAGCCTTTTTTGCTGACGATCCGGCAATAATTCTACTGCCGTTAATAAGCAGACCATCATCGATGAGATACGCTATCCCATATTTCCGGGCGACCATGAGCGCGCGGGTGCTTTTACCCGTGCCGCTTGAGCCAATAAAAGCTACCACTCCGATTTGCGCAAGTTTTTCACGCAGCACCTGGTCTTCATTTGGTTTTTCCGGCAACGGACCAGCAGCGGCGCGGTCAAGCGCAGCGCGGGTGGCTTTACGCCAACGTCCGAGGCCGCTTAAAGCACCGCGGATATTTTTGCTGGTATCAGCCGGTTCCGCGTCCACAGAATTGGTTATATTCTTTTGCTGTGGTATGGACTTTGGCGGGAGCGGTCCTGCTCCCGGCTGTTCAGCCATTTTGTCGCCTCATTTTCAGGTTGCCGGCGAAGTGCCGGTATCAGCTTGCCCAGTTCTGGAAAACTTCCTGAACATCATCATGATCCTCCAGGTATTCCAGCAGTTTTTCCATTTTTTCAACCATTTCCGGATCGGTAAGTTCCGTCCAGGTAAGGGGTACCGGCCCGAGAATTGTATCGGCAAAATTGTAGCCATCCGCTTCCAGTGTATCGCGGGTGCTATGGTAAGATTCGGGTGAAGTTGTAATAACATAGTAGCCGTCTTCAATCGCAAAGTCTTCAGCTCCGGCTTCCAGAGCATCCATCATGACAGCTTCCTCGTCTTCATACTCTTCCTGGTCAATCAATATTTGACCTTTTTCCTGGAAGAGAAAAGCTACGCAACCGTTTGTACCAAGGTTGCCGCCGAACTTGTCAAAAATATGACGGACATCACCGGCTGTGCGATTGCGGTTATCTGAAAGTGCGCGCACCATAACAGCTACACCGCCGGGGCCGTAACCTTCGTAGACAATTTCTTCGAAGTTGTCGTTTTCGCCGGCGCCAGCCGCTTTATTAATGCTGCGGTTAATATTTTCGTTAGGCACATTTGCTGCTTTTGCCTTAGCAATCGCATCCTTGAGGCGGCTGTTATTCTCGGGGTCTGGCCCGCCGCCAAGTTTGACAGCCATCTGGATTTCGCGGCCGATCTTGGTGAAAATCGCGCCTTTTGCAGCGTCGGCAGCGCCTTTCTTGCGTTTGATGTTGTTCCATTTTGAATGACCTGCCATTTTTGTCCTCCTAGATTCGGGCGGGAAATACTAAATAATTATACGTGCTGTTGCAATATACGGCAAGCCAAGGCGAATTCCTGGTGCTGCCTTGGTTCAGTCCTGCTGATCAGTAGTGGTTACTTCTGTCCGTTGAAATAAGTGGTATTCTCCGCCTCAGATAAATACAGACTATTCTGCCTCAGGAAGTTCAGCCACTTCTGCCAGATATCCTTTGCCTTTTTCTTCTACAAGGGCACTGCCCCGACTGAGCTCATCAACCTGAAACAAAAAATCCGCGCTCTGCTCCACCGGAACCGATACCATAGCTTCAATATCAAGGCCAAAATCTGCGTTGGTTATGCGGCCTCCAAGCTTTGGTATCAAACGCAAAAGAGCGTCGTAGTCAGCGTAGGAAAGCATTACCTGAAAGCGCAGACAAGGCAGCATGTGCTCAATGCCAGCGGCGCGTACACACTGGGCTGCGGCATTGCCATAGGCGCGGGTCAAGCCGCCGGTTCCCA
>CAYPHB010000088.1:0-6234 GCA_964410445.1 uncultured Oscillospiraceae bacterium
TGCTTTGGGAGCAGGATGCCGCAGGTTCAAGTCCTGTCACCTCGACCACACTCAAACCCCTGAAAACACTGTGTTTCAGGGGTTTGACTTTTTTAAAAAATCGATTTTCGGATATTTTGCACCCATTTTTGCATCTACTGTTATCTTTTGCCACTCACTTTATGTTTATGGCACGGTAGTTGCTATTTACAATTTATTTGGGTTTACAATTATTATTGTAAGGTGGTACCATATGTGGTACTATGTCAGCACTGGATCGCGGGGTGATCGGTATCAGCACGTTTGGGAAGCTTGAAAATAGAATCAAAGCAAAGCCAACACCAAATGATATTTCGTTCGATGATTTTGATAAGTATCTCATAAGAAAAGGGTTCGTCCTATTCAGCAAGAACGGAAGCCATTATGTTTACGTGCATCCGGTCGACAATCAACGATTTAAGTTGACAATAGTCAAGCCGCATGGCAGAAGCGGCGGAGTTAAGCCCTATTATATTTCAGTAGTACTAAATTTTATTGAAGATTACGAGCTTTGATATTTGTAAACAAGGGGTGGAGAAAATGGACACGAATTATCCTATTAGAATATTTGCTGACAGCAGCAGTGACCCTATTTACTGGGTCGTGGAGTATCCGGATTTACCCGGCTGCATCGGTGTGGGTGATACTCCGGAAGATGCGTTGATTGAAGGAGAAATACATAAGAGTTTGTGGCTTGAAGCTGCACAAGAAATTGGTGAAGAAATACCTGAACCAAATAATTTGTACTCAATAGATTACAGCGGCAGGTTTAACGTCCGAATCCCAAAGTCTCTCCATCGCGAATTAGCGTTACGTGCTGTTTCTGAAGGCACTAGCTTAAATTCACTGGTTCAAACGATCTTAGCGCACGGTGTGCATAATAACTTCAGTTCTATGGCGGAGTGCCTATCTTATTGCAAACAGTAAATTTTTACGATTATATTGATATCTCCCGACTCCCGAACGAGAAGAATTCAATTCACCAGAACAACCCCACCAAACATATGGTAATAGTTGAAAGCGTAGAGCCTAAAAACTCTATGCTTTTTTGCCTGCGCTTGCCTCCACCTCACCCAGTCATCGCGCTACGATATTTCACTTCTCACAAATCTTACAAATATTCTTTTTTATTTTTTTGAAAAAAGGTGTTGACAAGTGTTGATTCTTGTATTATTGTGGTATTGTATTAAGTACTTAATACAATAATACTGTGAAAGGAAGGTCCTGTATGGCAAAAGTTGAGTTTGACAACAGCCAGCCGATATATCAGCAGCTTATGGATGTATGGCGACGCAAAATTGTCAGCGGCCGCTGGCAGTTGGGTGAACGCGTACCAAGTGTCAGAGATCTGGCCGCCGAATACGGGGTTAACCCGAATACTGTCCAACGTGCCCTGGCTGAGTTGGAACGCGAAGAGCTCTTGTTCAGCAATCGTACCTTGGGACGCCTTGTCACTACTGATGAAAATCTGTTGCTGCAAGTGCGTGAACAGCTCGCGAAAGCTCTAATTAAACAATTTGTTACTGAAGCACGAGGCCTGCAGTTGAATGATAATCAGTTGCTGAAACAAGTCGCCGCTGCTCTGGAAGCAAAGGAGGAAGCATAATGAATGTATTATCTGAAGCAGTCAACCAAACGCCGGGAGGAGCAATTGAAACACGCCCCCTGTTGGAGACTGTAAACCTGACCCATCGCTATCAACGAACTATTGCTCTGCAAAACCTGAATCTGAAACTATATCCGGGACGCATAGTAGGACTGTTGGGTCCAAACGGCAGCGGCAAAACAACTTTACTGAAAATTTTAGCCGGTGTGCTCAGCGAGTATCAAGGAGAAGCCTTAATCAGCGGTATGAGACCTAACGCTCAAACCAAAGCCATGGTCTCTTATCTACCCGACGTGCCTTTCCTTGATGACCGTTTGCGGGCAGGCGAGGCTCTGCATTTATTTGCCCGTTATTTCGCGGATTTCAATATGGGCAAAGCCGAGAATCTGCTTCGTCATTTCCGGCTAAGTCCCGACCAACGGATTCAAGCTATGAGCAAAGGCATGCGTGAAAAGCTGCAGGTTGTTCTGGTTATGGGCCGGGATGCCAAAGTTTATCTGCTTGATGAACCGATTAGCGGTGTAGATCCCGCTTCGCGTGAAGTAGTGTTGGATGCCATTATAAATGGCTATAGCGAAAATTCGCTGATGCTGCTGTCCACTCACCTGATTCAGGATATCGAGCGCTTGCTGGACGATGTGATTTTTATCGATCAGGGCAGCGTCAAACTCGCAGGTGAGGCTGAGGCATTGCGTCACCAGCATAACAGCAGCATAGATGAATTATTCCGGGAGGTATTCAAATGGTCAGAAAATTAATTGCCGATGAATTTCGCAGCATCTGGCGTCAATGGAGAAGCATATTGCTTCCCGGCCTGTTGGTGCTATTCATTTCATTAATAACAATCGCCCTGAACCTGCCAATCATCAGTTCGGCAGGTCAATTGACCAGCACGATTGCAGCTGTTGTGATAGTTGCAGCAGTTATTATCCTGCCAATCATCAATTACTACAGAAAGCTCTATGGCAATCAAGGCTACTTGACTATGACTCTGCCCGCCAGTGGCAGACAGCTTTATTGGTCTCGCTTTTGGTCAGGAGTACTCTGGTTCCTGATCGCCGTCGGCTCAGCATTTATTATCGCCGGCATCTTCTCTCTGACGACAGATATTTCTGAGGGGCGTCAGCTTTTTACCGGCATTCGCGGTGCCTGGCAAGCATTCCTGGCAACTAACGCTCCATTCTATGTGCGTCTGCTGCCTGTGGCCGCAATTCTATTGGGAATCTTCAGTACAGTGACCCAATACGCTTTTGTGATTACCAAAGGCAGCGAAGCCAGGTTCCATGGCATGGGCCGTTTAGGCGGACCAGTTATCGTTTACATCATCACATACCTGCTGTCACAGGCAGCCAGCATTATCGGCCTGCTTCTGATCCCGCTGGGTGTACGCTTTTCACTTGGCAGCGACGGCGAAAGCATAACCGGGATTCAGTGGGTTGCTGAGTCAAGCTGGAGCAGTCTGCGCAACGCAATCCTGGGCATTGAAAAAAGCACATTTACTCTGGGGCTGGGCTTCGTACTGACTTTAGTTGTGCTATATACCGTCTACATTTTCCTTACCATCCGCTCAATTGAACGGCATACAAGTTTGCGTTAGAAAATGAAGTTCACGCAACAATTATCGCCTAACCTCAAATACCCGATATGTGCCCTCAAAAGCAACGTACCGGGTATTTTTTATGGCAGCACGTCTGGCGAAACGTTCTTAATACCTGTTGTCAAAAATCCGCTTTGACTTCTTCTCACTCCGCGGCAGCTCGCCGATGGCGACCGGCACAACTATTACTGAAATGCCGATCTGGTTTTTGAACTCCTGCTGGATTTCCGTTGATGCTTCTTTTTCCGGGCAATCCGGACAAAGTTCAACAAATAAACGGCATTCATCGCGGCCGTTAAAATGATCCAGCATAAACTGATACTCGCTGGAGGCAGCAAATATATTTTTCAGGACTGCTTCTATCTGACTGGGGAATATATTGACACCCTTCACTTTTACCATGTCATCCGTGCGGCCGATCAGTGTGTCGATGCGGGGGTATTTTGAACCGCAGGCACATTCACCTGGCAGAAACCGGGTAAGGTCATGGGTGCGATAGCGCAGCAAAGGCGCGCCTTCCTTACGCAAAGTCGTGATCACCAGCTCGCCGATTTCACCGTCCGGCAGAACTTCACCTGTATTCTGATCAATAATCTCGCAGTAAATGTAGTCGTCCCACATATGCATGCCGCATTCGTGTTCGCAACTCATGCCGATTCCGGGCCCGTATATTTCTGTCAATCCGTAAATATCGTAAAGCTGTACGCCCAATTCGCCGGCTATGCGCTTGCGCATCTTTTCGCCCCAGCGTTCAGAACCGATAATGCCCTTGGTCAAATGAATCTGATCCCGAATGCCGCGTTTTTCGATTTCTTCCGCCAATAGCAAAGCGTATGATGAGGTCGCGCAAAGCACAGTTGATTTTAAATCCATCATCATGCGCAGCTGTTTGTCCGTGTTGCCGGGGCCCATGGGAATAGCCATAGCTCCGAGTCGTTCAGCGCCGGCTTGAAAGCCGATGCCCGCTGTCCACAGCCCGTAACCGGGAGTGATATGAACGCGATCTAAAGGAGTAAGTCCCGCCATTAAGTAACAACGCTCGAACATTATCGCCCAGTCTTCAATATCCTGGCGGGTGTAAGGAATAATTACGGGTGTGCCGGTGGTTCCGGAGGAAGAATGGATACGGACAATCTGTTCGTCAGGCACGGCCTGCAAACCCAACGGATAAGCCTCACGCAGTTCGGCTTTGTCTGAAAATGGAAGCTGCTCAAAGTCAGCTTGCGATTTAACCGCAGCCGGATTATAACCTTTCAACTTTTCCCGGTAAAAGGGCGAGGTTCGTGGCAGGTCCTGCAGTTGTTTGCTGATTAAATCAAATTGATAATCGTTCATTTTCATAGCTTTGCTCCTCGCTCTGCTCCCCTGCCTGCTTCCTCTGCTGAATTTGCGCTGGCAGCAGCTTCGGCGCCAAGCCGTAAAGCAATTTTATTGGATTCAAAGTATTTGGCTCGTGTCTGAGCGCGGATGGCCGCTTCGATTTGTTCGAGGCTGAAACCCAAAGCACCGCTGGCAGCAGCAGCACCAAGCAGGGCGATGTTAGCTGCCCGGTCTGAACCGGCAGCTGTACAAATAGTTGGCGTGTCTACGATGTAGAGATTTTTCACTGTTGCTCTTAGATATTCCAGCATTTCCTCGCCTGTATAGGCCAGATTTACCGGCGCCGGGGTGGCCGGCTTCACAGCTTTGCAGCTGACCACAACTGTACCGCCAGGTTTTAAATAATTCATAGCCCGCACTGCCTCCGCCGGTTCCAGAGCGATGATCAGATCAGCTTTGCCCTGTGGAATAAGAGGTGAATGCGCTTGCGCCCCTACTCTGACGTGACTCACAACTGAGCCGCCGCGCTGGGCCATGCCGATTGTTTCGGCAGTGAGAACCTTTTCGCCGATTTCCAGAGCAGCCGCGGCGATCAGGGGCGAGGCGAGAATTACCCCCTGGCCGCCAACACCGCAGATTAAACAATTCATATTCATGCCTGCACCTCCACAATGGCTTTCGTCGGACAAATTTTGGCACACAGGTCGCAGCCGGTGCATAGCTCGGGTTCAATCTCAACATTTCCGTCCTGAATCATGATTGCCGGGCAACCGAGCTGCTTCAGGCAATGCTGGCAGTTGGTGCAGTCTTCCCGGATAATCTGGTGCCGTTTGGCCGGCCTTTCCAGAACAATGCAGGGAGACTTGAAAATGATAGCGCGCACGCCTGTAAGGTCGAGTGCTCTTTTTACGGCAGCGATAGACGCGGTTTGATCGAGCGGGTCAATCTCTTCTACCGAGGCAACACCAATTGCCCGCAGAATTTTTTCAATGCTGATTTTTTCGGAGATCGAACCCATCATGGTTTCGCCGGTGCCGGGGTGCGGCTGGCAGCCGGTCATAGCCGTGGTGTGGTTGTCGAGCACAATCAGAATCAGATCGCTTTGATTATAAACCGCGTTGACCACGCCGGGGATGCCGGAAGCAAAGAAGGTGGAATCACCGATAAAGGAAAACGCGGCAGTGTCGGGTTCAACCCGGCCGATTCCCTGGGCGATTGTGACGTCGGCACCCATGCAGAGGCAGGTGTCGACCATTTCCAGCGGCTTGGCATTACCCAGCGTGTAGCAGCCAATATCGCCGCAGTACACGGTTTTTTTGCCACGGGTTGCCCGCTTTATTGCGTAGAACGAAGCCCGGTGCGGACAGCCGGCGCAAAGCACAGGCGGACGTACAGGTAAGGACGGACATTCAATCAGATCCTCAGCCACGCTTTCTGAGTCTTGTTGTAGCGAAGGACTATTGTTTGAATTTGTTGTTTCCAGATAGCGGGCAAGATCTTCAGAGACACTCTCCACACTGTTCTCGCCTGCCTGGCGGGTATCATCGCTGAGTTTGCCGCGAATTGTCACCTGCAGGTGATGTTTACCGACCAGTTGCAACAATGCGCGCTCAATAACCGGATCAAGCTCTTCCAGAACCAGAACCTCATCGAGTTCTTGCAGGAATTCCAAAGCAAGCTGCTCAGGGAATGG
>CAYPHB010000088.1:6334-8097 GCA_964410445.1 uncultured Oscillospiraceae bacterium
AAGAGTACCGGGGTGCTATACTTTTCCGAAACCTCGAAAGCAGCCTCCATCATCAGGTAAGCTTCCTCCGGGGTAGACGGGTCAAATACCGGCAAGTTGGCAAATTCCGCAAAATGACGCGTATCCTGTTCCGTCTGCGAGGAAATCGGACCAGGGTCGTCAGCGACAACCACCACCATGCCGCCCTTAACACCAACATAAGCGAGGCTCATGATCGGATCGGCAGCTACATTCAGTCCGACCTGCTTCATTGTCACCAGCGTCCGGGCGCCAGCATAAGCAGCACCTGCCGCGATTTCGAGCGCGACCTTTTCATTAACAGACCACTCCACATAAATATCGCCTGTATTTTCTTTGGCTACTGTCTCGAGGATTTCTGTAGACGGCGTGCCGGGATAGCCTGTGACTACACGAACTCCAGCCCGGATGGCGCCCAAGGCGATGGCTTCGTTGCCCATCAGCAGGCGGATATTTTTGTTGTTCTTGTCTGATTTCATTACTCTCTACTCCTAGGTTTTCTCGGACTTGGTGCCCGGTTTGCTTGAATCAATTAAAGTATAACGGCCAAAGCTATTAAAACTGCTGCCAGGATTCCAGCGACCAGATCCAGCCTGGTGAGTCTGTATTCGTGATAACTGGAACCACGCTGACGGCAGCTGAAGCCGCGCAGTTCTGCTGAGATCGCGCCCTGGTCGATCCGGGCAACCGAGCTGATCAAAAGCGGCACACACAGCGGCAGCAACAAGCGGATCTTTTTGAAAAAGCTGCCGGTATCAAATTCTACGCCCCGCGATTTTTGCGCTGCCATTATGTCCGCGGCTTCTGCCGTGAATACCGGGATAAAACGGATTGTTGTGGTCAGCGCAAAAGCGTATTTATAGGGAACGCGCAGTTTTTCTACCAGAACCCCCGACAAAGCTGATGCCTGGGTCAGCGAAAGCATCAGGGTCAGCGGCATCGTCGCGGCCAACAGGCGCAAAACAAACAACAGAGAAAATGATACTCCCTTGTCGGTGACAAGTACATTCAGCGGCAGTGTCAACAGCACATTTCCCTCCCGGATGAACAACAGCTGTACCACAAAGAGCAATAGCGAAAATTTCAGCAGCGCTCGCAGCATGGTTAAAGAACGCCTCAAAATGCCGGCTGAGGCTGCCAGCAGCAGGTTCAGGCCGATGATGCTGACGATGAATACGTGATTGCGGCTGATAAAACAGGCAATGCACATAACAAGAGCCAAAGCCAGTTTGCTTAGAGGATTCAGCCGGTGCAGCGGTGTGGTGCCGGGCACATAATCGATCATTCCAGTCATTTGCTTACCCTCCCCGCGATTGCAGCGGCAAGCTCTTCAGGGTTGAATATGCCGGCAAACAGCGAACCAAAACGGCTTGTCAAGGCCGGAATCTGGGCGCTGGTAACCGAAGCGCTGCTTAGCAGTATTTCGTCCGTCATAATTTCAGCCATCGGGCCATCAGCCAACAGGCGGCCTCCGGACATCACCAACACGCGGCTGGCGTAATCCTGCACAACTTCCATATCGTGGCAGATCATCAAAACAGTAGTTCCGGCCAAGTTGCGCTGTTTGATCTGCTCCATAATCCGGATGCATTCCAGCCAGTCAAGTCCCGTTGTCGGTTCATCCAGAATCAGCAAATCAGGCTCACGGGCCAGAACTGATGCCAGAGCAACGCGCTGGCGCTCGCCACGACTCAAATTAAAAGGATTACTGCTGCCATCAAGCTCGAGCTCAGCTAAAATTGCCG
>CAYPHB010000089.1:0-4030 GCA_964410445.1 uncultured Oscillospiraceae bacterium
TTTGCGCGAGCATCCCGGCTTCTACCAGCTGATTTTGCGCGACAACGGCAGAGGCTGCCCTGATTTGCTAAAGGGCGGCACCACTTTACCGCAAAGCGCCGGTACCGGTATGGGACTGCGAAATATAGTGGAAAGAGTCGCAAGCCTTGGCGGTCAGGCTCATTTCAAACAAAATGAAGGGTTTACAATATTCGTGACCATTCCCCGTGCAGCATATCAGGAGGCCAAAAGGCAATGACGTTACCACAGCGCTTACGTATAGTCCTGGTGGATGATGATCGTTTGATCACAACTTCGCTCAAAATCATCATTGAAGCTGATCCGGAGCTGCAGGTGATTGCAACTGCCACTGATGGCGCCTCTGCCCTGGGGCTTTATCAAATACATCAGCCGGACCTGATCCTGCTCGATATCAGGATGCCAGAGATGAGTGGCCTGGAAGCCGGCAAACAGATTCTGGCGGCTGATCCGGAGGCGAGAATTCTGTATCTGACAACGTTCGCGGACGATGAATACATCGCAGAAACCCTGAGGATAGGCGCTCGCGGTTATATTCTCAAACAACAGTTTGAGAGCCTGGTGCCAGCTATTAAGGCGATCCAGGCAGGCCAAAGCGTTTTTGGCGAGGAAATCAGTTCACGTATTCCGTCTTTGCTTAGCACCGACCTGCCAACAGACTTAACTGAATTTGACATTAAGCCCAAAGAGATGGATATTATCTCTTTAGTGGCAGATGGCCTCAATAATAGAGAAATTGCTACAAAGCTTCATCTCGGCGAAGGCACTGTCCGCAATAGCATCAGCCAAATCCTGGAAAAGCTGGAGTTGCGCGACCGTACCCAGCTGGCCATTTTTTACCATAAACACTCTGGGCGGAGGAACCCTTGACTTATATAGAACTAAATAATGTACAAAAGAATTACCGTATGGGCGAAGTAACAATTGTCGCTGCCGACGGTGTCAGTTTTACCATCAACAAAGGCGAATTCGCTTTAGTTGTGGGCGCTTCCGGCGCCGGCAAAACAACTGTGCTCAACCTGCTTGGCGGCATGGACTCACTCAGCGGCGGCACTATTCAGGTAGACAACGCTGATATCAGCTCCTACAACCGCCGCCAGCTGACTGAATACCGCCGCACCGACATCGGCTTTGTCTTTCAGTTTTATAATCTGGTGCAAAACCTGACTGCACGGGAAAATGTCGAACTTGCCACGCAGATCAGCCCAAATCCGCTTGATGTGGATCTGGTTTTGGCTCAGGTCGGTCTGAGCGACCGCAAGGACAATTTTCCTTCTCAGCTTTCCGGCGGCGAGCAGCAGCGGGTTGCGATCGCGCGTGCTTTGGCCAAGAACCCCAAGTTGCTGCTGTGCGATGAGCCAACAGGCGCGTTGGATTACAATACCGGGCGCTCAATTCTCAAGCTGTTGCAGGATACCTGCCACAATACCGGCATGACTGTAATTGTAATTACCCATAACCTGGCGTTGACCGCTATCGCTGACAAAGTCATTCGCATGCGCAATGGCAAAGTGATCGAGATCACCACTAATGCTCAACCGCTGCCGGTTGAAGAGCTCGAATGGTGATATGAAAACCTCGCTTCTGAAAGACTTTATCCGCTCAATTTGGAAAAGCCGCGCCCGTTTTCTTTCGATTCTGGGTATGGTAGCCCTCGGCGTGGGCTTTTTTGCCGGTATCAACGCCAGCGAACCGGACATGCTGATTTCGGCGGAACGCTATTACCAGGATCAGCGCCTGGCTGACTACCGCCTGCTTTCACCTCTCGGTTTCCGGGAGCAGGATATTGCAGCGCTTAAACAAAACCCCGGGGTGGCAGAAGTTAGTGAAACCCAAATTGTTGACCTGTTTTTGGCGACACCGGACGGCCTGGAATTTACTGTCCGGCTCTATAGCAATGACAGCAATTCCGGCAACAACACCAATAATATTAACATCAGCAATTCTGGCAACAACACCAGCAACAATAATAACAGCAATTCCGGCGAGTCACCAACCGACAAAGGGCTCAACCGTCTGGCCTTGCTCGAAGGCCGACTGCCGGAAAAGCCCGGCGAAATCGCTATTGAAGAAGGCTTTGGCCTAAAGAGCATTATTCCTTTGGGTACTGTTCTGACAGCGTCTCTGCCGGAGGATCAACAACTGAGTGATTTGGTGCAAAGCACCGCTTATACCGTGGTAGGGCGGGTACGCTCGCCGTTGTATATAGATTTCCAGCGTGGTCAGACAAATATCGGCGGCGGCTCAATTAGCTGGTATGCAGTTGCGGCGCAGGACGAATTTGTGGCGGAGCGCCCGGGTAATCTGTATTTACGGGTTGTGGGCTCAGACGATCTTGAATCTTATTCACCAGCATATAACGAACGGATCGAAGCCTTTACGCCTGACCTGGAAGCTTTAGGAGAAAGCGCGATAGCGGAGGAAGTCGCCGAGCTGCGCGCAGAAATCGAAACAGGTAAAACGGAGTTGCTGGAGCAGAAAGATAAAGCAGCCCGGGAACTGGCAGATGCCGAACAGAAGCTGGCAGATGCCGAGCTGGCAATTGCCGAAGGTGAAGCTGAGCTAAAGGCTAACGAGAAAAAATACACTAGCGAACTTGCAGACCAACGCGCCAAGCTGGAAAAGGGCCGGGCTGAACTGGCCGCCGGACGTGCTAAGTACGAGAGCGGTCTGAAGGATTGGAACGCTGGGTATATAGCCTGGGGCGAGGGTGATGCTCAGCTGCAGGCGGCAAAAACAGTATTGGACGCTAGTGAAGCCGAACTTACCGCGGGAGAACGTGAACTGGAAGCTGGCAGAATAGCTATCGACGCCGGCCGGGCAAAGCTTAAGGCCAGCGAGGCTGAACTGGCAGCGGTAAAAGCACAGCTGGACGCCACCGCAAAAGAACTTAAAACACTCGAAGCTCAGTTGGCTGCGGCTGAGGCGGAGCATAAAGCCACCGCTGAACTGCTGGCGGCACTAACCGCAGGCAGGACTGCCTACGAACAGGGGCAGGCAGCATATGAAGACGGCAAACTCCAATATGAAAATGGAGTAGATGAGTTTAACCAAAACCTTGTCACATATGAAGCAGCCAGGCGCAAAGTGGCAGCCGGATGGCAGCAATACAATCAAGGCTTGGCCGAATATGATAGAAATAAAGCGGAGCTGGACGCAGGTAAAGCTGTGTTGGATCAAAGCAAAGCTGAACTGGACCAGGCGCGGGCAGTAATCAACGAAAATGAAAAACTGCTGGCTAATGGCGCCGCAGCTTTGTCGCGCGGAGAACGTGAACTCGAACGTGAACTGGCTGACGGGCGGCTAAAACTGGTGCAAGCCAGGGCAGAGCTAAACGACGGCCTGGCGGCATTCGGCTACGAGAAAGCAGAAGCCGAACGCCTGATAGCGCAGGCTGAAACTGATATCCATGATGCCGAACGCGCCCTGATTGAAATTCCCAGTGGCTGGTTTGTGTTCACCCGTGAAAGCTTCCCCGGCTATAGCGGCTATGGCGCCGACGCCGAACGGATCGGCGCTGTGGCAACGGTTTTTCCTTTGTTTTTCTTTTTGGTAGCCGCTCTGGTGTGCCTGACAACCATGACCAGGATGGTTGAGGAAGAGCGGGTTCAGATCGGCACGCTTAAAGCACTGGGCTACAGCTCGTTTGCGATTTCGTTCAAGTTTTTGGCTTATGCCCTTTTGGCCTGCGCCGTAGGTACTGCAGCAGGACTTGCCTTGGGGTTTTGGGTTTTTCCTTCGGTAATTATGTCGGCCTACAGCTTGATGTATGCGATTCCCTATCAGCTGACACCGCCACATACAGATCTCAGCCTGATTTCCAGCTTGATCGCGGTTATAACAATTATGTCAGCGGCTTTACTGGCAACTTTGAGTGAGCTGCGGGCTACTCCCGCTGTCTTAATGCAGCCAAAAGCCCCCAAACCGGGCAAACGGATATGGCTTGAACGCGTCCGTCCTTTGTGGCGGCGGCTCTCTTTCTCAAACAAAGTGACTGCCCGCAATATCTTCC
>CAYPHB010000089.1:4040-8077 GCA_964410445.1 uncultured Oscillospiraceae bacterium
TTGGTATCGCCGGTTGCACCGCGTTATTGCTAACCGGCTTTGGTCTTAAGGATTCAATCGGCGCTATCGGTACTAAGCAGTTTGAAGAATTATTTATCTATGATGCGGCTGTTTATTATGACAGCGAAAAAGAATCAGCTGTGGAGCTGCCGGCACTTCTGGCCAGCGAACCTAAGGTTACAAGCCAGCTGCGGCTGCTCAATGAAACCGTCACTCTAAGGCCGTCAGGCTCAGGCCGTGAATTTGAAGCTTCTCTGGTCGTGCCGGAAAACGCTGCAGAACTTCAGCAGTATTATGTTTTACGCGAGCGGACCAGCGGCACTGAGCTGCAAATGCCGGCTGACGGTGCGGTTCTAACCGAGAAACTGGCGGATCTGTTAAATGTTGAAGTCGGCGATACAGTCCGTTGGACTGACAGCGACCAACTGACCTATGAAACGAAAATCGCGGGAATTACCGAGAACTATATGGCCCATTATCTATACATGTCACCTGCGTATTATGACCAGATAACCTACCAGGCACCGCAGTACAACAGCATTACTTTCAATCTGGAAAACCCACAGGAAATTGATGAAAATTCTTTTTCAGAAAAAATTCTGACGAACGAAGCAGCACTGGGAGTTATTTTCACAGCTGGCATTTCTGACCAGTTCAATGATGTTTTAAGCAGTCTCAACACCGTGGTTCTGGTGCTGATTATTTCAGCCGGAGCGCTGGCGTTTATTGTGCTTTACAACCTGACCAACATCAATATTACAGAGCGGGCACGCGAAATCGCCACACTCAAGGTGCTGGGCTTCCGCGACAATGAGGTTTCGTCCTACGTCTACCGCGAGAACATGGTACTTGCTGCTATCGGTACGCTGGGTGGCCTTGTGCTCGGCTATTTTCTGCACGGATTTGTGATGAACACCATGGAAATTGACAACATGATGTTCGGAAAACAGATTCTGCCGCTCAGCTATGTCTGGTCGATTCTGCTGACCATGGTGTTCGCCTTATTGGTTAATCTCTTTATGTATTACCGGTTGATCAGGATTGACATGGTAGAATCACTGAAATCAGGGGAATAGGGCTGCTCATTTCAGGTGGCAAGTTTTGCCATTTCTTCGCGGGTGCGAATCAATTTGTATAGCAGTTCATTGACAGGCGTGGGTATGTTGTTTTCAGCGCCCAGCTGTATAACGGTGCCGGACAGCATCTCGACTTCGGTTGGGCGGCCATGCAGCAGGTCGTCAACCATTGAAGTATGGGTTTCCGGGTTCATACTCGCCAGTACCGTCCGCCAGTTGGTTATATCTGTTTCACCAAGTTCGATCCCCTTCGCCATTGCTACCGCGTTAACCTCGCGCATCGCGTCTTCAACCATATCCTCTGCAGCCGGAATTAGCTGAAATACGCCGTAAGGTGCCAGCAGCACGGCTGAAACCTGGTTTATGCCGACATTGATCATGAACTTATACCACAGGGCATGGAGCATATTTTCCGGGACTGTATAGGTAACGCTGGCAGCGTCAAACAGTTGAGCAATTTTGCTTACCCGGTCCGACCAGGTGCAATTGTCGGCTTCGCCAAACACGACGGTACCTGCCGAGGTAAACCGCACTCGATTACCGCTGCGGTTGCCGTCAATCCCGATTACCAGCCCATAGAGGATTTTTTCGCTGCCGAATGCTTCGCCTAGCTCTGCCTCGCTGGTGATCCCGTTCATTAATGAAAGTATTACCGTGTTCTCTCCCACGTAGCAACGCATATCTTCAATGGCTGAGGCTAAATCATACTGCTTAACTGCTACCAGGATTAAATCAATCGGCCCGGATGCAGCGGTCGCCAGCGGAATTGCGGAACCTTCTGCCTGGGTCGGAAGCATTTTTTGTGGGGTGCCTGCCTGGAGAACCGGGGCAACAGGTTCCAGAATCGGCAAGTCGTAGCGCTGTTCATTTATCATCAGGCCTTGCTGGCGATAGCGATTAGCCCGCTCGCCGCCGGCCAGAATAAAAACCTTACCTGGGTTTGTATCATGTAGTTTATGAGCCACCGCGCTGCCAACCGCGCCTGCGCCCACCAGCAAAACAGAGTTTAGTTCGTTCATAGATCCTCCTTGAATTTCCGAGTATTTCCCGAGTGCTTTCCTAGTTATTTTCCTAGTATTTCCCGACGGGCCGAAACAGGCGCCGCTTGCTTAATTCCATTTGTTATATATTACCACGCGAAATGTTTATGATAAGATTAAGAGACGCTTTTCAGAAGCACAGCTTATTACGGGAGGAAAGCCTTACTGCCGCAACGGCAAGGCATGCGAGCAGAGCGCGATGAAGCAAAACCAGGACAGGCAGACTCAGGTGAACAGACATTCCGGCAGCAAAAGCCAAAGCTTGCAACACAGGCTGCAGCGCCCGGACTTTCAGCAAGGACTGGCCGCCGGCTTACCAATAGCTCTGGGCTATTTTGCCGTTTCCTTTGCTTATGGTTTATTTACTGCGGAAGGCGGTATGACTCCACTTACTGCCACGCTGATTTCTTTCACCAACATGACCTCGGCTGGCCAGTTTGCAGGTACACAACTGATTTTTGCCGGTGCGCCTTATCTGGAAATTTTCATCACAGTTCTATTAATCAATCTCCGCTATATGCTGATGTCGCTTTCCTTAACACAAAAGCTGCGGCCTGGTATCAGTCTGCCGGGCCGCCTGATTATCGGCTATGGGGTTACTGACGAAATCTACGCAGTAGCAGCAACTCATGCCGGTGAGCCGGGGCTTACCTACATGCTGGGCTTAATCTCGCTGCCTGTTGCCGGTTGGACGGGAGGCACCCTGTTTGGCGCCCTGGCCGGTTCAGTTTTGCCGCTGGCTGCGCGCAGTGCGCTGGGGATTGCGCTTTATGCCATGTTCATTGCGATAATTATTCCGCCGGCCCGCTCTTCGCGCCCAGTCCTGGCAGTTGTTATTCTGGCCGCCGTCCTGAGCACCGCAGCACAAACTGTGCCTCTGACCCGGGAGATTCCGAGCGGCTGGCGTTTGATCGCCGTCACTCTGATCGCTGCTATCGCCGGTGCATTAATGGCACCGATAACACCGGAATCAGAAGAGTCAGCAACAATGGCTGAAGATAATGGGAAGGGCAGACTATGAAAGAATCTTATCTGCTCGGCGCGTTTCTGACCATGTTGGCAGCCACCTGGCTGCCGCGCATGCTGCCGCTGCTTTTAGTCCGTAAGCGCATTGACAACGTGCTCTTTCGTTCCTTCTTGTTTTATGTGCCTTATGCTGTTTTGGCCGCGCTGACCATCCCGGCTATATTTTATTCAACC
Source organism: uncultured Oscillospiraceae bacterium (assembly GCA_964410445.1). Lineage (GTDB taxonomy): Bacteria > Bacillota > Clostridia > Saccharofermentanales > UBA5734 > JAXGXQ01. The sequence goes on from CAYPHB010000089.1 coordinate 7,357, forward strand.
TCGCTGCCCGAATCGGCCGCTGCCGGCCTGGCAGTTGCTCTGCTGCTTGGGTGGCGGGGAAAGTCATTGCTGGTTGTGGCACTGGGTGCTTCACTGGCTGTATTTATTGTGGAACAACTTGCTGGAGTCATTTTTTAAGGAGGCAAATTTTATGTTGAATATCGGCTGTCATCTTTCAATTTCCCGAGGCTACCTCAATATCGGTAAAGAGGCTTTGTCGATAGGAGCCAATACCTTTCAGTTTTTCTCCCGCAATCCTCGCGGCAGTCGCCAAAGGGCTCTCAACGAAACGGATATAAAAGCCTTGGACGCTTTCCTGAAAGAACATGAATTTGCGCCGATTCTGGCCCATGCGCCGTATACCCTGAACGCCTGTTCCCCTGATGAACAGCTGCGGGCACTGGCGGCGGAAATGATGGCCGGTGACGTGGAACGGCTGGAGTATTTACCGGGGAACTATTACAACTTCCATCCAGGCAGCCATGTGGGGCAGGGGGTTGATGTCGGTATTGGCTATACCGCAGCCGCACTGAACAAGGTATTAATACCCGGACAGAAAACCCTGGTTCTGTTGGAAACGATGAGCGGCAGCGGCAGTGAAATCGGCGGCAACTTTGAGGAACTGCAGCAGATTATCGAACAGGTTGAACATCAGGAGCTGTTAGGTATTTGTCTCGACACCTGCCACGTGCACGCGGCCGGGTATGACATAATCAACGAC
>CAYPHB010000090.1:0-8042 GCA_964410445.1 uncultured Oscillospiraceae bacterium
TGCCAGAGTACGAAGAATTGATGACAGTGACCTCAAGCCTCACCGGCGAGAAAATCAACCGTTTTACTCATTTGCATCAGAGTACTGAAGATCTAATAAACAAAGTGAAAATGCAGCGGCTGCTCGGTCAGCGCACGGCCTCCTGCTTCCAACGCTGTGTCGGCCTGGATGCCGCCAATGCTATTTACAGTACTGCTTACGAAATTGACCAGGCTAGGGGAACAAATTATCTGGAGAATTTCACAAATTACTGGAAGCGTATTCAGACAGAAGACCTGACCGTGGATGGCGCCATGACCGATCCCAAAGGCGATCGCTCGCTTAGCCCTAGTGCCCAACCTGATCCGGATGTTTACCTGCGCGTTGTCGAACGCCGCGATGACGGTGTTGTTGTGCGCGGTGCCAAGATGCACCAAACAGGAATGATCAACTCGCATGAAGTTGTGGTAATGCCGACGATTTCCCTTCGGCCGGAAGACAAAGATTATGCCATCTGCTTCGGCATCCCGACCGATTCGGAAGGCATCCTGATTGTTTACGGGCGCCAGTCGTGTGATACACGCAAGCTTGAAGACGATGCCGATATTGATCTGGGCAATAAGCATTACGGGGGTCATGAGACACTGGTTATTTTCGACGATGTATTTGTGCCCAACCACTTGATTTTCATGGATGGTGAAGCAGAATTCGCCGGCATGATGGTTGAGCGTTTTGCCGGGTACCACCGCCAAAGCTATGGCGGTTGTAAAGTTGGTGTCGGTGACGTACTCATCGGCGCCGCCGCGTTGGCTTCCGAGTACAATGGCGTGCCTAAAGCCTCGCACGTTAAAGACAAAATCATTGAAATGACTCACCTCAATGAGACACTATATGCCTGCGGTATTGCTTGTTCTTCACAAGGCACAAAGCTACCGGCCGGTAACTACATGATCGACTTGCTGCTGGCGAATGTCTGTAAACAGAACGTGACCCGCTTCCCTTATGAAATTGCCCGCCTGGCTGAAGACATTGCCGGAGGCGTAATGGTTACAATGCCTGCGGCCAGCGATCTGCGTCACCAGAAAATTGGCCCGTATATTGAGAAGTATATGAAAGCAGCAGCTCCCAGCGCTGAAGCCCGCATGCGGATAATGCGCCTGATCGAGAACATTACTCTTGGCACTGCCGCTGTAGGATATCGTACTGAATCGATGCATGGCGCCGGCTCACCGCAGGCCCAGCGGATCATGATTTCCCGTCAATCCGACCTGCCGGCTAAAGTTAAGTGTGCCAAGCGTATTGCCGGCATTAAAGAATGATTGACCCCAAGTCCGACAATACTGCTGCAGACCTAGCAACTGCCAATTTGGAAGAGTACCTGAACAGGAAGGTTAGACCGGCATTGGCAGCGCATGGCGGCGGCGTGATATTGTTATCCTTCGCAAACGGAGTAGCAGTGGTAAGACTTACCGGCGCCTGTAACGGCTGCCCCAGCGCCGGCGAAACGTTCACACTTCTTGTCCGCGAGTCATTGTTGGAGCATCCAGCTGTTCTTGAAGTGCGACTTGAGCCTGCTGACGACACTGAAATGCTGAACCTGGCTCGTAGATTGCTTAATAACAAACGAGGAGAAATCAGTAATGAGTTGGAAAGAATATTACAAGAATCATCAACTGACGGCGACTGAAGCGGCCACCAAAGTCCAATGCGGTGACCGTGTGCTCTTCGGACACGCGATTGGTGAACCTAGCGCGATTATCGACGCGCTGGTTGAAAACAAAGAACAATTCACTGACGTGGAAATTGTTCATATGGTTGGCATGGGCAAGGGGCAATATTGCCAGCCTGGCATGGAGAAGCATTTTCGGCACAACTCCCTGTTTGTGGGTTCTCCGGGACGCAAAGCCATTGCGGAAGGCCGCGGCGATTTCACCCCCTGCTATTTTTCGTTGATTCCTGCTTTGTTCGCAGACGGCACCTTGCCGATTGATGTATTTATGATGCAGGTTTCACCGCCCGACAAGCACGGCTATGTCAGCCTGGGCGTATCTGTTGATTATGGTGTCAGTGCCGTGCAGAACGCGAAACTTGTAGTTGCTCAGGTTAATAGCTTTATGCCGCGCACTCATGGTGACACCTTTGTGCGTGTAAACGACATTGACTGGTTTGTCGAACATGATGCTCCTCTGATTGAATTGGCGAAACCGCAGTTGACAGAGGTAGAACGGCAGATCGGTCGGCATTGCGCCAGCCTGATTGAAGATGGCGCCACCATTCAACTGGGGATCGGCAGTTTGCCGGACGCTGTCTTGCTTTCACTAGATGACAAGAAGGATCTGGGTATTCATTCAGAAATGATTTCCGACAGTGTTTTGGCCTTGATTCAAAAGGGTGTTATCAATAACCGCAAAAAAACACTTCACCCAGGCAAGCTGGTTGTCTCATTCCTGATGGGTACAGCGGAGTTTTATGAATTTGCCGACGACAACCCGATGTTCCACATGATGCCGGTTGATTATGTTAACGACGTTGACGTAATCGCTGAGAACGACAAAATGGTTTCGATCAACTCCTGTGTGCAGGTTGATCTGATGGGCCAGGTTGCATCAGAAAGTGTCGGCCTGACGCAAATCAGCGCGGTTGGCGGCCAGGTTGACTTTGTCCGCGGCGCTAATAAGTCTAAGGGCGGCAAGTCGATTATCGCCATGCCCTCAACAGCTGCCGGCGGCAAAATTTCTAAAATAGTCCCTTTCCTCGATCAAGGCGCGGCTGTAACAACGTCCCGCAATGACGTGCGTTATGTCGTTACAGAATACGGGATAGCCGAATTATTTGGCAAGACACTGCGCGAGCGTGCCAGACAATTGATTCAGATAGCCCATCCCGACTTCCGCGAAGGACTTATAGCTGAGTGGGAAAGAAGGTTTTGCGCCAGCTATAACTGAAATCAGAGCGAAAGGTTGTGTAGTAAAAATGAATAAACCTGTTTATATCCTGAGCGCTTGCAGAACTCCTATCGGTAGCTTTGGCGGTGCCTTAAAACCGCTGACTGCAGTTGATTTGGGTAAGGTTGCAATAACTGAGGCTCTTCAACGTGCGGCTGTAACACCGGAACAAGTCGATGAGGTTATTTTCGGTAATGTGCTTCAAGGCGGGCAGGGCCAGAACCCGGCCCGTCAGGTTGCTGTGGCTGCTGGGATTCCGCTGGAGAAGCCGGCTGTAACCATTAACAAGGTTTGTGGTTCCGGTTTGTATTCAGTTGCCCTTGCCATGCGTACTATCAAGGCCGATGAAGGTGAGTGCCTGGTAGCTGGAGGTACTGAATCCATGAGTAATGTACCTTACCTGGCGGGCGATGTCCGTTGGGGCAGCCGGATGGGTGATGTCAAGCTGAAGGATTACATGGTCTCAGACGGCCTTTGGGATGTTTTTAACGACTACCATATGGGAATCACGGCAGAAAACGTTGCGGAAAAATATGGCATAACACGTGAACAGCAGGATTCTTTTGCTGTCAGTTCACAGCAAAAAGCCGCCGCGGCACAAAGAGAAGGGCGCTTTGCTGCTGAAATTACAGCTGTAGCTGTGCCACAAAGAAAAGGTGACCCGCTGATTGTTGACGCGGATGAATACATTCGTCCGGATACTTCTTTAGAAAAAATTTCCAGGCTGAAGCCGGCATTTATCAAGGATGGAACCGTCACAGCGGCCAATGCCTCAGGGATCAACGACGGAGCGGCTGCGCTGGTGATTGGTTCCGCTGATTTTGTCGAACAAAACAACCTTAAGCCTCTGGCCCGGATTGTTGCCAGCGCTTCTTGCGGTATTGATCCCGCGATTATGGGAATGGGACCGGTTCCGGCTATTCAGACCTGCCTGCAGAAGGCTGGTCTTGAAGTGGGAGATATCGACCTGATTGAACTGAATGAAGCCTTCGCCTCTCAGTCGCTGGCTGTATGCCAGGAATTGGGACTCGATCAGCAAAAGGTCAATGTCAATGGCGGGGCTATAGCTTTAGGCCATCCGATCGGAGCTTCCGGGGCTAGAATATTGACATCTCTGTTGTACGAAATGGCCCGCCGAGAGGCGCGCTACGGCCTTGCGGCCCTCTGTATCGGCGGCGGCATGGGAGAAGCAATGATAGTCGAACTAGTGTAGGGAGGATCTGAATGGAAACGACTTTGGTTCAACTGGAGCATCATGGCCAGACCGCTGTGGTAACTCTTAATCGCCCTAACCAGCTCAACGCTTTATCAGTCGCCCTTTTGCAGGAGCTGCGACAAGTATTTGCTGAACTGAACCTGCAAGACGTTCGCTCTGTGGTTATTACCGGATCGGGCGAAAAAGCTTTTGCCGCCGGTGCGGACATCGCGGAGATGAAGGACCTTGATCCCCGCGTGGCCAGGGAATATTCAGAGCTTGGCAATGCTGTTTTTCGTCAAATTGAGCAGTTTCCGCTGCCTGTAATTGCTGCTGTCAATGGTTACGCTTTGGGAGGCGGCTTTGAGCTCGCGCTGGCTTGTGACATTATTCTCGCCGCGGAAAACGCTGCTTTTTCATTTCCAGAAGCCTCGCTTGGTATTACACCAGGTTTTGGCGGTACCCAGCGTCTGCCTCGCCTGATCGGACCCGGCAAAGCCAAGGATCTGCTTTATACCTCTCGACGGGTGAAAGCTGAAGAAGCACTGCAGCTGGGTATTGTTGTCAAGATCATTGAAAAAGCTGATTTCAGGGAACAGGTTTTGGCTTATGCTGGAAGCATCAATCTTAATGCGCCGATTGCTGTCGCGGCTGTGAAACGGGCAGTTAACCGCGGCAGTATGTGTGATTTAGACACAGGGCTTGCGATTGAAGCCGCGGCTTTTGCCAGCTGCTTTGACAGCAACGACCAAAAGGCCGCGATGTCAGCCTTTGTCGCCAAACAAAAACCCGAACCTTTTAAAAACCGCTAAGTGAACCAGCTAAGTGAACCAACAGACGCCAGTATTATTAAGGCAGGGCAGGAGCTGCGAAAGGGATTCATAATGAATGTTTTTATAGTAGGTGCCGGCACTATGGGCAGCGGCATAGCACAAGTTTTTGCTGCGGCCGGACATTCTGTAATGCTCAGCGATGTCGATAGCGCGATCGCCCAAAAAGGAATCGACAAAATTGCTTCGGGACTGGAAAGGCAGGTCCTGAAAGGCAAAATGCCGCAGGCGCAACTCGACGCAATAATGAGCCGGCTAAAAGTCGGCGAATATTCAAACGCGGCAGATTGCGAGTTGGTAGTTGAAGCTGCTATTGAACAGCTTGAGCCCAAACGCAATATTTTTCGGCAATTACAGGATATCTGCGGTCCGGAGACAATTTTTGCGACAAACACCTCCTCGATATCGGTTGCGGAGATCGGCGCAGGTTTACAGCGACCGGTCATTGGTATGCACTTTTTTAACCCCGCGCCTGTCATGTCTTTAGTTGAGGTTGTGGTCAGCCTGAACACTCCTGCTGAGCTAAGCGAAAGAGTAATGGCTTTTGCCCGTGAAATTGGCAAAACACCTGTGCTAGTTCAGGATTCCCCCGGTTTTGTGGTCAACAGAATTTTGATTCCCATGATTAATGAAGCTATCGGCGTGCTGGCTGAAGGTACGGCAAGTGCAGCTGATATCGACCTGGCAATGAAAAATGGCGCAAACCATCCAATTGGGCCTCTGGCTTTGTCTGATCTGGTCGGCAACGATGTTGTATTAGCCATAATGGAAGTGCTTTTGAGAGATACCGGTGACCCAAAGTATCGCCCGCATCCACTGCTGCGTAAGCTTGTCCGGGCGGGACATCTTGGCCGTAAAACCCGTAAAGGATTCTTCGAATATTGAGGTGAGATTTATGAAAGCAGTACGTTTCCTCAAACCTGATACCTTAGAACTGGCAGAAGTGCCTATGCCTGAACTGGCTGAGGGTGAGGCGCTGATCAAGGTGCTTTATTCCGGCATTTGCGGTTCTGATGTACATGTTTTTCAAGGGCATCATCCAACTGCCTGCTATCCGGTAACGCCGGGACATGAGTTTGTAGGTGAGCTGGTAAAAGTTCATGATTCTTCTCGCTCTGACCTGCAGCCGGGGGCTTTGGTGGCAGCCCAGCCTTATTATGCCTGCGGTATCTGTGAAGCTTGTTTGACTGGTCACGAGAATGTCTGCCGCAGCTTAAAGATACACGGCATTCATCATGACGGCAGCTTTGCAGAGTATGTTAAAGTTCTCGCCCGTAAGGTTTATGCCTTGCCTCAGGATCTCGATCCACAACTGGCGGCTCTGATCGAACCGCTGTCTGTCGCCGTGCACGATGTCCGCAAAAGCGGGCTGAAAGTAGGCGAGAACTGTCTGATAATCGGTGGGGGACCCATTGGCCTCTTGATTGCCATGGTTGCAAGACTGAGTGGAGCGGGCAGAATTCTAATTTCTGAAGTAAGCCCAGCCAGAATCGCCTTTGCAGAACGCCTTGGATTCGAAACAATTAATCCCGTGATTTCTGATTTGAAGGAGAAAACCGCTGAAGTCACAAACAAAAAAGGTTTTGATGTGGTTTTTGAAGTCTCCGGGAGTAAAGCCGGTACCGCCGCCATGACTGATGCTGCCAAAATTGCCGGCACAATAGTAATTATTGGCATGGCAGCTGACAGCTATCCTGTAAATACTACTCAGGTGTTTCTCAAAGAACTAAAACTCAGAGGAGTACGGATCCATTCGCAGGTTAATTTCGCAGCGGCAATCGATATCTTAAAGAGCGGCAGGCTGGATGAAGAATTGAGAAGCCTGGTCAGCGCTGTTTATCCTTTGTCTGAGGCTGCTACTGCTTTCGAGACTGCCATCAAATCACAGGATGTTTTCAAAATACTGGTCAGCATTTAGTCTGTTTAGTTTTCAGCAATCTGATCAACAAACTGAAATAAATATAAAGCTGACTTCAGCAATACTTTTGCGCTGAAGTCAGCTCTTTTATCCTTCTGACAATACTATTTAAAACAGATCCTAGGCCATTAATGAATACACATCAATATATTCGCCTTGAGGGAAATTGTCAGCGAGAAGCAGTTTGATCAGAACACCTGCAACAAGTTCCGGGGTCAGCAGTTTGCCGTCCTTTTTCAAATCGAGGAATTTTTGCAGTTGGACGAAATCAGCTGTATTGGTGTTTCTGATCCCGGCTTGCATGGCTGTATCCATAACTCCCGGCCCAAATGCCACGATTTCAGTGGGGCTTTCCTCTAGCTTTGACTCAAGAGCTACGCAACGCGTAAACATGTCAATGGCGGCTTTGGCTGCGCAGTAACTACTCCAGCCTTCATAAGGTTTACGCCCGGCACCGGACGATACATTAACCACCCGTCTCTGACACTTGACGGTTTTTGTCAGCCTGACAAAGGCTGAGGTCAGGAGCATCGGCGCAAGTTGATTAACATTTATATTCCGGATAACCGCTTCACTTTCTGCTTTGCCGACAGGTTTGATCGGGTCGAGCGTGCCGGCGTTATTGATCAGATAAAAACCCTCGGCAGTCTCTAGGTCTATTCCGGCGAACAAGCCCTCAAGCATGCTCTCAAGCTCAGTTAGCTCATTCAAATCAAAGGCAACATTTTTTAGTCTGTTTTGCTTATTTTGCGCCATTTCAACCAGCTGCTGGTTCTGTTGTCTGGCGATACAGAAGATGTAATTATCTTCAGCAATCAGCTGCCTGGCCACATCTTCGCCAAGCCCTCTTGATGTTCCGGTGATAAAAAAATATTTCATAATAACCTCGTCTCTATTTACTGCTATCTTTGTATATTAAATGTTTATGAAGTCAGGAATTCAGGAAAGTCAAAATCCGGATCAAACTCATAATCAATGGCTTCGGCATTTGGAGCGTAGAAGCAGACGGCCACAAGATCGACATCGCCTGTATTCCACAGCATATGCTGGACCCCTTGTGGAAATCGCACCAGCATTCCCCGCTCTATATTGCTGATTTGATCGCCCACCTTTGCTTTACCTGTGCCCGACAAAATATATATGGTTTCCTCGCCGTATGGGTGTGAATGCGAAGG
>CAYPHB010000091.1:0-7978 GCA_964410445.1 uncultured Oscillospiraceae bacterium
CAGCCATATACTGCAAGCCAAGCGCCTGTAATGCGAAACTCATATCCATTATTTCTGCCGGGTGGCCATCGCCGGCAGCGAGATTAACCAACCGGCCTTCAGCCAATACATATAGGCTGCGCCCATCTTGCAATTTGAATTCCTGAATATTATTCCTGGCATCATTCTTACTAACCGCCAGTTCGGTCAACTGGCGTAAATTGACTTCAACGTCGAAGTGGCCGGCATTACAAAGGATTGCTCCATCTTTCATCAAAGCAAAATGTTCTTCTGTTATTACATCCTTGCATCCTGTCACCGTTACAAATATGTCGCCCTCGAGAGCAGCTGCTGCCATCGGCATAACCTCGTAGCCCTCCATTAAAGCTTCACAAGCAGCAACAGGATCAATTTCAGTGACGATTATCCGAGCTCCCAGACCTTTGGCCCGCATTGCCACGCCGCGGCCACACATACCAAAGCCGGCCACAACAATTGTTTTGCCGGCAATTATCAAATTGGTAGTAGCCATAATCGCTGTGAAAACAGACTGTCCTGTGCCATAGCGGTTATCAAATAAATGTTTGCAGCGGGCATCGTTTACAGAAAGAACCGGGTATAACAGCTGACCTGATTCCTCAAGCAGCCGCAAGCGGTGAATGCCTGTTGTGGTTTCTTCACAGGCACCGCGGATATTGGCGGCAAGATCCTGACATTGCGTATGCAGCAAGGCGGCCAAATCACCGCCATCATCAATAATCAAATCCGGTTTGATTGCCAGAGCCGCTTGCAGATGAGATTCGTATTCAGCAGCGGATGCGCCATAAATACAATATACCTTCATGCCCCCAGCCGCTAGAGCCGCGGCAATATCATCCTGGGTAGACAAAGGATTACAGGCGGTCAAAGCCACTTCAGCGCCACCTGCAGCCAGTGTGCGTGCCAGACAGGCCGTTTTGGCTTCAACATGAATACTTACCGCAACCCGTAAACCGGCAAAAGGCCTGGTTTGCTCAAACTCTGCTGCGATCTGCTTCAGAACCGGCATATGCCGCCAAGCCCACTGAATTTTTTGCTCGCCGGCTGCCGCCAGCCCAATATCTTTGATTATCGGTGTCATACTTGCTTCCTCAGAACACATCCAAAATTGAACTCTTTAATCAACATAATTTTAGCTGGCAGTCAGAGACCGAGGAATCAGCCGCGGCCGTGACAATTTTTGTATTTCTTGCCGCTGCCGCATGGACACGGGTCATTTCGGCCTGCCTTGTACTGGTCGCGCCTTGCCGGTGCCGGAGCAGCGCCGTCAGCGTGCGGGGTCGCCGCTCCCGGGATCGCGGGACCACCACCCGAACCGCTGCCGCGACTGCTGCGACTGCTGCGGCTTGGAGCTAATGGGGCTGCAGCAATCTGCGACCTACCCTGTTCATTTGAGCCGCCGCTTTCATCACCTGCGTAGCCGCTGCCGCCATGACCGGCTGTGATATTACGCGCGACGCTGCGCCGTTCAACATTTTGGTCTGTGTTGAAACGTGCGCGCATGATCAGGCGTACAGAATCTTCTTGAATTGCTTTATTCATTGCTTCAAACATTTCGAAGCCTTCGCGTTTATATTCAATAATCGGATCGTGTTGAGCGTAGCTGCGCATGCCAATGGTATCGCGGAGTTCATCCATGGCATCAATATGGTCCATCCATTTGGCATCAACAGTGCGCAGGAGAATTACGCGCTCAATTTCCCGCATCAATTCGGGATTGCCCACTTCATTCTCGCGCTTGGTGTAGCGGTCGAGCGCCTCAGCCGTAAGTTCACTGGTGAATTCTTCAGCATCAATACCATTACGGGCATCCTTAAGCCTGTTAAGTGCCTTAAGATCGCCGAAAAGATCACGGATCCGGGCGTCAATCGCAGGGATATCCCACGTGGCTGAATCAGGAAGTTCAGAACAGAAATCGAGCATTGTTTCGCGCATCAGGTCTGTGATCATGTGACGATAGTTTTCCCGCAGATCAGCGCCTTCGAGCACCTGGCGACGCTGGCCATAGATCAGCTCGCGCTGCTTGTTCATCACGTCATCGTATTCAAGCACATGCTTGCGGATTGAGAAGTTGCGTGCCTCCACCCGCTTCTGGGCAGTTTCAATTGCGCCGGACAGCATCTTGTTTTCCAGCTGCATATCTTCTTCAACGCCCAGAGTATTGAAAATGGTGGTCATTCGTTCGCCGCCGAACAAACGCAGCAGATCATCTTCCAGCGAAAGGAAAAACTGGCTCGAACCGGGGTCGCCCTGCCGGCCGGAGCGGCCGCGCAGCTGATTGTCAATCCGGCGTGACTCGTGTCTTTCGGTGCCGATTATCGCTAAACCGCCTGCTTCTACCACTTTTTTGTGTTCCAGAGCGGTGTCGTGCGCATGCCCTTCGTTGATCTCTTTAAAGCGGCGACGGATATCAATAATCTGGGGATCCGTTGTTTCATTGAAAGCAGTGGAAGCTTCGATCAACTCTTCATCAAAGCCCTGCTTGCGCAGTTCCTGCTTAGTCATGAACTCGGGATTACCACCCAGCAGAATATCTGTACCACGGCCAGCCATGTTTGTCGCTATAGTCACAGCGCCAATCCGCCCGGCCTGGGCGACAATTTCCGCTTCACGTTCGTGCTGTTTGGCGTTGAGCACGTTATGAGGAATACCGTTGCGCCGGAACAATTCCGAGATCATTTCCGAACGCTCAACCGAAACAGTACCAATCAGGATCGGCTGACCTGTTTCACGTATCTCCCTGACAATTTCCAAAAGACTTTTATATTTGCCATTCTGGGTTTTGTAGATCGCGTCCGGTCGGTCTTCACGCACCATCGGTTGATTGGTGGGTATACTAATTACGTCAAGTGAATAAATCGTGCGAAACTCGTCTTCCTCGGTTAAAGCCGTACCGGTCATGCCGGAAAGTTTCTTGTACATCCGGAAATAATTCTGGAATGTAATTGTCGCGAGTGTCTTGTTTTCCTTTTCGACCTTGACGTTTTCCTTGGCCTCAATTGCCTGGTGCAAACCATTGCTGTAACGACGCCCCAGCATCAAGCGGCCAGTAAAGTCATCAACAATCACGATCTCGTCGTCCTTAACAACATATTGCTGGTCGCGATGCATTGTGCCATGGGCTTTCAGAGCGTTGTTAATGTGATGGTTTATTTCGTAGTTTTCAGTATCTGACAGGTTTTCGATATTGAAAAACTTTTCCGCCTTAAGCACACCGCTCGGTGTCATGACTGCAGTTTTAGCTTTTTCATCAACTATGTAATCCGCATCTTCGGTAATATCGCTTAAGTCAACTTTGGCATCTGTTTCTGTGACAACCATCGGCTTAAGCCGGCGCACAAGCTTGTCGGCCCGCTCATACAGATCAGAGGATGCCTCTCCTTCCCCGGAAATGATCAACGGGGTACGGGCTTCATCAATCAGAATGCTGTCAACTTCGTCCACAATCGCGAAATTGAGCGGGCGCTGCACGCACTGCTGCAGATACATCACCATGTTGTCGCGCAGGTAGTCGAAGCCGAATTCGTTATTGGTTCCGTAAGTGACATCGCAAGCATAAGCTGCCCGGCGCTGGTCATTATCCATACCATGTACGATCAGGCCAACTGACAATCCCAGATAGCGGTAAATTTTCCCCATCCACTCACTATCGCGTCTGGCCAGGTAATCGTTCACCGTGACAACATGCACGCCCTTGCCGGTCAGCGCATTTAGATACACCGGCAAAGTGGCAACCAGGGTTTTACCTTCACCGGTTTTCATTTCGGCGATGCGGCCCTGATGTAAAACTACGCCGCCAATCAGCTGAACCTGGAAGTGATACATGCCAAGTACGCGCCGCGAAGCCTCTCGTACAGCCGCAAACGCGTCGGGCAAAAGATCGTCGAGTTCAACACCTTCCGCAAGGCGGGCACGCAGCAATTCTGTGGTTTCTTTTAAATCCTCTTCGGATAAAGCGGCATATTTTGTCGCTAATTCTTCAATTTGACTGACAATCGGAGTAATACGGCGAATCTCACGTTCGCTGTGAGTACCGAATAATTTTTGGAGTAATCCCATGATTTAATTGATCCTCTTATTCTTTAACGACCTTCCTGAACTTGCAGGCCGGACGAATATTATTTCAGGTAGTATTTTCAGGCATTTATAACTTTAAAGGCTATTTTTCTTTTTGTTTGTCAATGTTTTTCAAGCTGCCGCTTTCACCTAAACGCTCCAGCACCAGCTTGTAACCGTCAGCGCCGTATTCAAGCGAACGATTAACCCTGCTGATCGTGGCAGTACTGACGCCTGTTGCCTCACAAATCTCGGTATAGGTGCTGCCGCGGCTTAGCATAACTGCTACATGCAAGCGCTGCGCCAGGGACTTAAGTTCCGCGATTGTGCAGATATCTTCAAAGAACGCATAGCATTCTGTAGGGTTTTGCAGTGAAAGGATAGCTTCAAACAATAAATCAGTAGCCTGGTCCTTTAGCTTATCATTCATTCTGTCCACCTCTGCTTCGCTTGGTTTTCCGAATGCAACGCATCCGTAAACAGCCTGTTTCACACGCTAAAATGATAACGTATGAACTCCGTTAAAACAAGTAAACAGACAGAGGTCTTGTTAGCTGATGCTGCTGTTTATTGTTCTTCAGCGAGCTTTGCTTTGCCGTAAGCAACAAGTTCGAAGTTAAGCCCAAGGCTTTCTGCTTTTCTGCTCAAGCCGGCGAAAGTATTCGTATACATGCTTAATTCGGCATCGGCGGGTATAATCAGCAGCAAGCGCCGGGCTGTAATATCTCCGGGCTTAATCCAAATCTCACTGCTGCCAAAGGGCTTTGGGGTGCCCGCAAAAGCAGCAAGTCTGGCAAATTGTTCGTTGACAGCCAGCTCAACTGCCTGTGGCTGGGCATAAGTCGGCTTAGTTAAATCCATGCTTTTAATAGCCAACGCTTCACCTTGTTCAAACCTGGCGATTACGGGGTAGCTGGCTGGCAAATTGCCGCCGAATTGCTGGCGCAGCTTTTGACCGCGGGAAAAATTATCCAGCTGCCAGATAGAGCTTTCATCGCCGTTATTTTTATCAGAACTACCTGACTCGATATCAGCAGGTCGCCAAATTGGGATAAAGGCTACTGCCCGACGATTGGCTTTCCCCAGCAAAGTGCGGATTTCATAATCGGCTTCCAGAAACAGCTGATCAGCTTTCAGATTCCAGTCCAGCCAGACTTGAGGCAGACTCAGCTTATTATCGATACCCAGTCGTTGATGCCAATAATTGATCCGTGCTTCCACAATATCTGCTAATAATGCTGAAGAAGCCAAATCCAGCACAGCGTCATTGAGCAACGTCTCTAGTTTATCCGGTTGGATGACCTCCAGAATTCCTGAGCGCAATTGCTTAGCAATTACAGAGCCCGGGTCAGGCTCAGTATTATCTGCCCCTGGATCGGCAGCAAGAATCGAGTTATTCAAAATGTCTGCAATTGGAATTTTAATATTGCTTTCATCAATCAAACTGAATATTATCGGCGGCAACAATGAAATCTCTGCCGCCGTCCGGTCAAGCGCGGTTTTAAAGCGCATTTCCGCCTGAACAGAAAGACACATTGAGATCAAAAACAAAAGGGTCAGCAACAACGGTGGCACAGCCAAAGCTGCTTCCAAAGCAAAAGAACCTTTACGTTTCTGAATCATGCCGTTGCCTCTATGGTTAATAAGCTGCCGTCGCGGTTGTATTGTCGGCTGCGATATACGCAACTAACGGAAATGCCGGTTGCCAGTTCACCGGGATGTCGTTTACTTATTATTGCGGCTGTACGGGCAAGCAGCTTGCTGTCCGGAGATAGCAGCAGCAGAATCCGCAGATGCATTTGGTAGTTCAGCGAAAGTGCCTGCTGGCCTGTCTTTTGCGTAAAACTTAGCCGTTCACCGTGCATCAGACGGCTGTAGTCGCTAAAGCCACTTCTGAGTCCATCACAAATTAAAAGGATATAAGCCAAAATCTGCGGGTCGATTACTATGCTGGTTGTCACTGCCAATGTGCCGGAAATGACAGCGGCTGTTGCCTGGTAGCCGGCAATTCCCTGATCGCTTAAAAGCTTGCGCCCGATAAACAACGCTGCCCGATAAATTATCAAAATCGCTTTAACCTGACTAATGGCGCTGGCCGGCGATTTCGCACCCGTAAGAATCTGCTCAACTTCGCCAGCCTGACGGCCAGGAAAATCTTTTAAAGGCGAACCGGAAAGGTTACGAAACACTAGATTCGCCACTAGCGGCTGTCCTTTTGTTAGTAACGAAGCGCTGACGGGCTTGCCGGCTGACCAGAAAGTGTTGAGGATGTATTCGCGAATTGCCAGTCGATTATACAAACCGCCGCTCGGCAGCGTCATTGCCGAGCTCAAGAGTTCCGTGAAATCAGCCAACTGTTCTGGCTCAAACAAATTCGGTATTGCCACCAGTTGCTGGTGATCACCATCAGTAGCGCAATCGTTGGTATAGCGTCGGTACTGATCCAGCGCCTCCTTGAGTTCCTGATCAAGCAGCCCGTAAACAGCGTTGCTTAGCAGCTGGGTAATTGCTTCTGCAACTGTCGTAATTTTTTTGACAGGCGGCTTATCCGGTTGTTGTGCATTATTTGCTTGAGGCGGCTCAAAATCTGAAACATCCGTGTTATCCGAATTTCCAATTTCAATATCGGGATAAACAACTGCCGCTGGTTTAGCGGAACCAGAACCGAAGCTGAAGCCTGTTTGTTCAGCAATCGTACGCAAAGCCGTTGCCGGCAGGCGTAAACGCATAAAAGCGAGAATGCCTTCCTTGAGAACTTCCGAGTCGGAAAGCGGCTCGCCAACAGTCTGGTTTAGTTGCAGTTGCGCTCCCCGCAAATGCTCCGGCAACATTCGTTCAAAGCAATCCTCACGCTTGTTGCTGTCGAGCGACAACAAGCCAAATTCATTGTTAAGAGCTTTGTTGAAGCCTGCCAAACGGCTCTGGACCTGGCCCGACAAAGCGCGATCGATGTCGAGCAGATCGGCCTGCAGCCGGGCACCCCAAAATAATGTCGTGAGAATTAGAATCAAAGGCAGCGATATTATGGTCAACAACAGGACAGCGCTTCCCTGCCGCCTGCGGAGAGGTTGAGGAATACCCCGCCCTTCTGAAGACTTGTTTTTACTTGTCTGTAATTTAGGCTGCTTATATTTGCTTGCCGGCTTGCTTTTTCGCCTCATGGTTTGTTCAGACCAAGTATTTTCAAGTCGTCAATCACAGCAGTTATCAGACAAAACATCAGCTTTGGCGAAGTCAGCAAAACTTCCCTGCCAGCCGCAGCGGAACCTCCTGAATTGCCAGCTGCAGCGGAACCTCCTGTCGGTGCTGCTCCAACTTCTGCCAATAGGTACAACGTTGCTGGATCAGCCGTCAACCTGGCTGCCTGGCGAAAGCAACCGGCAGCTGCTACTGCTTGCTGATAACAGTTAACAGCCGGCGGTACTGTGCCCAGAATCAAACTAATCGTCAGGGGCAGCACGAGGGCCGCTTCGAGTGTAAATGCCATAAAAAACACCTCCCGCGTTATTGTCGCAGGAGGCGTATTTAACTTGTTTATTATCTTTGTGACAAGAAGCGACAGGTATCGCCTTAGTCATTTCAACAGCTGAGATTACCTTGGCAGGACTTTCGACAAGAAAGCACGGGTACGCTCTTGTTGCGGATTGTCGAAAATCTGCTCCGCGCTGCCTTGCTCCACTATCATCCCCTCATCCATGAAAAAGATGCGGTTGCTGATCTGGCGGGCGAAGCCCATTTCGTGGGTGACGATCACCATGGTCATACCTTCGTTAGCCAACTCGCGCATAACCTCCAGCACTTCACCGATCATTTCCGGATCAAGCGCCGATGTTGGTTCGTCAAACAGCATTGTTTTCGGATTCATCGCTAAAGCCCGCGCGATCGCGATTCTCTGCTTCTGCCC
>CAYPHB010000092.1:0-7553 GCA_964410445.1 uncultured Oscillospiraceae bacterium
CAATGGACTTTGGCTATTACGAAAACTGGCTGGAACTGCCGGCGCTAAACCTGCGGAAACGGAGGCGCGCGCCCGTAGCAGTGGTACGAAACGCGTGTGATCAGACGCGATTATTGTTAGGGCTCCGGCATCGATTATCAATTTTGGGGCCTGTCTGATTACCGTTTCAAGCAAAGCAGCCGACTGTTCATTAACTAAGAGGCCCGGACCGATGCCCACAGCTTTTGGCTCTTTAGCAAACATCGCATCTAAACGAGTTGAAGCCTCCGGGTCATTATTACTGTTTATTCCCAGTACCATTGCTTCAGGCATTCTGGTCAGAATGGCCGTAGTAACAGATTCATCAGCAAGAATATTCAAAAGTCCGGCACCACTGCGCAAGGCAGCCTCACCCGCTAACAACGCAGCCCCGCCTAATCCCGGTCCTCCGGCTATCAGCAGCATGCGTCCGCTTTGGGTCTTGTGCAAGCGGCGCGGACGCAGAGGAGCCCAGGCCCGGATTTCTTTCGGTTCGATCAGTTCAGGCAGGCGCTGATTTGGCTCAATTCTAAGCAACAAAGAGTCAAGCATAGCAACTGGAACACTAAGGCTGTCAACAATAATCTCGCCTGCGAGGTCGCGGCCGGGGTCGCTGACCAGACCGGTTTTGGGGTAAAGGAAAGTGACAGTGACATCAGCCTTGATTGCGTCTTTTACAAATTCGCTTGTATCAGCGCTAAGACCTGAAGGCAGATCTATTGCTAAAACCAGGCCTCCGGCTGCGCGAATAGCCGCAGCATGTCGAAAACAAGCTGCTATCTCAGGAGCCAGTGGTCTGTTTGTTTGAAAACCCGTACCAAAGACACCATCAATCACTAGAGCCGGTTTTGCGGAGAGTCCGGCAAAATCAGTAAAACTAAGACAAGGTATGCCAAGTGCTTGTACTGTTTTTAATTGAGCAAAGAATTCAGCAGTACCCGTGCCACTGTTGTCCAGATAACAAAATACTTCAAGGCCGTCAGCAGCCAGCAACCGTGCTGCCACGAGTGCGTCACCGGCATTTTGTCCGTGTCCGCAGAGAATATGGATGGGAAAGCTGCTTGAGGATTTGTGCAGTATCTGCTTTGCTGTCCGCGCAACCGCGACACCAGCATATTCCATTAAAACAGCAACAGATATACCCAACTCTTGCTCTATCAAACTGTCCAGTGCCTGTTGTTGTGCTCTGCCAATTGTCCACATTCTTCTGGCCTTTCCAAATTCAACGCGCGGTCACAGCTGTTGCTGTGGTCCGTCGTAAAGCGGTTATACGACTTCTTACCCATTGCGAATATTATCGCACAGTAACGCGAATTTGGCTCATTTATGCTGCTGGAAAGCAAAAAAGCAATAGCGCGATTTTGGCTCGCTCATGCCGATGAAAAGCAAAAAAGCTGCCGTTCAAAACGACAGCCTCCTTATAATTTTGCCACTAATATAACTAAATTAATTTACATTAATCTAATTAAGCCACGCATTACGTCACGCAGCCGATAAGCTGATTAAACGTGTTTATCCAGAGCAGCTGCCAGCTCGGCATATGGACGCGCTCCAATAAGTCTTTCAACAACCTGGCCGCCTTTAAGCACGTAAATTGTTGGAATACTCATAACCTTAAACTGCTCAGCCAAGGCTGATTCCTCGTCCACATTTACCTTGCCGATAACGGCTTTGTCAGCATATTCTTCGCTTAGCCGGTCAATAGACGGTGCCACCATGCGGCACGGACCGCACCATACTGCCCAGAAATCAAGCAAAACCGGTTTTTCGCTTTGCATTACTTCCTTTTGGAAATTGTCGTTTGTTATGGTCAGGGCCATTTTATTCTCCTCCGAATCTGCGGTTACTGCAGTTGATTCTGCACAGAGCCTTTGTTTATTTGTTTAACAGAATTATAAAAGCGTGGCAAATTATGGTCAGTAACTTTAGTTACATCACTTTTTTACCCTTGCCCGGCACCTCGCAGGCAGCCTTTGAAGGTGGCACTTCTTCCGGTCCTGAAGTGCCGGCGGAAAGGCTTGCGAGGTCGAACGGGGTTGCCTGGTAGACGTAATAATTCAGCCAGTTGGCAAAAAGCAGATATGCCGAGCTGCGCCAGCGGACAAAAGGTGGCTGGGTGGGATCATCGGACGGGAAATAGTTTTGCGGCAGATTGATTGGCAAGCCACGTTCGAGGTCGCGCTCATATTCAAACTTAAGTGTTAACGGGTCGTATTCAGAATGCCCCGTCAGGAATATCTGCCTGCCCGAGAGATCCGAGATCGCATAGACTCCGCTGGTGTCAGATTCAGCAAGAATGCGCAGACAATCAATCTTTTCGACATCCTGCCGTCTCACTTCAGTATGGCGTGAGTGTGGCACATAAAAGACATCGTCAAAACCACGGAAAAGCTTAACCGGTTTCATCCAGCTGCGGTAGTGCGGGAAAACCCCGAACATTTTCTCTGTCAACTCATACTTGGGCACGCCATAATGGTAATACAGCGCAGCCTGAGCCCCCCAGCAAATATGCAGGGTAGAATAAACATGAGTTTTACTCCACTCCATAATTTCAGTCAGCTCGTTCCAGTAGGAAACCTGTTCAAACGGCATCATTTCAACGGGCGCGCCAGTAATGATCATGCCGTCATAACGCCGTTCCCGGATCTGATCAAAAGTTTCATAAAACTTGGTAAGGTAATCCATGGAGGTGTTGCGCGGCTTATATGACGATGTATACAGCAGGTCGACCTCAACTTGCAGCGGTGTATTGGAAAGCAAGCGCAGCAGTTGTGTTTCGGTCACAATTTTTGTCGGCATCAAGTTCAGGATAATTATCCGCAGCGGGCGGATATCCTGGCTGTAAGCGCGGTTTTCATATATTACGAAGACATTCTCCTGCTCCAGAATATTGGCGGCAGGTAGATTATCCTGAATTTTGATTGGCATAGTGCTCCTCCTGAGCTATGGGGTCAGCTGATAAATCGGTCAAAAACATGATCTGGGGGTCAGCTGATGAATTCGTGCAGGATTGAAGTCGGTGGAACAAATATCGGCGGCGCAGCCGGAATGTAAAGCACAGCCTCTTCCAGCCTGCGGGCCTCACTCAGTGCAAGCGGCAGGTTTGCGTAACTGCTTTTATCTTTGTGATAAGCAGAGCCCGGCAATGTTCCTTGTTCGTACTTGCGCAAAGATTCACGAATAGCAGCCGCGGCGAGCGGCGCGACGATTAAAAACTCATACGGTAAGGTAGTATTGATCATAATGTCAGCACTGGCAAGGTAAGGCGGGAAAATCGCCTGTTCGGTACGATCCATCATCGGCCAGTAATCTATTGTTGAAAGCGCCGTTGACCCCCTATGGGTAACATCACGGGAAACACGGCGCAGGATTCTGATATCACGATAATTCAGTAATTGCTGGTCACGATGCAAAGCACCATACGGCATCAAAAAAATACTCAAGCATTGTTCAGACGGCAGTGAACCTCTGATTTTCGGTGCCAGCGCATGCAAGCCCTCAATCAACAGTATTCCGCCTTTAGCGAGTTGGCGGCATTTATTGTCTTCAAAGCGGCGGGAGCGGGTTTTGAAATCAAAGGTAGGGATCTGCACCTCTTCTCCCCGCAGTAAAGCCGCTATGTCATGGATAATCAGGTCAACTGCCAAAGTGCTGATGCTTTCAAAGTCGGGCCGCCCTTCGTCGTCGTAATCAACAGCTGTGCTGGCATAGTAATCGTCAAGCGATAGTACGAGCGGCTGGCGGCCAAGGCCTGTCAATAAATCCTCCAGCCGGTGGGTTGTTGTCGTTTTACCAGATGCCGAAGGACCTGAAATAAGCACCGCTGTGATACCCGGCTCAGCAGCCCGGCGGGCCACTCGCTCCAGTTGGTCCGAAAAGATTTTTTCCTGAGCGGCAGCCTTCTCCATCAACCGTTTCTCGCCCAGGAAAGATTCCAGGTCTGTAATCGTAACTATAGTCATTTCTGGTAATACTGCCACTCATTTCACCTCTTTTCGCTTAGTCAGCCATCGGTTTGCGTTGCGGCCGATCGTGATTTTTTTCATTCCGGCTAAATAGTGTTTTATTATAACATGGCATGAGATTTGATGAAACACAGCCCCATAATGACTGCTTCTTCTGCTATAATCACAAATGCGAGGTGAATGCTAATGGCGACAAAAATCTGGGCCCATCGTGGCGCCAGCATCAAAGCCCCGGAAAATTCGCTGCCGGCATTCGCTCTGGCGGTGGAACTTGGCGCCGACGGGATCGAACTTGACGTTCAATTAAGCAAAGATGGCGTACCAGTAGTCTTCCATGATTTCGAGCTGGCCCGCCTGACAGGTGTTAACGCCTGGCTTCGCGATCTTAACTTGGCAGAACTAAAAAAACTAAATCTCAATCGACAGCAACGTTTTCCTGAACTCGGCTTTGTAGAGATACCAACTCTGGCCGAGGTTTTTGAGTTGCTGTTACAAACAAAGCTGAAAATTAACATCGAGATCAAAAGCGGTCAGGTTGTCTATCCGCAAATCGAAGAAAAGGTTCTGGCTCTGGCGGCTGATTATGATCTCAATGAACGTGTTTGGTATTCCTCATTTAATCATTATTCGCTTGTGCAGCTGCGGCAATTGCAGCCTGAGGCGCACTGCGGCATTCTTTTCGACAACGTGCTGTTTCAACCCTGGCACTATGCTGCAGATTTTGGCATGCAAGCAATTCACCCGCATCACCTGATGCTGGCAATTCCCGGTTATGTGGAAGCCAGCCATAAAGCCGGAATAGCCGTCCATGCCTGGACTGCCGACCAACCAGAGGATTTGCTAAGAGCTTTCCGACTGGAAGTAGAAGCTGTTATCACCAATGCCCCTGATATAGCCATTAAGTTGGCCTCACAGGCATAATCCGCCTTGAAAACAAAGGCTTTAGATAGAAACCGTCTGTCCACTGATTTTAGTTGCTTACGCTAACGTCCTGAAAATGAGGTATTCATGAAACTCGATTACAAGAAAACTTTCCTGATCGGTTTCGGTTTTTTAGCCAGTTCACTTGCCTGGAGTCTCTATAACAGTTTTGTACCACTTATCCTTCGGGATTATGTTGGCAGCAGTCTTTTAATTGGCATGGTCATGACAATAGATAATATCTTTGGTGTGGTTTTCCAGCCATTGTTCGGTCAACTCAGCGACCGAACCCGCACCCGCTTCGGCAAACGCATGCCTTATATAATGGTCGGTATTCCCTTATGTGCCATTGCCTTTTCCCTGATTCCGTTTATGCAGACTTTATTTGCCACAATGGCAGTGATAATAGCCTTCAATTTCATCATGTCCACCTGGCGTTCACCAGTTATTGCCCTGATGCCCGATCTCACCCCGTCTCCTTTGCGCAGCAAAGCAAACGGCATAATTAATATGATGGGCGGCATTGGCGCGATCATCGCTTTCATGGTTGGCGGCCGATTGACAACCTGGGGGGGATTCAAAGCTTCATTTATTATGGGCAGCATTGTCATGGTACTTGCTTTGGTAGTACTTATGCTTTTCTTCCGCGAGCCGGATACCCGCTTACACCGGCCTTTGCAGGATGCAACAGTGACTGAGGATGACTCTGAAACGCTTACCGCTGCGCGCTCTTCGGCCAAACATCTGACCAAAGACGAAAAGAAAAGCCTGTTTGCTCTCTTGTTCGCGATTTTTTTCTGGTTTTGCGGTTTTAATGCCGTTGAAACTTTCTTTACCTCGTATGCTACTACCAACCTTGGTCTTGAAGCCGGAGCTGCTGCCGGTATGTTGACTTATTTTTCGCTGGCTCTGGTCGCCTTCGCCATCCCGGCGGGAATTCTGGCCACCCGTTTCGGGCGCCGCCGCATGATCCTGATCGGCTTGGTCGGGATAATCGCCGCTTTCACACCTATGCTTTTTGTCAGCGGTAAAACCGTGGTGCAGATTCTCATGATTGTGGCCGGTTCTTTCTGGGCCCTGGTTAATATCAACTCGCTGCCAATGGTGGTTGAGCTGGCAGCCAACGACCGGATCGGCAGCTTTACGGGTTATTACTACTTTTTCTCTTTCAGTGCCGCGATTGTCAGCCCTTCACTTTTCGGGCTGATTCATGACTTGACAAAGGATTACAACAACCTGTTTATTTATTCGGCCGTTGCTTTTCTTTTGGCTTTTGTTTGCATGCTTCAGGTACGGCATGGTGAAGCCAAAATTACTCCGGCCTTGAGTGAGGAAATTACGCGTTAAGCTTAGAAAGGTGGATAACACGATGCCGTCTATGCTGTTCAGTGGTAATCTGGCTGTGCAAGAACAGTCCCGCCAGCTGTTTCGCTGCATTTTCTCAGCAGGTCGGCTTACACGTCCGCAAATACTGGAACAACTGAATCTGCCGCCGACTTCGCTGAACCGGGCGCTGGATCGCCTGACAGAAGCAGGGTTGGTTGAAGTTACCGGTCAGGCGGAGTCAACCGGGGGCCGGCCCGCGAGTTTGTTCCAGATCAGGAGCGATGCCCGCTTGATGCTGGGGATCTCAATTGAACCGTCATCACCGGCAACAATCCACCTGATGATGCTTGATCTTTCACTTAGACCGGTTGTGCAAAACAGGCTGGTATTGTCCACAGGCGCTGCGCCTGAGGCAATTACCACGGCAGCTGCTGAACTTGAATTGGCTGCCAAGCTGATATTGTCACCGGATAGTTCAGTCAATAATGCCACTCAAACCCTGATTGGTATCGGTATTGACGGCTGTGACCTGCTTGAGGAAGCAGACCGGGCAGAATTGCAGGCAACCCTCACAGCTCATTTCGGTTGCCCGGTTTTATCTGCTGACGGACTTGCCGGCGCCCCGTTTTTGTTTGGCAACGCGTCGAATCAGCCGGAAGGATCTGTTGCCTTGCTCAGTCTCGACGATCCTATTCAGCTGGTTAACGGGTTTAATCAAGCTATTGCCGGTAATACACCAGCTACGTCGATTGGCGCCTATCCGTTACCTGATCAACTGAAGGACAAGTACCAGCCTTTGCGGCCTTTACGTGATTTGCTTTCACCAACAGCTTTGGGCCTTCGTTTTGCTCTGAGCCACAATCGCCCTGAACTGGACTTTGAAGATTTCTGCTTGGCACTTAAGCAGCAAAAGAAAAAAGCAGTACGTCTGCTGAAAGCCTCCGCTTCCGAGCTGGCGCTTGCTGTTGTCGGAATTTCCTGTGTTTCAGGCTTGAATAACATCATGGTCAGCGGCGAGTTATTTGACACCATGCCCGAATTGTTTCCGCAAACCGCTGCTAAAGCTGCAGATTTAAAAAAAGATTTTGGTATTTCTTTCAGACTGGAAAGACAGCCATATGGCAGCGATCTGCGTGCTGCCGGTATAGCCGCGATGGTGCTCGCAACCGAAATGGATAATTAACCTTGTTTGAAAACTCCGTTTTCGAAACTAAAGCGGTCGCCGTTCTTACGCAGCGAGGCCACCGGCACTTTCAGATCAGCCACTTTTTCGGCAAACTCAGCATAGAATGATTCATAACTGAAGGCATGCATTGGTACAAC
>CAYPHB010000093.1:0-7509 GCA_964410445.1 uncultured Oscillospiraceae bacterium
CACACCCACGCCCACGCCGGCGCCTACGTCCACGCCGGCGCCTACACCGATACCGACGCCCACTCCTACGCCCACACCAGCGCCGACACCTACACCTGTGCCGCCAACGCCGTCACCCATACCAATGCCCACCTCGGCGCCTACACCTTCACCGTCGCCTTTCCCAGTGCCCACACCGATGCTAACTTCGGCTCCTACGGTAATACCTTCGCCAGAACCAACACCTGCGACGAGCAATACAGAACAGCCGCTATCGACGTCAGCGCCAACCCAGGCTCCGGCGGCGCCAATTTCAACTACGCAACCAACAACAATAACAACACCGACATCAAATATTCAAACGACATCAACTGCGCAACCTACATTTACTAACCAACCAACGTCGATACCGATGGAGAATGATCAAGCAGATAATCATCAGTCAAATCCGGGTTCAGGACTGATCCTGCCTGCAGCGCTTATCCTGATTGGCGCCGTCGCATTGGTGCTAAAATTCACCAGTAAGAAATTGTAAGGGCAGAGCTTTCCGAACATGCAACCTTTTACTGACTAACTGAGGATATGTCGGAGTTTCTCACCTGCCTGGTGTGTTAAAATAAACGTATTATTCTCATTTGTCGTAAGCTAAGCTACAGAGCACCTGCGACAAAGTTGTTTTGTCGCGTCAAGCAGTGGTGAGCAGCAATTAATATCGGATAAGGTGAAGTATGAACCGGAAATTATCTTCTGCTTTGGATACCAAAGACCTTTCTCTGACTATTTACAATGGTGGCTTTGGCGCAGTAAAAGAGCTGCGTACAGTCAACCTAGATGGCTCTGAAACTGAGCTGATTTATGCTGACGTAGCCCAACTGATCGAAACTGATTCTCTACTTACTGAAGGGCTTGTTATTCAGGAGTTTAATTACGAATATGACCTGGTTGGCCGGGGAAAACTGCTGCAGAAGTACCTGGGCCAGGAAGTTTTCCTGAAGGATAGAAAAACCGGGGAACGCAGACTCTGTAAGCTTTTAGCGGCTGAAGGAGAAACTGGTTGTGTTCTGGAGGACTGTGAAACCCGAGAGATATATGTTGACTCCGGTGATGAACTGATTCTCCCTTCACTACCGGCCGGACTTCTGGTTAAACCGGCGTTGATCTGGAAAATCGAACCGGCAAAAGCCGAGACGATCAAAGTTTCCTATTTAAGCAAAGGCTTCAATTGGCAAGCCAATTACGTTGTCGAATTGGAAAAGGATACTCTTAATATAGTTGGCTGGGCTCAAATCGAAAATGAAAGCGGTACAACTTTTCCTGATGCCAGGATTAAGCTGATCGCTGGTGATGTTAACCGTGTTGAGGATGATTTTGCGGACAGGGTTATATATAATAAGTTGATGTCCTCAGCAGCGCCCGCTGCTGAGGAGAAATCTTTCTTTGAATATCATATGTATACTCTGCGCCAGCCAACTACGCTGAAAAACAACCAATCCAAGCAAATCTGTCTGCTTAGCGCAGCTGCCATTCCTTATCAGAAGTACTTTGAGTTTGACCAATATACTGAAAAGGCGGAGGTTGTGATTGAGTTCGCCAATCGTAAAGCAAGCGGACTTGGACTTCCGTTCCCCAAAGGCAAGGTCAAACTCTATCAGGCCGATGCCGCTGACGGATCTCTTGAATTTATTGGTGAAGATGAGCTGGATCATACACCAGTGGACGAGGTGATCAAACTGGTAATTGGCAATGCTTTTGACATTACTTTCGAGTACATAGAACTGAATCATCGTAAAATCGCCGGCTTTGAGCACTTCACATATGAGGTCAAAATCAACAACCACCGAGACGAAAGCGCAGATATCCGTTTTCGCCATTATATGAATGGGAACTGGGAAATGGTATCTGCCAGCCATGATTTTAAGCAAAAAGACGGCTGGAAGGTTGAATTTTCTCTGCCTGTGAAAGCAGATACGGAAGAAAAGGTTAGGTTTGAATATAAAATAGACGTACGTAAGGAAGTAATTATTGGACGCGGTTAAAGGAGATACAAGCAATGAGACCTGTTATCGGAATTACTATGGGTGATCCAGCCGGCATCGGCGGCGAAATTACAGTTAAGGCACTAACGTATAAAGACATTTATGAGAAATGCGTACCGATTGTCATCGGCGATTACGAGGCGATCAAGGATGCGAATGAATTTTCCCACACCAACTTGAAAATTAATCAGATCGAGAACGTGGAGGAGGCCAAAGGCGAGTTTGGCACGATTGATCTGATCAATCTGAATTTCCTGGCTCCCGGCAGCTGGGAGTATAAAAAGGTGCAAAAGATCTGCGGTGAGGCTTCTTTCCAATATGTGGTCAAGGGCATTGAACTGGCTATGGCCAAGAAAATCAGCGCGGTTATAACCGGACCGATCAACAAGGCTGCCATCAACATGGCGGGGCATCATTACAGTGGTCACACTGAAATATTCGCTGATTATACAAATACCGAAGATTACGGCATGCTGTTGATCGGTGAAGCAATTAAAGTTATTCATGTAACAACACATTGCTCGATGAGGCAAGCCTGTGATCTGGTTAAAAAAGACCGTGTTCTGGCTGTTATCCGCTTGGCGGATGAAGGGCTGCGCCTGTTGGATTACGCAGATCCTAAAATCGGCGTTGCCGGCCTGAACGCTCATTGCTCTGAAGACGGTCTCTTTGGCTGGGAAGAAGAACAGGAAATTATTCCGGCAATTGAAGTGGCAAAAGCTGAAGGAATTAATGTTGACGGCCCAGTGCCTCCCGACACTGTTTTCGTGAAATGCCGGGCCGGCCAGTACGATGTGGTTGTTGCCATGTACCACGACCAGGGCCATATTCCCTTGAAGCTTGATGGCTTTAAGCTGGATCTGGCAACGAATAAATATTCATCTATGAGCGGTGTTAACTGTACGATTGGCTTGCCGATTATCCGCTCATCTGTCGACCACGGTACCGCTTTTGGTAAAGCTGGTGAAGGCAGAGCCAATGAAGAAAGCCTGGTTGACGCGATCAATATCGGCCTGACAATGGCAAAAAACAAATTCGGTAAATAATTGTTGAGAACAAGCCACTGAATATTTTGTCAACGCACCTTCTGCGGAGTTTTTTTAAGAGGTGAATTTTATGTCGATAGTTGCTGCTTATATAGTGCCGCATCCACCGCTTATAGTTCCTGCTGTTGGCAGAGGCGAAGAACGTAAAATCCGAAAAACAGTTGATTCATATCACCAGGCGGCCAGGCAAATCGGTGAGTTGAAGCCGGACACTATAGTCGTGATCACGCCCCATTCTGTAATGTATCAGGATTATATCCACATTTCACCCGGCAACAGGACGGCTGGTAACCTGAACCAGTTTGGTGACTACAAAACCAGAATTGAAGTTGACTACGACATCGAACTGGTCACTATGATCGAACAACTTGCAGAAAAAGCAGGCATCGCCGCCGGTACAAGTAATGAACGTGACAGTCTGCTTGACCACGGCACTATGGTACCGCTTTACTTTATTGATCAGTACTTGCAAGACTACCGTCTGGTTCGGATTGGTATCTCTGGGCTGCCGGCACTTGAGCACTACCGGTTGGGTGAATGCATTAAAGAAGCTGCGGCTGAGCTTTCCCGCAGAGTGGTTATTGTGGCCAGCGGCGACCTTTCTCATAAACTTAAGCAAGACGGACCTTATGGATTTGCGCCCGAAGGACCTGCTTTTGATGAGCAGGTCACCCAAGCCATGGCAAACGGTGATTTTCAGGCTTTCTTAAAATTTCCGGAAGATTTTACTGAAGCGGCGGCTGAATGCGGCTTGCGTTCATTTATTATGATGGCCGGCGCTCTGGCTGGCACAGCCGTGAATTCTAAGCTGCTATCATATGAAGGTCCTTTCGGAGTAGGCTATGCAGTCGCTGCCTTCCTGCCTGTTGAATCAGCCGGATTTAAAAACGAGGAAATCAGAAAAAGCGCAAGTCCGGCCGTGAATTTGGCTCGTATGTCTTTGGAATCATACGTGCGCGATAGAAAGTATATAAATCTGCCAGCCGGACTGCCGGCAGATTTGACGGACCGCAGAGCGGGAGTTTTTGTTTCGATCAAGAAAGACGCCTGCTTAAGAGGCTGTATCGGCACAATTTACCCTGTAGAAAGCAGCGTCGCTGCGGAAATTATCCGCAATGCGATAAGCGCCGGCACCTGTGATCCGCGTTTCGAACCAGTTGAAGTAGATGAGCTTGATAAACTGGTTTATAGCGTTGATATCCTGGGTGAAACAGAACCGATCAACTCGATTGCTGAGCTTGATGTACTCCGTTATGGTGTAATTGTCAGCCAGGGCAGAAAACGCGGCTTACTGCTGCCAAACCTGGAGGGCGTATCCACCCCGCAGCAGCAGGTGGAAATCGCGCTGCAAAAAGCGGGAATTTCACCTGGTTCCACCTATAGCCTGGAGCGTTTTGAGGTGGTGCGTTATCAATGAGCAAGGGAGAATTGTGTGAAATTTGCCCCAAAGCCTGTGTTATTCCGGAAGGGCATAAGGGTTTTTGCGGCGCCAGAACTAACCGTGAAGGTAAAATTATCGCGGCAAACTACGGCAAGATCACCTCCATGGCTTTGGATCCAATCGAAAAGAAACCCTTGAAACGGTTTCATCCCGGCAGCTATATTCTTTCCGTTGGTAGCTACGGCTGTAATCTGCGCTGCCCTTTCTGTCAAAATTACGACATCTCAATGGGTAACGACACAACCGTCTACCTGGAACTAACACCTGAGGAACTGATTGCGCGAGCCTTGGAGCAGATTCCCAGAGGTAATATTGGTGTGGCTTACACCTACAACGAGCCTCTGATTGGCTACGAATTTGTTCGCGATTGCGCTAATCTGGCTGCAGAAAAAGGCTTAGAAAATGTGGTTGTCACAAATGGATATATTAATGAAAAACCCTTTGCTGAATTGCTGCCCTTGATTGATGCCCTCAACATTGACCTCAAAAGTTTCTCGCCTGAGTTTTATAAAAGTATTGGTGGCAACCTGGAGACAGTCAAAACCTCAATCAGGCTGGCCGCAGAGCAAAGCCACGTCGAAGTGACAACGCTGGTAATTGCTGGCGATAACGACAGTGAGGAAGAAATGAGGGCTCTTAGCAGCTGGCTCGCAACAGTTAATCCTGAAATACCGCTGCATATTTCGCGATTCTTTCCAGCTTACAAAATGAGTAACCGGCTGCCAACACCGGTTAAAACAATCCGCGATCTGGTTGAGATCGCGCAGGAATCGCTGCGCTATGTCTATACCGGAAATATTTAGCGGCGAATATTATAATTACACCTGGCGAAACTTTGCTTCTTACCCGAAACATAGAGCCAACGTCCTACAGTTTGGTCTCACTAAAGGATTGTTTAAGCAGCTCGTAAATATTCATGTAGCGTTCACGGAAAAAACTGCCCTTCAGCAAAACAAAATTGAATTCGCGCTGTTCGGAAAAGCCGACAATATCAATTAATGCCAGGCTTCCTTCATCTATTTCTTTTTTTGCCGCTACCTCAAACAGGAAAGATATACCCAAATTATTAGTAACCATCTTCTTGATAGCAGCCATATTGCCGATTTCAATTACTTTATCGAAAGCATGGAGCGAATAATTATTTTTTTGCAATATATTTTCAAATATCTCTCGAGTACCAGATCCCCGCTCACGCAGGATCAACCGACTATCTATAATATCGGAGAATCGCTTCCTGCCCTTGGCTAATTT
Organism: uncultured Oscillospiraceae bacterium; assembly: GCA_964410445.1. Taxonomy (GTDB): domain Bacteria; phylum Bacillota; class Clostridia; order Saccharofermentanales; family UBA5734; genus JAXGXQ01. Next base: position 5,754 of record CAYPHB010000093.1, read on the forward strand.
TGATTCCGGTGAGCAAATGGGAACAAATTTTTCCATGCTAAAAAGCGTGGAATCATATTCAGATTTGTCGAATAATCCCTCGACAACTATGAAATCCAGTTCTCCATGATTGAGTCGTTCTAACAGGATCTGTGTGTTGGCTACTGACATGTGAAACTTTAGTTCAGGATACTTTATCAGCATACGGGAAAGCACTCGGGGCATAACATATTCGCCAACAGACAGAGTGGCGCCAAAAGAAAACTGCATGGTTTCGGTTTCTACAGCGCTGATATTTTCCTTGAGATGCTTGGCATCCGAAAATACAGTTGTAGCGAATTCTTTCAGCAGTTCGCCTTGTGGAGTAAGTATGGTTTTCCGGTTGGCATTGTCGAAAAGCTTGCAACCATATAAATCTTCCAGAAACTTAATGTGCTGCGAGACAGCGGGCTGAGTAATGTGCAGCATTTCTGCTGCTTTGGTAAAGCTATTGCAGGCTGCTACTGTCAGAAAAGTTTCGTGCCTGTAATCGAGCATAGATTCTGTCTCCTTATAAGTAAATTTTATGATATTATTATAAACTATAATTTTAAATTATTACAGTAATATGGTTTAATCAGTTAAGATACCTCTGAACCAGAAAGGACTGTTTACGAAATGAGCTTCTTAAAAGATCACCAACAAGGAATACTGCTTTCGGCCGCGATCGCCGGCTTATCATTCTTAATTAGTGCGATTGTCCCGGCCGGCATTCTTGGCGGCACGCTGATCGCACTGCTGCTGGGCATGTCGCTGAACCCGATAGTAAGTCGTTATGCGAGTTTTGAACCGGGCGTCAACTGGACTTCCAAAAAAATCCTGCGCGCCGGTATTATTCTTGCCGGCATAACCTTAAGCTTTAGCCAAGTGCTGCAAGCGGGCAAATATGCTCTGATCCTGATGGTATTTACCCTAACAACAGCTTTTGGAGTTGGGTATATTTGCAAAAAAGTATTCAAAATCAACTGGAAGCTGGCCAGCCTGCTCTCAACCAGTACCGCGATTTGCGGTGCCACTGCAGTTGCCACATTGGGTCCTACCATCCGGGCGAAAAACCGTGATATCGCCTATGCGATTTCCGCTACTTTTATTTTTGACCTGATAACTGTAATTTGCTTCCCCTGGTTTGGCCGTCTGCTAGGCTTGAGCGATACCAGCTACGGGCTTTGGATCGGAACCGCAGTCAACGACACGTCCTCGGTTGTCGCGGCAGGGTATGCGTTTTCAGATGCCGCTGGCTCTTTGGCAACAATAGTCAAGCTGACAAGAACCTTGTTTATTGTGCCGATCGTACTGGTGTTCTCTTGGATATACGCCCGGAAAGAAGCGAATGATACCCCCGGCGAAAAGATTCATATCAGTAAGATATTCCCCTGGTTTATTTTAGGCTTTCTCGGAGTAGTGGCAGTAAGAAGCACCGGAATTCTGCCTGCCAATATTATCTCTGCAGTAACATTTCTCTCGAAATTCTTTCTGGCAATGGCGTTGGCTGCAGTCGGTTTGAAAACCAGCCTTAAGGAAGTAGCTGGAGTAGGGATCAAACCAATGCTTGCCGGAGTAATAATCGATACATCGGTGGTGTTTGTCTCCTTGTTTGCCCAGGCAGGAATCTTGCGTTTCTTTGGCTAATTGCAATAGGGGTTTATTGTCTAGTTACAAAAATAATTCATACTGGCTTAGTTCGATCAGCAGCTTTACTTTGTCGAAGCTGCTGATCGTTTTGCCGGGTCAGCCTTTG
>CAYPHB010000094.1:0-7485 GCA_964410445.1 uncultured Oscillospiraceae bacterium
GCAGACAAGGTGTGAACCCTTGGCCGACAGTAAAGTCTGGATGGAAGGCGCGACACAAGTCGACTTTTTATTGGCCCCGTCTTTTTTTAGACGGGGTTTTTTAGTGGGAAGTCAAGCCCAAGTCCGGAGTTACTTTAGATGTTTAGTAACCAGGCCTCTGAACAACCAGAGAGAGGACCAGAAAAATGAACCACAAAACAGTCAAATTCCAGCAAAAAGCTAATTCCGCGGGCTTCAACAGTGCCGTTCAGCACCCACCTATTGATAAAAAGCCGAAGCTCGAGTGCGACGCCACCAGTCGGCTGGATCCGGTAATGAACCAGGAATGCGCTCTTGCCACCAGGCGCCGCGCCGTTCGCTATATTGCTAAAACCGGTGTATTGGCAGCAATCGCTGTAGTGCTGATGTATCTGGAGTTTTCTGTGCCCCTGATGCCGGCATTTCTAAAACTTGATTTCAGTGAAATAGCTGTATTGCTTGCTGCCTTCTCGCTGGGACCGGTTGCCGGCATTATCGTGGAAGCCATCAAGAACCTGGTGCACTTGCCCGCTACCTTCACCGGCGGTATTGGAGAACTGGCGAATTTTATCATTGGTTCGCTTTTCGTTGGAACTGCCGGGTTGTTGTACAAGAAATACAAAACCAAGCATCGGGCCTGGTTTGCGATGGCCATGGGTACTTTGGTAATGACTATTGGTGCCAGTCTGATCAATTACTTTGTTATGATTCCGATCTATGTTAATGTCGTCAATTTCCCGCTGCCGGCCATCATTGCCGCCACCAATGCAGTGGGCAATACGCTGGTAACGGATCTCAAATCCTTGATTTTGTTTGTCTTCGTTCCTTTCAACCTGTTCAAAGGAGCCATGATTTCATTGATTGTCGCGGCAATTTATAAGCGCATCAGCCCGCTGCTGCATCGCTAAGTTTCGTAACGGGCATTCGCTGATGTCCAATCTGGATGCCGCAATACGATTGTTGAAAAAAACACACTTATCAGGGCGAGGTATAAATGCTGCTGTACTGGCTGGCAGAAATAATTATCGCTAAAGTCGCACTTCATTACGTCTGTCCGATTTATAGTCTGACCGGGTTGCTTTGTGCCGGCTGCGGCGCTACACGGGCACTGAGTTCGATACTTGCCGGCAATATTGCCCTTGCCTGGCGCCAGAACCTGCTGTTCGTGCTGATGTTCGCAGCCCTGGTTTGGCAGGGGCTCACGCTTTTACTGCAACGCTACGTTAAAGTCGAAAAATCTCTGCCACGCCTTTTACGGCCGGTATCATTCTCGAGCGGCGATAGTTGTCGAAACCGTCGCAATTATTTAAACCCCAAGCTGCTTTGGTTGCTGCTTGGGGTTGCTCTGATCTTCATGATTGTCCGTAATCTTGATATTCCGTTGGCGGTTTATCTCCGTCCTTAAGCTTAAGTCTGTGGGGTTTATCTGCATCGATAAGCCTCAGTTTTTTGTCTCCTGGCCGGATTCGGCAGGCCTTAACACTTTGCGAAAAAGGCCGCGTGCGTAGCCTCGGTCGTGTGAAACGCTTACCAACTCAAATCCCTGGCTAGTGTAAAGCGCAACCAAAGGCTGGTTAGATATCGCGGTATGCAGCAATATTTCGTCAGCGCCTGCTTCACTTAGCAAGTCGACAGCTACCATTAATAAATGCTTGCCGATACCGGTTTTGCGACGGTTGGGAGCGACAGCGAAACGGCTGAAGTAAGCTTTTTTGTCGTTTTCCAGACGCAACCGCACTGTTCCGTCAATGCTTCCCGGGGTTTCTGCAACCAGAACCAAATCCTGTTGAATGTGATGCAGAATATCTGCTTCGGTTTCCCGCTGGGCGTCGAGCATCGTTGGTATGCCACTGACTTCGGCGTATTGCGCCATCGAAGTCCGCAGCAGACTTGCGATGGCGGGAGCGTCCGCCTCTGTAGCTTTGCGGATTCGCACCGAGGAATTCATGCCTGTTCTGCCAGCAGCGTAACCAGGATTGCTTTTTGAGCGTGAAGACGGTTTTCCGCTTCGTCAAAAACTGCTGATTGCGGCCCATCTATCACCGATTCTGTTACTTCATAGCCGCGGTAGGCGGGCAGGCAATGAAGGAAAACAGCGCCAGGCGCAGCCAGCGCCATGATTGCGTCGTTAACCTGATAGCCATCAAAATCAACCAATCTCTGCTGCTTGTCGCCTTCCTGACCCATACTGACCCAGGTGTCTGTATAGACAGCGTCGGCGTCCTTAGCTGCGGCTGCTGCGTCGGTGGTCATAATTATTTCCGCACCGGTTTGTGCTGCTATCGCCTGTGCTTCCGCCACGCAAACAGGATCACAGGAATAACCGGCAGGGGAGGCGACTGCTATGTTCATGCCAGCCAAAGCGCAGGCATGCAGCAGCGAATGGGCAACATTGTTGCCGTCCCCGAGGTAAGCGAGTTTACGACCCTTTAGCTCTCCGCGGTGTTCACGCACAGTCTGTAAATCTGCCAGGGCCTGGCAAGGGTGCATCAGATCCGTCAAACCGTTAATAACCGGGATGGTCCCGTGCTCAGCCAAATCAATCACGTCCTGATGACTGAAGGTTCGGATCATAATTCCATCGACAAACCGCGACAAAACTTTGGCAGTGTCGTGAATTGATTCGCCACGACCCAACTGGATATCATGGTGGCTGAGGAAAAGGGCGTGTCCACCAAGCTGATACATCCCGGTTTCAAAGGAAACGCGGGTACGAGTGGATGATTTGGAAAAAATCATGGCCAGTGTTTTGCCTGCCAGAGGTTTTTTCTGTTGCCCTGACTTGAACTCCTGTTTCAGTTGGCCTGCCAAATCCAACAGATTGTTAAATTCGACCGGTGTCAGGTCCGCGAGGCTGATGAAATGCTTCATGCCGCCACCTCTTTCAGTGTCTTTGTCAATATGCTGACAAACAAATCAATGTCCGCTTCAGTGATTATCAAAGGCGGCAGTAGCCGCAAAGTTGTAGCGCCGACGGCTCCCACCAGGAAACCTTGTTCAGCCAGGCTGCTTCTAACCGCTGCTGCTATCGGATGTTCCAGGCTAATACCGATCATCAAGCCCATACCCCGGATTTCAGCGATCGACGCACCAGAGCCCTTGAGCTGTTCAAGTGCGTTCCGGAAATAATTGCCCAGTTGCCCGGCTTTGGCAGTAAGGTTCTCAGCTTCATATGTTTCCAGTACAGCAAGGGCAGCGGCACAAGCCAGCGGATTACCACCGAAAGTGCTGCCATGGTCACCGGGTTCAAAGCCTGTCGCGGCTTTCTCGTTTGCGATTAATGCCCCGATCGGCACCCCACCGCCCAGCCCTTTGGCCAGAGTCACAATATCCGGCTTAATGCCGTAAGCTTCATAAGCGAAGAAGAAGCCGCTGCGTCCCATACCTGTCTGAACTTCATCAATAATCAGCAAGGCGCCTTTTTCGCGGCACCAGGCTGCTGCTTTAGTCATATACTCCTGGTCGGCGGGGTTAACGCCGCTTTCGCCCTGGATTACTTCAAGCATTACCGCACAGGTGTTTTCATTAACAGCTGCTTTTAGAGCAGCGAGGTCATTGAAGGGAACATGCACAAAATCTGAAGGCAGCGGTGCGAATGGTTTGCTGTATTTGGTTTGCCCCGTAGCTGTAGCGGTAGCCAGAGTACGGCCATGGAAAGAATGAGTCGCGGTGACTATGGTTGCCCGCGGACTTCCCTGATGATAAAAGTAACCGCGTGCCAGTTTGATAGCACCTTCGTTGGCCTCGGCTCCGCTATTGCCAATGAACACGCGGCCGCCACCGAACAGATCGCCCAGTTTCTCCGCCAACCTGGCTTGGTTCTCAATATAATAAAGGTTGGAACAATGGATCAGGTTCGCAGCCTGGTTGCAGATGGCTGCAACCAGCCGGGGATGTCCGTGGCCCAGCACATTTACAGCAATACCGCCGATCAGGTCCATATATTTCTTGCCGGTGGTGTCGTACAGCCAGATTCCTTCACCGCGGTCAAAGCAGAGTGGGGTGCGCTTGCCGAAAGCATTCAAATAATATTGTTCATCTACTGCTGCGATTGTTTCGAGTCTTTTATCCATTTCAAAATTCTCCTGTTTACTGACGTTTAGTTCAAAATTACCGCTTCGCTGGAATGCTCCTGGTGGTCCAGGGTTATCATCGTGCCGATACCACGGTTGGTGAAAATTTCCAACAGCAGACAATGCGGCATGCGTCCATCGAGTATATGAGCCCTGCTGACCCCGCGGCGAACGGTTTCGAGACAGCCGAGAACCTTGGGGATCATACCGCCAGCGATAACGCCTTCCGTGATCAATTGGTGGATGTCTGTTTCGTTAAGCTGGGGAATAACTTTTTGACTGCCATCAGCCGCGGTACGCATAACTCCCGGTACATCGCTTAACATCAGCAGTTTCTCTGCTTGTAACGCGGCGGCGATTTCACCGGCGACAGTATCAGCATTAATGTTGTAGCTTTCACCGTTGGGGCCAACACCAATCGGGGCAACAACCGGGATGTATTCATCTTCAGCAAGTTTTGCCAGCAGGGTGTGGTTGATTTTGGTAATGCGGCCTACCTGCCCAACGTCAATCGGCCTGCCTTCATCGTCTTCCGTGAGTTTCTGGCATTCAATCAGGTTGCCGTCAATTCCCGAAAGGCCTATAGCCCTGGCTCCTTGCCGATTTAACCGGGAAACTATTTCCTTATTGGTTTTACCGATTAAAACCATTTGGGCAACGTTCATGGTGGCAGAATCTGTAACGCGTAAACCGCGTTCAAAATGAGAAGGTATTGCCAGCTGTTCCAGCATCGCACTGATATCAGGACCGCCGCCGTGCACCAGTACCGGGTTAATGCCGATAAACTTGAGCAATGTGACATCTTCAATCACGTTTGTCTTCAGCTCGTCGTTGATCATGGCATTACCACCGTATTTGATAACCACAGTTTTGCCGGCGAACTTTTGAATATAAGGCAAAGCTTCAATCAGAGTTTGAGCTTTGGAGATAATCGATTGCATATCGTGCATAGAGGATTCCTTTCAAATGCCGGTAAAGGCAACGAGGGTTTTATTTAAGTCGTTTGCCCGGTCGCGGCCGCGGCAGCGGGTGTCTTGTTCTAAATCGCCATACCGGCACTCATAAGACCGGATTCCTCCGGTAGGCCGACCATCAGGTTAAGTGCTTGAACAGCTTGCGCCGCTGCTCCTTTACCCAGATTGTCGAGTGCCGAGAAAAGCTTTAGAAAGCCGCTATGCTCGTCGAAATGATAGGCGATATCGATGAAATTGGTTCCTGCTGTATTGCGGGTGTCTGGTAGTGCGCCGCCGCTAAGCAGCCGTACAAATGGTTCAGTTTCATAAGCCTTGGCAAGTGCTTCGCCGATATCTGCAACAGCAACACCGGCAAGAGGGCGGGTGTAAATTGTGGCTAGCATACCGCGTTTCATCGGTGCCAGATGCGGAGTAAAGCTTACGGCGATAGGTTTTCCTGTTACCAGACCTAACTCCTGTTCAATTTCAGGTGTATGACGATGACCTGCAACACCATAAGGACGGAAAGTGCTTTCGGTTTCGCAGAAAGCATATGTCAGTTCCGCTTTACGTCCAGCTCCACTGACCCCGGAAACCGCGTTGATAATAATGCCGCTGCTTTCAATCAAGTTATTGGCAAGTAAGGGGGCCAGAGGCAGAATTGAGCAGGTTGGATAGCAGCCGGGGTTGGCAACCAGCCTGGCTGTGCGAATTGATTCGCGGTAAATTTCAGGTAACCCGTATACTGCTTCCACGGCAAGATCCGGCCGCGGATGCGGAAGATTGTAAGCTGATTCATAGGTTTTAACGTCGCGGAAACGGAAATCGCCGCTGTGGTCAAGCACGCGCACGCCGCGTTCCAGCAGGCCGGGGACAGTCGCGGCCGAGACGCCATGCGGCAGTGCCGTAATCACAATGTCGCAGGAAGCAGCCAGAGTGTCGGCATCAGGTTCTGTCAATTCGAGGTCTATTACACTGCGGAAAGCGGGGTAAATATCCGAAAACCGTTTACCGGTAAAACTTTTTGAATTCAGAACAGTCAACTGGAAACTGGGGTGTGGGGCGAGAATTCGCGCCAATTCAACGCCGACATAGCCGGTAGCGCCAATAATGCCGATCCTGGTTTGTTTGTTTTGAGTCATGAGGTCCCTCTCCTTTTAAGTACACTTGGCGACAGCAGCTCTGTCATAAATTAATAATTATACATCATAATGCATAAAGATACATTGCGCAAGTACTGTTTTCCTTTGCCGGCGATTACATTTTAATGATAGATCTATTGCAGTTGAGCAAGCGGCAATAAAAAACGCGAATATTGAATCCTAATGCTATGGTATAACTCGTCAGGGATAATGTCACTCCAAAATTACAGGTGCGATTTGGTCAACTTGGCATCAAATGCTTGAACAATTAGTGCGATTCGTATAAGATATGGAAGAATACTGAACAATATGCATTGACTTTTTTAGTTATTTTGGCAATAGGAAGGTAGCGTATGGAGGAGTTGAAAAAAAGTGTCCTGGCAGCCGCGCAAATTCTGACTCAGGTAGTTGGAGTGCTCGATGCTGATGGCATCGTGATTGCCTGCACCGATGAACGACTTGAAGGTAGTGAAGACACATCTGCCCGTGCTGTTCTGCTTGCGGATGAAGGCACAGTCACAACATTCGGCCGCACCTACAAGAAACTTTCCGAACCCGACAAGCCCGTATTGATCAGTTTTATTGAAGGCACCGACGAAGTATCGCAGAAGTATCTGGAACTGCTTTCACAGTGGTTCCTTGCAGCCTTGAAGGAACGCAATACAGATGCCGAGCGGGAGACATTTCTGAAGAATGTCTTGCTCGAAAACGAGCTCCCGGGGGATATTCCGCTGAAAGCCCGTGAATTCAAAATCCCGTATTCTCTGACCCGCCTGGCCTACCTGATCCGCATTGGCCGCGAAGAGGGTGTTGATAGCCTTGACCTGATTCAAAAACTGTTTCCGGAAAGCAAATCTTCCTATGTCCTGGCCATGGACGAGGAAACGGTAGTCCTGCTAACCGAATATCCTAAGGATAATCCCGAACAGATCGACCTGACCGCGCAATCAATTCTTGACAGGCTGATAGCCGAATCACTGACCGAAGTCCATATTGGCATCGGTATGCCGGCTGATACCTTAAAGGACGCGGCCAAGTCATATCGGGAAGCTTCGCTGGCACTTACTGTCGGCGGTATCTTTGAAAGCGAAAGCCACATCATGCGCTACGACCGTTTGGGTCTAGGCCGTTTGATATATCAGCTGCCGCCTACACTATGTCACATGTTCCTGGACGAAGTTTTCCCGAAGGGCGCCTATGAAGCGCTAGACAGTGAAACTCTTCTGACCATCGCCAAATTTTTTGAAAACAACCTTAATGGCAGTGAGACTTCGCGGCAGCTGTTTGTCCACCGCAATA
>CAYPHB010000095.1:0-7362 GCA_964410445.1 uncultured Oscillospiraceae bacterium
AAGACCCTGAGCGGCTGGAAAGATTTTTTCGACCAGACTCAAGAACTAAAGTGAGTGATAATCTGTAAACAAAACCACGAAAGAAACAACACTTGAGTAAGACCTGGGGATTATGTCACCGGGTCTTTTTCCAAAGAGGGGCTAATATGAATTTTACAAACGGTTCGATCAGACTATTAATAAGCATAATCATTATTGCTGTGATTTCGCTCAGCAGTGCTTGTGCGGATCAAACTAACAAAACAACCACGACTGATGATGCAAAAGAGGCAACAACGCGTACCGCTGCAACTAACTCGACCGCTTCGCAATCATCGACAGTTGCTCCGTCCACCACAACAGCGAATGGCTCAACCACGGTAGCAACCAGTGAAGTCGCACCAACTACCTCGGCTCTTGAATTTTTCCCGCCGGTTGAAAATCGCGAGCCGGAAACAGACTACACACCTGCTTTTTCCGGCCAAACCAGGTCACCCGGCCTTCGCACTAAAACACCTTATAATTCTACAGTTATCAGCGATGATCTGAAATCGCCCTGGGGCATCGCTGTGCTGCCCGATAACCGCTTGGTTATAACTGAAAAAGGCGGAGCTATACGGATCGCGAAAGTCCGTGGGGAACTGAGCGACCGGATCACAGGCTTTCCTGAGCTGGATACCCGTAGCCAGGGTGGTTTGTTGGACGTAGCACCGGCTCCCGATTTTACTGAAAGCCGTCTGCTCTACTTTACCTTTTCTGAATTAACGGGTGCTGGCTCTGCTACAGCGGTTGGTCGGGCACGCCTGAATGAAGCTGAAACGGCGCTGGAAAATTTTGAAAAACTGTTTACAGCCACCCCGTATTACAATAACGGCTTGCACTTTGGCAGCAGGATTGTTTTCGACAGCAACGGCAATCTGTTCGTTTCAACCGGTGAGCGCTCCAATGCGACTGTCCGCCAAAACGCGCAGTTGCTGGATAATGGCTTCGGCAAAATATTCTATTTGACAGCCGCGGGCGAACCCGTAACCGGTAGCCCCTGGGTTAAGGGCAGACAAGTCTGGCCGGAAATCTATTCTTATGGCCATCGTAATGTGCAAGGGCTCGATATCCATCCCGAAACCGGCGAGCTGTGGGCAAGTGAAATGGGGCCGCGCGGTGGGGATGAACTGAATCTGATTAAACCAGGACTCAATTATGGCTGGCCTGTCATAAGTTATGGTATCGAGTACAGCGGCCTGGCTGTTGGCGAGGGGAAAACCACAGACGCGAATATAGAGCAGCCTGTTTACTATTGGGATCCGGTACTGGCACCGTCGGGCATGACCTTTTATCGCTCTGAAAATATCCCTGAATGGAAAAACAACCTTTTCATCGGCGGCTTGGCTGGCCAGCATATTTCCCGGCTTGTGCTGGCAAATAACCGTGTCGTAGGTGAAGAACGTTTACTTGCCGAAGAAGGCCAGCGCTTTCGTGATCTTACTGAACTGGATGGTAATCTGTATGCAATTACTGATAGCGGCAGATTATATAAAATCGGAAAATGAATTGACGCTTGCCAGCTTATAGGTTAGTGTCATAGTGAGAAAAAATTTTGCCGCCTGAACGAAAGGAAGTATTGCAAATGGAAATACCTATCAATGTTGCGGAAAGCTTAATCATCGCTGTTTTTATGATGCTGGTAGTTTTCGGAACACTAGTTGCCTTGTATCTCATTATCACGATATTCTCGAAAATTCTGGAAAAACTTTCTTATCGTGGTACATTAAGAAATTAATAAATTATCGACATTAAACTGCGCACGCACTGAAGGAGATTCTATGTTTATCGATGCTTTACAGGAATTGTGGCTCCAGTCCGGGTTTTCGGCTTTAACCTGGCAGCATTTAGTAATGATCCTTGTTTCTTTTGTTCTTTTCTATTTAGCCATAGTACGCAAATTCGAACCTCTGCTGCTCATTCCGATTGCTTTTGGAATGCTGCTGATAAATCTGCCGATAACCGGTATTATGGCTGAACCCGGTGCCAATGGGGAACTTGGCGGCCTGCTTTGGTACCTGTATCAAGGTGTCAAGCTAGGAATCTACCCCTCTTTGATATTTATGGGAGTCGGTGCTATGACTGACTTCGGACCGTTGATTGCCCGCCCCAGCAGCCTGCTGCTTGGAGCCGGCGCTCAGTTTGGCGTGGCTATGGCCTTTGTCATCGCTGTGGCGCTTGGCTTTACTGGTGCAGAGGCAGCATCCATTTCAATTATTGGTGGTGCTGACGGTCCGACTGCAATTTTCCTGACAACGAAACTGGCGCCGCATCTTTTGCCGGCGATAGCCATAGCGGCTTACTCATATATGGCACTTATCCCGATGATTCAGCCGCCGATTATGCGGGCAATGACAACCAAAAAAGAACGTGAAATTGAAATGAAACAGCAGCGAGCGGTTAGCAAGCTGGAAAAAGTCATGTTCCCGATCCTTGTCACCACTCTCTGTATTCTCTTGCTGCCCTCTGTCGCGCCGCTGATCGGTATGTTGATGCTGGGCAACCTTTTAAAGGAATCTGGCGTGACCGAACGCCTGGCAAATACCGCTCAGAACGCTCTGATGAACATCGTGACGATTTTCCTGGGTGTTACAGTAGGAGCAACAGCGAATGCAGAGACATTTTTGCGCCCCGAGACGCTGAAAATCATTGCCCTTGGCTTACTGGCTTTTTCTTTCAGCACCTTCGGCGGCCTGCTGCTGGGCAAATTGCTTTCGAAACTTTCCGGTGGCAAAATCAACCCGTTGATCGGCTCTGCCGGCGTTTCAGCTGTGCCGATGGCTGCCAGAGTTTCGCAGCTGGAGGGCCAGAGGGCCAGACCGGGCAATTATCTGCTGATGCACGCTATGGGTCCGAACGTGGCCGGGGTTATTGGATCTGCCGTTGCGGCAGGGGTTCTTTTGTCACTATTTGGCGGCTGAATAATTAGTGCGTCATTGAAGTAAGTCAGCTGACTCGGGATCGGGATTGCACTCTGCACATTGGGTATTGATGTTTTCAGTAAAAAGATCTGCCGGTTTAGCATTAAGTATCAGGGCAGGCGTCTGCTTCTCTGACATGCTCAAGGCATTGATCAAACAGAGCATTTATGTGAGCGTCATCCAGTGAATAATATGCTGCTTTCCCGTCCCGTCTATACTTTATCAGCCTGGACTGTCGTAATATCCTCAAATGATGTGAAATCGCCGGCTGCGACATAATTAACAGTGCTGCTATATCACAGGCGCACATTTCTGAAATCAGGAGCGCGTTGATAATCTTTAACCGTGTCGGGTCACTCATCACTTTAAAAGCTGCGGCCATCTCCTGTAGCTCAGAATCAGCGGTTAGTTTATTTCCGACATTTTCTACAACGTCCTCATGGATAATCGTAATCTCGCAAATGTCATCGTCGGCTGGCGTAATCCTGTCTTTCTTATCTGTCATTCTATTCACTCCGTATTTTTGTTTTCAGGGCCCGCATTGAATTCAGGACAGCAATAACAGTAACACCCACATCGGCGAATACTGCCTCCCACATCTCTGCGACACCAAGGGCGCCCAGGACAAGGAACACAGCCTTAATTCCCAAAGCAATAATAATGTTCTGATACACAATCAGCCTGGTCCGACGGGCAATCCGGATCGATTCAGGAATCCTGGATGGCTTATCGTTCATAATCACAACATCTGCAGCCGTTATTGCTGCATCGGAGCCCAGACCGCCCATGGCTATGCCGATATCTGATCGGGCCAGTACCGGTGCGTCATTTATGCCATCGCCCACATAAGCCAATCGGTTTCGGTCGGATTCCTGACTTTGCAATTGTTCAAAAACAGCGACTTTTTCTGCCGGTAATAGTTCGGCGTAAACTTCGTCCAGATTTAACTGCTCGCCGATGCTGTCAGCAGCTGGTTTCAAGTCGCCGGTAAGCATAACGGTTTTTTTGATTCCGAGCGACTTAAGCTCCTCGATTGCCTTCCGGGCATCCGGTTTGATTTCATCATTTATAACGATATAGCCAGCGTATAAATTATCAATCGCAATGTAGACAATTGTGCCCAAAGACTCGGATGGTTCAAACAAAATGCCTGAATCCGTCAGGAGACTGGCATTACCGACCAGAATATCCTTGCCTGCAATCCTGGTTTTTATGCCGTTGCCTGCTGTTTCCCGGTATTCGGAGATCAGGGTCTGATCAATTTCAGCGCCATAAGCGTTCAAGATGGAAAGCGCGATTGGATGATTGGAATAGCTTTCAGCATAAGCAGCGGCCCTGAGCAGTTCTTCTTTCCTAAAGTCATTCATTGAATTGATTTCTGTTACTTCAAAAATACCTTTGGTCAGAGTGCCGGTTTTGTCAAAAACAATCGTGTCAACTTCACTTAAGGCTTCCAGATAGTTGCCGCCCTTAACCAGAATGCCTCTTTTGGAGGCAGCACCGATGCCAGCGAAGAAACCCAGTGGTATGGAGATTACCAGAGCGCAGGGGCAGGAAATAACCAGAAATACAAGAGAGCGATACAGCCAATCGGTAAAAGTTGCTCCGGTCATTAAAACGGGAGGCAGTACAGCGATTGCAACTGCTGCCGCAACAACAAAAGGAGTGTAGTAACGAGCGAATTTTGTTATGAACTGCTCTGTCGGTGCTTTCTTACTGGCCGCGTTCTGCACCAGATCCAGTATTCTGGCAACTGTCGACTCGCCGTATTTTTTTGTTACCTCGATTTCCAGCACACCGTTCAGGTTAATAAAACCACTTAAGGCTGCACTGTCGGGTCCGACACTGCGAGGTATTGATTCACCAGTCAGGGCAGAGGTATCCACCAAAGCTGAGCCGGCAGTGACTCTGCCGTCCAGTGGAATCCGTTCTCCCGGTTTTACAACAATTTTGTCGCCGGGGTTTACAGCAACCGGAGCAACTCTTTTCAGCTCGCCGCCAACAGCCAGATTTGCGTACTCCGGCCTGATATCCAAAAGTGAACTGATGGATCTGCGAGAGCGGTCGACTGCCAGATCCTGAAAAAATTCACCAATCAGATAAAACAGCATAACGGCAGCGGCTTCAGCGTATTCGCCAATTATAAAAGCACCGGTTGTGGCCAGACTCATCAAAAAGTGTTCGCTGAAGACCTGGCCTTTGGCGATTCCTTTGACAGCCCGGACAATAACATTGCCGCCGACAATGATATAACTGATCAGAAAGGCAGCAAGTTCAAGCAGCGGCGGCAGTGGCAGAATTAAGCCAACAATAAAGAATGCAGCGCCCAACGCCAGCCTGATAATTTTCGGTTGGTTTGTTTCTATCGCTTCTTCAGTAGCAGGAGCTGCCTCTGACTGCAGTGAACCATGTTCGGATTCGGAGGCGTAATCCTCAGCCGGAAAAATAATATTTACATCAGGCTCAATCATATTCACAATCGCGGTGATTTTCTTGCTTAAGTCCGGCAGATCAACCGCAGCATCTGTAGCTACAGTCAGTTTGCGGGAAATGAAATCCACAGAAGCAGAATCAACGCCATTGAGCTTATTGACTGCGGTTTCAATTTTTGCCGCGCAGCTGGCGCAGCCGAGGCCCTCAAGCATCATTTCTCTTTTTATCATCAGTAACCTTCTCGTACAGAGTTAAACGATTAAGCAATCGTTTAATTGATGATATTATAATCAGTGCTGCTTGTCAAAAAATTGAAGCTGCTAATATATGAAGCTGCTAATACATGAAGCTGCTAATAATGATTTGCATAACTCTTTGATCTTGCGTTTAAAACTGCAGCTGTAAAAAACATTAGGCAAAATCAAAGATCAAAGAGGTCATTGAAAGCTTCAGACATAGTCGGATGAGTGTATATGCGGTCGCGAAGCATCGTATAGGGCAAATCCGCGTCCATAGCGAGCTTAATCAGATTAATCAGTTCGTAGGACTCAGCGCAAAACAGCATAGCCCCCAGAATGCGGTCGTTTTTTGTGTCAACAATTGCTTTCAGCAGACCCTGCGGCTGCTGAAGCAGCTGAGCCTTTGGAATAGAGGCGGCTGGTATTTTTCTGACTTTGATTTCCAGCCCCTGCTTCCGTGCCTCTTGTTCATTCAGGCCGACGCGTGCATAGGCAGGATCAATAAACAGGCTGGCCGGCTCGTAGCCACGGTTCTCAGTTGTGCGGCCGGGAACTTCGCCGGGAAACTGTGATTTTACAATCCGGTAGTCGTCCAGTGAGATATAGGTAAATTGCGGGCTGTCAGCAACATCACCCACAGCCCAAATATTTTCTGTAGATGTACGCAGGTGTGCGTCTGCCTTTACAGCACCTGTTTCACTGGTTTTCACTCCTGCGGCAGAAAGGTTAAGCTGACCCGTATTTGCGATTCTGCCTGTGGCAACCAAAACGGCATCGGCGTGCACCTGACGCCTGTCACCACGCTTATCTCTGAAAGTTATAAATGTCTGATCAAGGTCATAGCTGACTGATTCCGGCTCGGCTCCGATTTCAAAATGAATACTATTCAGTTCCAGAACCTGCTTGATTTCTGCGGCAATATCTTCGTCTTCCTGAGGCAGCAAACGTTCACCCCGACATAGTACAGTAACCTGTGAACCGAAACCGGAGTAAATGGAAGCGAATTCCAAACTGATCCGCCCGCCACCGATTATAACCAATCGCTCCGGCAGCCTGGTCAGTTCCAGCAGGGATTCACTGCTATAGACCCGGGGATTGCCGGCCAGGCCCTCAATTTCCGGAAAAAACGGAGTAGAACCGGTATTGATGATGATCTGCTCAGCCTGTAGCCAGAGAATCTCAGAATCTGTTTCAATTTTTATGATATTTGCAGATACAAAAGAACCTGTGCCGTTATAGACGTCAATATTTGGGTCATTATTCAGCTTGTCGTAATTTTTGCTGCGTAACATCGCAGTCAGCTGTGATTTTTCTTCAATCGCCCGGCGGTAAAAATCTGCTTTGGCGGCAAAACCCTGCAACCGCAGTTCTTTGCTTTGGCGGGCACTTTTGACTAATGATTTTGATGGGATGCAGGCCACATTGATACAGGTGCCTCCATACATAGCGGCGGATTTTTCGATCATAGCAACGGTTTTATTTTTGCCGGCATAAAAGGAAGCGAGAGTTTTCCCCGCCTTTCCGAATCCGATGATGACATAGTCATATTTAACCGGCTCTGAATTTGTCTGATTTTGCATATTAATCCCTCACTAACAGTCGAAGAGGCGCTTTTTTGTTCAGTTTTATCAGTATACACCGGATTGCAGCAGCGGTTGACAAGACCAGTCAGATTGCGGTAGAATTCTTATGCATTTGCGGGATTAACTCAGTGGTAGAGTGTCACCTTGCCAAGGTGAAAGTCGCGAGTC
>CAYPHB010000096.1:0-5954 GCA_964410445.1 uncultured Oscillospiraceae bacterium
TTCTGGTTTTTGGCCATTGTTTCGTAGATCATGGCAGCCATCGGCATGGTTTCTTCGGCAGCCAGTTCTTTGAGCTTAGCTGTTACGTCTGCGGGCAAAACTTTACCGACCAGATTGGTGAAGTGATTCACTATCTCCGTCAGACGTTCAATCCCTTCTTCGTGCGTCAGGTTCTGGGGGATAGTTTTTTTACTGCTCATATGTACCTCCTGTAAAGGATCTTGTCCGCTCAATGCTCGACAAAATGCTTATTAGTATTTCTTTTAGCTGAGCGTGCCTATCTCATTTTCTCGTTATTTTTACATCCGGCGCCAAGTGCGTGGGGTCAGCAGTACCAGCACAGGGAATATCTCGAGACGACCGGCGATCATGGCAATGCTGAGGGTGATTTTGGAAAGATTAGACAGCTGGGCGTAGTTCCCGGCGGGCCCGACCATATCCAGACCCGGGCCAATGTTATTGAGCGTTGCGGTTACAGCGCTGAATGCTGTGACAAAATTCGGAGAGTCGATGCTGACGATCAGCACGCAAAGGCTAAAGAAAAACATGTAGGTCATGAAGAAAAAACTGATTCCGCGCAGCAGCTCTCTGTCGATAACCTTGCCTTCAAATTTAATCGGCAGGATGCGGTTCGGGCTGATCATGTGCCTTACTTCCTGCAGACTGGTTTTAAGGTAAATCGCAATACGTGAAACCTTGATGCCGCCGCCGGTCGAGCTGGCCATTGCTCCGCAAAACATCAAAAACAGCAGAATTACATGTGACATTAACGGCCATCTGTCAAAATCTCTAGTGGTAAAACCAGTTGTCGTAATAATTGAAGAAACGGTGAAAAATACGTCCTTAAGCATTACTGCGAAATTGTTATAAATCGAAGAAACATTCAGGCAGATCAGGCCGATCGCGACTGCGATGATGCCGAAATACCAGCGCAGTTCTTCGTTCTTAAACGCCGATTTGAACTGGCGCATCAGCAGTAGATAGTAGACATTGAAATTTACCCCGAAGAGGATCATGGCAACGCCCAGAACCACCTCAACATACGAATTATCATAAAAGCCCACAGAGGTGTTTTTGATGCTGAAGCCGCCTGTACCGGCAGCGCCAAAGGCATGCAGAAGCGAGTCGAACAAGGGCATGCCGCCAAGTACGAGCAGGATTATCAGTACAGCTGTCATTGATAAGTAGATGATATAAAGCACACGGGCCGTCTGGCTTACCTTAGACATGATTTTACCGAAGCTCGGTCCCGGCGACTCAGCCTTCATCAGATGAACAGAATCGGCGCCCACCTGTGGCAGAATTGCCAGGGCGAAAATCAGGACACCCATACCGCCGATAAGATGTGTGAAGCTGCGCCAGAATAATATCGAATGGGGCAGATCTTCAACATTTGTAAGAATGCTCGCCCCTGTAGTGCTGAAGCCGCTCGCTGTTTCGAAGAACGCGTCAACCAGGGAAGGAATAGTGCCGCTGAACACAAAAGGCAAGGAACCAAAAAAGGACATTAAAAACCAGGTTAAGGCCACGATTGAATAGCCTTCGCGGGCAAAGAAAGCTGTTTTGCGTGGCCGTTTCCAGCTTAGCGGAATGCCAACCGCCAGCAGAATAAACATGGTTAACAGGATTGCTTGAATATTAAACCAGGGTTCGAGGTAAATTAAACCGACAATAACAGGCAAGCCAAGCAGTATAGATTCAACGATCAGGATTCGACCCAGAATATAGCGAATCATCCCGTAATTCATTTTTCAACTCCATCATGATTGTCACAGGCGTCTAAGTATCAAAACTCCGTTAATTCGTATCAGGCAATAATATCGTCAATGTCCTTGAAGTTGGTGTGCGTCGTCACAATAATTACCCGGTCCTTAAGCATTATCTTATCGAGTCCACCAGGAACAATTACTTTGTTGCCGCGAATAATTGCCGCCACAATCAAATTGTTTTTCAGGCGCAATTTCATTAACTGAACATCCTTGACCTTGCTGCCGTTGGTGACGGTAAACTGCAGCGCTTCCACCTGGTTATCAGCAATCCGGTAGAGCGCGTCAATATTCGAACCTTGCGAGTTTTCCAGAGCCCGGACAAACCGGATAATAATATCTGCGATCAAACGGCGGGGGGTAACAATAGAATCAAGTCCCTGCTTCTCCAAAACCTTAAGTAAATCTGTCCGATTAACCTTAGTGATGGTCTTCTTTACCCCCTGACTGGTGGCATATAGCGAAAGCAGCAGGTTTTCTTCATCAATACCTGTGAGCGCGACTACTGCGTCATAATTGGTCAGGCGCTCCTCCTGTAAAAAATTCTGGTCGGTACCATCACCTTCAATAACTTCAATCTCCGGGAATTCGGCCGCCAGTTCGCTTGCCACAACAGGATCAATCTCAATCACTTTAACCAGCAAGCCAAGCCGCGTAAGGCGTGGTATCAGGTAATAAGCGATGCGATGTGCGCCCACAATGAGCACAGACCGGATCCTTTCGCGATAGGATTTAGCATTGATGTATACCTTGTTCAGATTCTCGATTGTGCCTGTTACATGAATATGGTCGCCAGCTAGAATCATCGTGTCACCTTTGGGCACAATAATTGTCTCACCGCGCCGGATAATGCAAACCAGTACGTCAAGGTTCTTGTCGCGGATATCTTTAATCTGCTTGCCGGCCAGAGGACTCTCAGCGCCAATTATCACTTCGACGATATTTACGCGCCCATTACTGAAATGCTCAATTCCAAGCGCTGACGGGAATTGAATAATGCGGGTAATGTCGTGCGCTGCCTCCATTTCCGGGTTGATCATCATGGTGATGCCCAGGCTTTCGCGGACAAAGCCGATCTGGTGGTTGAAGTCGGGGTCACGCACACGGGCGATGGTATTCTTTGCGCCGATTTTCCGGGCAGTAATTGCCGCGATAATGTTGGTCTCGTCATGCGGCGAAACAGCGAGAAAAATTTCGCAGTTGTCTACTCCGGCTTCCATTTGGGTGTCGTAAATCGCCCCGTTGCCTACGACTCCCTTAATGTCTGCTACACTGATTAACTGTTCCAGCCGTTTGGCGTCTTTTTCTATTAGAACAACATCATGCCCGCTTTGCGACAAGGTGCGACATAGTTCTTCCCCTACTTTACCGGCACCGATTATGACAATATTCATGTTTTACTCCCGTTTATCTGCCTTCATATCCTCAACTGTACAAAACTGCATGGCTTTTATAAAAACAACAACGTCTTATAAGGTATTACCAGTATTTGCAAATTATTTCAAACGCACTTTCCTGACTCCATAATTGTCAGAGCGGCTGGCTAGCACTCGCTGGCGCCGGCGGCGCTTAATTTCGCGGCGCATCAGGAAATAAATAATGAGAGCTGCTAGCACCAAACCAGCCAAAGCGATCAGCACAATGCGCATAATCAAACTGCCTGCAGTTACGATATCAGGATCGGCAAAAGAGCCTGAACCGCCCGTGGAGCCCAGAGGAGCAGTGCCAGAAGCTGAGCCGCTGCTGCCGGTAGCGGCAACTTCACGGTAGGTAATGTTCAGGCTGCCTGCCAGGATCCGGGTTTGATCGCTGTATTCCGCGTAAATCGGGTATTCAAGCTGGCGACCGCCCTGGATGTTTGCAAGATCGGCCAGGTTTCCCGCGGGAGTGCCGATAACCGCCGAACTGCTTAAGGCCATGCGGCTCTTGGTAGAAGTTATAAAGGGTACCAGCTTCACTGAACTGGCTGCGATTTCCAGCTTCAAGTCTCTGGCTTTGATCTCGGCCTTGATTTCTTCGATAAATTCATCACTGGCTGCGGTGTAGCTTGTTTTGTCGACAGGTTGTGTATGGAAATCATCAAACCCGAGGTTGAACAAAGTAATCAGGTTATCATAGCGCGGGATTGAAGATGTGGCGCCAAGAATTACTCCCACCAAAGTGCGGCCATCCTGGCGGGCGCCAGAAACAATAGTGTTGCCGGAGAGGTTTGTGAAGCCGGTTTTACTGCTGAGATGAGGTGTGTAGGCTGCGTATTTAGCGTCTTTGATGAAGCGGTTGCCGTTGGTCATGCCGCGGGCGCCGGTCTTGTCGGTTGCCGGCAATAAGTACGTTTTTGATCTGCTGATCCGAACAAAATCCTCATGGTTCAGCGCTTCGGCCATAATTAAGGCCATGTCATGCGCTGTTGTTAAATTAGTCGGTTCGGCCAAACCATAAGGGTTGGTGAAGGTGGTAGCTGTGCAGCCCAGCTCTTTGGCGCGGGCGTTCATCATTTCACTGAAATCAGCCATGGAAGGACTCATTTTCAGTGCCAAGGCCATGGTGGTATCGTTAGCTGAAAGCAGCAGTGCCCCGTAAATCGCGTCTTCAACCGTTATCGTCTCACCCTCAACCAAACCCAGACGCATATAATCGTTGGGAATGGTCTCGAACATTTCGCGCGTAACCGTAATGGTATCTTTGAGCTCCAACTTCTCAAAAGCCAGTAGAATTGTCATAACTTTAGTGATACTGGCAGGTGAAAGAGGTTGATCCGCATTTTTGCCCAGCAAAAAGGTGTTCGATTCGGCTTCATAAAGCACGTAAGCCTTGCCGTTGATATCCAGCCCGGCTGATGTCGCCGGATCCACCAGCACAGTGCCGGTGGTTGCTGAGGGTGTAGGAACGCTTGTTGCCGTTGTGCCATTGCTGTTTGTGCTGGCAGCGGTGACAGATTCAGCCGCTGCAAAGCCGACAGATACGGGGCTTAATACAATCAACAAAATTAGCAAGATACAAGATAATTTTTGCAGAGTTTGTGAACTGGATTTAAATGTCAGCAAGTGGTGAGCCCTCCAAAGATAAACTATATTGAATTCTACCAAAAATAAAACATTATGGCTCATTAAACACACTTAGTTACTAAATATTATGCAATTGCTCGAGCGACAATTACCGACAAGCATAGCCGGCTGTTTATTGCCTGGTAATTGCCAGAACGACAATTGCCGACAAGTCTCTCTGGCTGTTTATTGTCTGGTTGTTGCCACTGGATATTTGCTATACTAATAAATAAACATCTTGAAGGAGCTTAAGAATGAGTAAGGCTGACCAGATTTTCATTGCCAATTGCCGCGAAATACTCGATAACGGCTATGAGCAGCGCGAGGGATCAACCCGACCGCATTGGGAGGATGGTTCACCAGCCTATACCCGTAAGTCATTCGGCATTGTCAATCGTTACGACCTGGCCGCCGAGTTCCCGATCCTGACCCTGCGAAAAATTAATTTTCAGGCTGCAGTAGACGAGCTGCTGTGGATCTGGCAAAGGAAATCCAACCGTGTTGCCGAATTGAACAGCCGGATCTGGGACAGCTGGGCCGGTTCTGACGGCACTATCGGCAAAGCCTACGGCTACCAGCTGGGAATTAAACACCAATACCGTGAAGGCGAATTCGATCAGGTTGACCGCGTCCTATACGATCTCAAACATAATCCACAAAGCCGCCGCATTATGACTAATATTTATAATCATGCTGACTTGCATGAAATGAATTTGTACCCCTGTGCCTACAGCATGACTTTCAACGTGATCGACGGGCGTCTGTGTGCGATTCTGAACCAACGCTCGCAGGACATGCTGGTAGCCAATTCCTGGAACGTAACTCAATATGCAGTACTCGTGCATTTAATGGCGCATGTCAGCGGCCTGGCTGTCGGTGAACTGGTGCATGTTATTGCCGACGCCCATATCTACGACCGCCACATCCCAATGGTTGAGGAGCTGATTGCCCGTCCGGAATATCCCGCACCCAAATTGCAGATTAACCCGGAAAAGAGCGATTATTATGCCTTTACACCTGAAGATTTCAGCTTGCTCGATTATCAGGCAGGCAGCTCAATCGGGCGTATACCTGTAGCCGTCTGAGTAATTTAACTGTCTAGGTAATTGGCTCTGTTAACTAAGAATGAGAAAAATGAGACTTG
>CAYPHB010000096.1:5964-7170 GCA_964410445.1 uncultured Oscillospiraceae bacterium
AAGTCTCATTTTTTAATTAAGTTAACAGAACAAGGTAATTTAACTGGAGGCTTGTATGGATTTTAAACTGATTGTTGCCTGTGACCTGGATTGGAATATCGGCAGGGAAGGCCAGTTGCCTTTTCATATTTCGAACGACCTCAAACGTTTTAAAGCCATAACCATGACTCATCCAATTGTGTACGGCCGTAAAACGTTGAATTCTTTCCCCGGCGGCAAACCATTAACCGGCCGTCCTAATATTATTATCAGCCGAAATCAGGAATTATCGGTTGAGAACGCTGTTGTTGTGCACGATTTTGCTGAAATGTTTGCAGAACTGCGCCGCCTGAACGACCCGGAACCTTTCCTGATCGGAGGCGGTAATGTTTTTAACCAGCTGTTGCCGTACTGTACAGGCGCTTACGTAACCCGGGTTTTGAGTATCTTCCCGGCTGACACGCGCTTAATTAATCTGGACGCGCAGCCTGAATGGACCCTGGTTGAGAAAGGATCTGTTAATTTTACGGAAAATTTAGCTTATCGCTACGATTTTTATCGCAACCGCAAACCCTTGCCGCTGCCCTGAAGCTGCAGCTGATGCCGGCAACGCCTGCGAGCAGAAACCGGCATTAACTGAGGAAGTTGAGGTTTTCAGATGCCCGAACCAAGCAATAGTAAAACAACAACGGCGGCCAACCAGCAAGCTTTTGAACTCAAACCCCTGCGTCTGGCGGATGCTGCTGAGCTACGCCGGCTCGGAATTTACACAGGTACACTCAAAGAAGTAAGCGATCAAATCAGAATTCTGCTAAACCGCAACGAAAAGGGCGGTTTTCTGATCAGCGGAGGTACAGCAGAAGAACCGGTCAGCGGCCTGGTTTCCTTGTTGCCGGATGCCTTCCGGCCAGAGGTAGGCCGTTTGACCATTCTTGGCAGTAATTTGATAATTCTCCCCCAGCTACTGGCTAAGGTAAGCCGAATTGCTTTTACTGAACAAAAGTTCCTGCGGCTGGAGGCACTTGTGCCTGAATCGCCGGAATTACAGCTGCGGGCATACCGGCAAGCAGGCTTCCGTACAGACAGTATTATTACCGACGATATTTCCCGTCTCCGGCAGGAAACAGGTTTTCATCAGCTGAGTTTAGCGAAAACCAGTAACCGTCATCCTGCTGTCGGTTTAGTACCTTATAAATACGGCATTATGAGCGTGAAAGGTACTGAAAC
>CAYPHB010000097.1:0-7073 GCA_964410445.1 uncultured Oscillospiraceae bacterium
CGGAATTTGACCAGCTTTGACAATGAGATATATCCGATATTTGGACAAATTAATCAAATTATTTGAGAATTACCTGTTGAAAACAATTAATGAGTGAGATTCTCAAAGATTCTCTCGTTGAGAATTTTGTAATTTAATAAAATTACGATTTATTTTAAAGTGTTGTTATTCAGCAAGACAGATTCTCTCGAGGATGTGTTGTGCAGCAGCTTGAGGTGAAGCCGTTTCGATACGCTCAAGTTCAGTTATACGCCGAAACCAGGTTAACTGGCGTTTGGCATAATTTCGTGTAACTTGTTTAATTCGCTCAGTTGTTTCAGACAGCGAGGCTTCACCTGCCAGAAAAGCAAACACTTCTTTATAACCAATGGCTTGACGACAAGGTGCGTCTGTCGGCAGATTTTGTAGTTTCAGGCTTTCAACTTCCTTAATTAATCCCTGGGCCAGCATGCTATCAACGCGCTGTTCGATTCGCTGGTAAAGCAACGCCCGTTCCGGCCAGAGACAAAATGCCTGATAGTTGTAAGGCACAGGTTGGCTGCGCGACTCAGCATTCAGCTGACTTGGGCTCTTGCCGCTTAAACGGTAAACTTCATGGGCACGGATTATCCGTTTGCGATCCTTCAGATGCAGCCGCGCGGCTGTTGCAGGGTCGAATTCATCTATTTCAGCCAGCATTGGCGCTGTACCTTCACGGTCAGCGCGTTCATTTAGTTTTTGCCGCAAATTAAGATCTACAGCGATTGGCGTAAAGCTTAAGCCTTCCAGCAATGAACTAATGTATTGTCCGGTTCCGCCGCAAACTATCGGAAGTTTTTCGCGTGCCAGAATATCAGCTATTGCGTCAAGAGCTGCTTCCTGCCAGGCTGCGACACTAAAACGTTCTGCGGGATCAAGAATATCTACTAAATGGTGTCTGACTCGCTGCTGTTCTGCCGGAGTCACTTTCGCGGTGCCGATGTCCAGACCACGGTACAGTTGCATTGAATCTGCGGAGATTATTTCACCTCCTACAGCTTCAGCCACTAAAAGAGCCGTGGCTGATTTGCCACTGGCTGTCGGCCCCGCGATCACAAGAACCTTTTGCTTGACAGTATTTGGACCTCCGTATATATCAGTTGATTTTTCTGCGTTCACTTAGAGCACCCGCTTAAATTTCTTTTCCAGTTCCAAACGCGGCATACGGATAATGACAGGTCGACCATGTGGACAGGTATAAGGGTTCTCCAGCGGGGCTAAATCAGCCAACAAGCGTTCAATTTCAACTGGTGCCAGCTTGTCGTGAGCTTTGACAGCGGCCTTGCAGGCCATCTGGTAAAGTGTTTCGTCGATGATACTATCGATGGTTTCCGGCGCGGCGCGTCGAACATTCTGCAAGTTCTGCAATGCTGTGCGGACTGCTGCTTCTGCGTTAATTTTCGCAGAATCAAGTTCCGGCAGACTCCTGATCAGCAAACTATTACTGCCAAAAGGCTCAAGCTCAAAACCCAGGCTATTGAAAAACTCTTTCTCGGACTCGAAAATGATCTTTTCAGCTGGAGTAATTGTCATGGTCTGTGGTACAAGCAACAACTGTACAGCTGGTTTTTGCCGGGTTTGCAAGGCAGCGCGCAACTTTTCATAGAGAATTTTTTCGTGCGCGGCATGCTGGTCAATCATTAACAGCTCATTCTGCCATTCGACCAGAATATAAGTGGTAAAGAGTTGGCCAATAATTCTGCCTTGGGAGAGATCTGCCGCCTTAAGTAGGCTCTGATGTTGCATTTCTGCAACGGGCTCCATTTCAGACTCTGGCACTGCGGCGCTGTCTTTTAGTGTGTAGCTGCCGAATTCACCTGGTTTATTGCTCGGTGGTGGCGGAGCCGATGTTGGTGCCGATACTGGTACTGGTGTTGTTGGTGCCAGTACCGGTGCCAGTACTGGTGCTGGTGTTGTTGGTGTCGGTGTTGGCACTGGTGTTGATGTCTGTAACGGTTCCGGCGTTGTTGCTGATTTCGGTGCCGGTGAAGCGTCCTCAGCAAATTCAGGCACACCGGCATTTTCATTCAACGCTGAGACAAGGGCGTGGTAAACCGCGCTGAAAACTTCCTGATCTTTCCAGAAACGGACTTCCAGCTTTTGCGGATGCACGTTGACATCCACCAGTTCAGGTGGCAGGTCCAGGCGCAAGACGGTAAAGGCGAAGCGTCCTTTCATCAGCCGTGTCTTGTATGCTTCATTTATTGCTGCGGTGACAGCGCTGCTACGGATAATCCGGCTGTTAACCAGCAGTGTCTGACCGCTTCTGTTGCCGCGAGCGCCTTCCGGCCGGGCTGTGTACCCACTGACAGTTACTGGTCCGTTACTGCCGGATACCGGCACACAATAGCCGGCCTGTTGGCGTCCGTAGACAGCGTAGATTGCTGAAAGCAGGTCGTTGTTCCCCGGCGAATGCAGCACTTCCTGTTTATTATTCAGCAGGCGGAACGAGACATCAGGACGCGCCAGCACAAAGCGTTCCATAATTTCGGCAATAGCCGCAGCTTCGCTGCTGTCTTTTTTGAGAAATTTGAACCTGGCTGGAGTGTTGTAGAAGAGCTGTTCGACCAGAATTGTGGTGCCAACCGGGCTGCCAACGCTTCCTGAATCTATTACCTCGCCACCGGCAATTCTAAGTTCATATCCCGTGGCGGCTTCCGGCTGGCGGGTGCGCAAGGTCAACTTTGAAACAGCGGCGATGCTTGCCAGGGCTTCACCTCGAAACCCCAAAGTTCCGATCGCGTCAAGATCGCCAATTGTTCTGATTTTGCTGGTAGCATGGCGGGAACAGGCGATTCTGGCATCAGTTTCGTCCATTCCTGCACCATTGTCGTTAACTGACATGCTGAGAATTCCGCCGCCCGTTATTTCCACACTTATGGTTGTGGCGCCGGCATCGAGTGAGTTCTCAACCAGTTCTTTTATTACGGAGGCAGGGCGTTCAACAACCTCGCCGGCAGCGATACTGTTAGCTGTTTGTTGATCGAGTATGTGAATCTGACTCATTGGTTGTACCCCTCCCCGCTTCCACTTTTAGCTGTGTCAAGTTGTCGGGCTTTCTGCGCCAGCTCGTGCAGCAAATTCAAGGCATCCAATGGCGTCAGACGCGTTGTTTCCGTCGCTGCCAAACGCGCTATTAAATCTTCCTGGTCCTGGCTGGCCATGGCCGACGAGAACAGATCCAGTTGACCGTCCATCGGGCGGGCATTGCGGCGAATCTTAAGACGTTCACGACCCACGTGTTCATTTTCCAATTGTTCCAATAGCTCTTGGGCGCGAGTTATTATTCCCGTCGGCACCCCCGCCAGGCGAGCCACCTCTATGCCATAGCTTTCGTCAGTGCCTTCCGGTTCAATCCGGTGCAGGAAAACAATTTCATTATCACGTTCTTCAACTGCAACATGACTATTGAATACACCATGCATAATAGAAGCTAAATCAGTCAATTCGTGGTAGTGCGTGGCAAACAGCGAGCGTGCCCCCAAAGAGCGACGATCAGCGATATATTCGATTACCGCCCAGGCAATCGACAAGCCGTCGTAGGTACTTGTACCGCGGCCGATTTCATCCAGAATCAGCAGGCTGCGCGGTGTAGCCTCATGCAGAATTTGAGCGACTTCGTTCATTTCCACCATGAATGTTGATTGTCCTGATGACAGGTCATCAGAAGCGCCTATCCGGGTGAAGACCTTGTCAACAATGCCGATTCGGGCAGTGTTTGCCGGGACATAGCTGCCGATTTGTGCCAAAATCACAATTAAGGCGACTTGGCGCATGTAAGTTGATTTACCGGCCATATTCGGGCCAGTCAGAATCATAAAGCGACGTTCATCCAGATTCATCTCGATGTCATTGGGGACGAAGCTGCCTGCCGGCATTGATTTTTCCAACACCGGGTGGCGGCCGGCCTCGATTGCCAGGTCACCGGTGTAGTCAAGTTCCGGGCAACAATAATTTTCCCGGTCAGCCAGTTCGGCCAGTCCGGCTAGTGTATCAAGCGCGGCCAGGGCGCGGGCCGATTGCTGTAGAGATGGCAGATACGTCAGCAACTGCTCACGGATCTCGTTAAAAATCTCATGCTCCAGGTTCAGCAGTTTTTGCTCTGCCCCCAGAATAGTATCTTCCATGTTCTTTAGTTCTTCAGTCAAATAACGCTCGCTGTTGGCCAAAGTCTGCTTGCGGATAAAATGCTCCGGTACCTGAGCCAGATTCGATTTTGTCACTTCAAAATAAAAGCCGAAAACCCGGTTGTAGCCAATTTTCAAATTACGGATACCGGATTGCTCGCGCTCCCGCGCTTCCAGCGCCACAATCCAGTCCTTGCCGTCAGCAGCGGCAGAGCGCAGACGGTCAACTTCAGAATTGAAGCCTGCCCGGATCAACCCGCCTTCTTTGATCGCCAGCGGTGCTTCAGGATCGATTGCCTGCTCCAGTAAATCCGCCAGTTCAATTTCCGGATTGATTTGTTCCGCTAAAGCACGGGCATACTCGGCTTCCAGGGGCTTAAGCACCTGTAGGATTGCCGGAATTTTTGCCAAGGTAGCACCCAAAGCCAATAGATCGCGTCCGTTGACCGAACCAAGGGCAATTTTGCCGCCTAAGCGTTCCAGGTCGTTCAAACCTTGCAGGGTTTCGCGCAATTCCTGCCGGACAATAAAGCGTTCCTTGAACTCAGTGACTGCTGTTTGACGCTCACGGATTTGAGGTAGGTCGATCAATGGCTGTTCGAGCCAGCGGCGCAGCAAACGTGCACCGGGAGCAGTCCGGGTACGATCTACAGCCCAAAGTAAGCTACCTTTACGTGTACGGTCGCGAAAAGTTTCAGTCAGCTCCAAATGCCGACGGGCATTGGCATCAATCCCCATCGCGGTCTCAATCGTGTAGAAGCGCAGCGGCTCAAGATGGGCAATCGCGGTCTTTTGGGTGTCAGTTAAGTAGCCCATCAGGGCGCCAGCCGCACGTGATTTCAGATCATGTTCATAATCGGCGCCGATTGCCAGATTCCGGCGGGCTGCAGCTGCGGTAAATTCAACAGCCGGCAGCTCGGTAAGCGTTACGTTTAGATGCTCCGTCAACAAATCAAAGGCTTTATCCGTTATAAACCCAGGATTACAGACAATTTCCGCCGGGTTGTAACGGACAATCTCATCAGCCAGACGATGATGAGGCAGGCCGACAATTAGTTCAGTAGCTTCGAAAATTCCTGTCGCCAGATCAGCCGCAGCCAGGCCATAGTAGCCACCTTCAGCGTAAACAGCAACAATATAGTGGTTGCGTTTTTCGTCGAAACTGGCACCATCGATTTGCGTGCCAGGAGTCAGTACCCGTATCACCTCGCGCCGGACAATGCCTTTAGCAGCGGCCGGGTCTTCCATCTGTTCACAGATCGCGACCTTGTAGCCACGTCCGACCAGACGGTTTATGTAGCTCTCGGCAGCGTGATAAGGTACCCCGCACATCGGCGCGCGCTCGGAAAAGCCACAGTCGCGGCCGGTTAAAACCAGCTCAAGTTCACGCGAAGCGGTAAGCGCATCGTCGAAAAAAAGCTCGTAGAAATCGCCGAGCCGGAAAAAGAGCAGACAATCGGGCCACAGGTCCTTTTGCTCCAGGTACTGCTGCATCATCGGCGTCAGCTTGCCGCGCTCAATTTCTGCCAGATTCAGGTAATTCATGCCAACAGGCACTCCAGTTCTCCCTCCAGGGAAAAGGTTTTGGCATTTGTGATCCGCACCAGCGCCAGCCGCCCTTCCAGAGCAGCGGCGGTTGCGGCCGGGTCGGCAATGCCGGCATCCGAGTGTGCTTGGGACTCAGTCTCAATGGCTTCCGGGTTCAACATGAAGTTGATTAAGCGAAAATCACTACCGCGCCCGGTTAAAATTGATGAATCCGTGTGACTCGGGCCTTCGATCAGCACTTCAACAAGTTTTCCAACCTGCGCTTCATTTGCGGCCAGGCTGTTGGCATTTTGCAGCTCAGTCAGACGGCCAAACCGTTCTTTGACAACTTCAGCGCTGATTTGGTCTGAACGTTTTGCAGCCGGTGTTCCCGGGCGTTTTGAGTATTGGAATGTGAAGGCGCTGTCAAACTTTGCTTCTGCCATTAAAGAAAGAGTTTCAGCGAAATCTTCCTCAGTTTCACCGGGGAAACCAACTATAATATCGGTAGAAATGGCAAGATCCGGAATTCGTTCCCGCGCGAGTTTTACTATGCTCAAGTACTGTTCGCGGTCATAGTGACGGTTCATCTGCTTTAGCACCCTGCTGCTGCCGCTTTGCAGCGGTAAATGCAAATGCCGCTCAATATTGGGGTTGACCGCGATCACATCGATCAGGCTTGCGGAAAGATCCTTGGGATGAGAAGTCATGAAGCGCACCCGGTAAAGTCCGGGAATGGCGGCGACAGCTTCAAGCAGGCGCGGAAAATCCCAGGCAGCAGTCTCCCCTGCCGCCTGGCCTGCATACGAATTTACATTCTGGCCCAGCAGCAGAACCTCACGGTAGCCTGCAGCTGCCAGCTGGCGGAT
This sequence comes from uncultured Oscillospiraceae bacterium, assembly GCA_964410445.1. Taxonomy (GTDB): domain Bacteria; phylum Bacillota; class Clostridia; order Saccharofermentanales; family UBA5734; genus JAXGXQ01. The sequence continues at coordinate 6,542 of CAYPHB010000097.1, forward strand.
CTCAGCCAGAATCCGCTCTGGCTCACGGCTGCGTTCCCGTCCACGAGTGTACGGGACAATACAATATGAACAAAAATTATTACAGCCGTACATTATTGAAACCAAGGCGCGGAATTTCCGGGCCCGGACCACAGGCAAGTCTTCGGCAATCAGATCCGCTCCATCGCCCGCATAGGCTTTTTGGCCCTGGAAAACACGCTCACAAAGCAGTCCCGGTAAAAGGTGAATTTCCTGAGGCCCGAAAAGCAGGTCGACAAAAGGATAGCTCTTGCGGATTTTGTTGGTATGAATATCCTGGGTCATCATGCAACCGCAAAGCCCGATTAGAACGTCAGGCCGTTGGCGTTTAAAGTTTTTCATAACGCCAAGATGCCCGAACAGACGGTCATCGGCGTTTTCCCGCACGCTGCAGGTATTCATGATCACCAAGTCGGCGTCACGGTAATCAGCTGCTTCCGTCATACCAGCCTGTTGCAGGATCCCGGCAATCTTCTCGCTGTCGTTCTCATTCTGCTGACAGCCGAATGTCGAA
>CAYPHB010000098.1:0-4450 GCA_964410445.1 uncultured Oscillospiraceae bacterium
GTAAAACAGTTGGTTCCGGCACCATCTCCACAATCATCGAGTAAACCGGATTCCGATATACAAACTGGGCGCCTCTACCAAAGAGGCGCCTTTTTTTACTTTATTAATGCCTGCTGCGGCATGAGAATTAGCGCAATGGTATAATAGACGCACGATAAAAGTTAACGGAGCGTAAATAAATGAATGACAACAAAAAGCGTGATCATGACGATGAACTTGATTTAACGCCTGAACAGGATACAGATACAAAAGCCGGGCAAACCAGCACCAAACGCAAAACAACAACGCGCAAGCCGGCCGGTTCTGCGGCAAAAACCGGCACAACCGCCACTCGAAGAAGCACTACAGCAGCCGGCAAGACCAAAGCTGCACGCAAGCCCGCCCGCCCGGCTGCTAAGAAGCGTTCCGGTGATGATATGCATATTTTGCTGGATATTCCGATGATCCCTTTACGTGGTCTTACGGTTTTCCCCGGAATCACTCTGGCTTTTGATGTCGCCCGCGATCGTTCCCGCCAGGCTATCGACGCGGCAGCCGCTGGCAGCCAGCTCATTTTTCTGGCCACTCAAAAGGATGTCAGCGTGGAATGGCCGACCCCTTCTGAAATCTATGAAATCGGCTGTGTAGCGCGTATTCGCCAGGTAGTCGAACAGACTGGCAGCGAAGGTACCGCAAAGCTGTTGGTCGAGGGTGTGCGCAGGGCTAAAATGCTTCGTGTGCTCGATGATGACCCCTACTACCGGGTTGAGGTGGAGCAATACCCAAACGTGCAGGAATCTATTGATTTCAATGAACTTGAAGCCTGGAGGCGTCAGCTGATTCTGTCACTGGAAGAATATGCTGGTGCGAGCAGTAAATTTTCGCCGGAAGCCATTGTGGCAATCAGCGGCATGAATGACGCCAGCGAAGCTGCGGACACAATAACCGCGAACCTGGCTCTGAAGCAGACAGAAAAACAGGAACTTTTGGAAGCCATTGATCCGATCGACCGCATACAACGCCTGGTATTGATTCTTGGCCGGGAAAAATACATTGCTGAACTTGAACACGATATAGGTGAAAAGGTTCGCCAGACAGTGGAAAAAAACCAGAAGGAGTACTTTCTGCGCGAGCAGATGAAGGTCATCCAGGGCGAACTTGGTGAACAAGAAAGTGTTCAGGACGAAATCGCCGCTTACCAGGAACAGCTGAAAAATGCCAAAATTCCAGAAGAAGCATGCCCGCGGCTGGAGAAGGAAATCAATCGCTTAAACCGAATGCCTGCTGGTTACCCTGAAGGCGCTGTGATCAGAAATTACCTGGACCTGGTATTCGAAATGCCCTGGGGCGGGATGGATGAAGAACACCTTGATATAGCTGAATCCCGGAAAATACTTGACCGTGATCATTACGGCCTTAAGCAGGTAAAGGAGCGGATTTTGGAGTACTTGGCCGTGCGTAAGCTGCGGCTGCAAAACGGTGAAACCAGCACAAAAGGACCGATCTTGTGCCTTGTAGGCCCTCCGGGTACCGGCAAAACGTCAATAGCCCGTTCGGTAGCAGAGGCGTTAGGCCGTAAGTATACACGCATGTCCTTAGGCGGCATTCACGATGAGGCGGAAATCCGCGGCCACCGCAAAACATATGTTGGCGCAATGCCCGGCCGTATCATCGCGGCTATCCGCCAGATCGGCACAGATAACCCACTGTTGTTGCTGGATGAAATAGACAAGGTTGGCAGCGATTTTCGCGGCGACCCTACCTCAGCGCTGCTGGAAGTGCTTGATCCGGAACAAAACAACTCATTCCGCGACCATTATCTGGAGATACCCTATGATCTCTCACATGTAATGTTTATCACCACAGCCAATACAACCGAAACCATTCCCCAGCCTTTGCTGGATCGAATGGAGGTTGTCTCAATTTCAGGCTATACCGAAGAAGAAAAAGCGGAGATCGTGCTGCGTCATATTCTAAGCCATCAGCTGGAAGCTAACGCACTGACTAGCCAGCAATTGAAAATCAGCCGCGAAGCGGTATTGGCTTTAATCAGCGGTTACACTCGTGAAGCGGGTGTACGCCAGCTTGAGCGCGAAATCGCCCACGTTTGCCGCCGGGCAGCAATCCTGATTGCCGAGAAAAAGCAAAAGACGATCAGAGTCACACCGGAAAAGCTGCCGGATTTAATCGGACGGCCGAAGTTCCGCTTTGAAAAAATGCAGGATCTGGATCAGATCGGTATCGCGACAGGCCTGGCTTGGACTTTCGCCGGCGGTGACACACTCAATATAGAGGTAAATGTCATGCCCGGCAGCGGTAAACTAGAATTGACTGGCTCTCTGGGCGATGTCATGAAAGAATCCGCTCGGGCCGCAGTTACCTATATCCGGACAATGGTTAATGAACTGGGAATTGATCCTGATTTTAATGCCAAAAAGGATATTCACATTCATGTGCCGGAAGGCGCGACTCCCAAGGACGGCCCCTCCGCCGGGATAACCCTGGCAACAGCGGTGGCCTCTGCCTTGAGCGGGCGCCCTGTCAGGCACAATGTAGCGATGACTGGTGAAATAACCCTGCGCGGCCGCGTTTTGCCGATCGGCGGGTTAAAAGAAAAAATTATCGCCGCGAATCGCGCCGGCATAGATACTGTGCTGATACCAATAGATAATGAGCGCGACCTGGAAGATATCCCTGAATCTGTAAGAGAAAAATTGCGTATTGTCCCTGTTGCTGCAATGAACGACGTACTTAATGAAGCTTTGCTGCCAGCACCCGAGGCGGCATCAGGCAGCCCGGCGGACGCATCAGCCGCAAAAGCGGAGTGATTGGCAGATCATTTAAACCACTGTGAAAGGAACTATCCAAAAATGAGTGAAACCAAAGGCAGCCAGGCAGAGCTCGCTCTGCGAGAGCAAATCCGTCAGGCAAAGAAAATCGTGGTTAAAGTTGGTACTTCAACCCTGACCTACGAGAATGGCCGCACCAACATTGGCAACGTCGACCACCTTTGCCGCTCGCTGGCCAACCAGATGAATCAAGGCAAAGAGGTGGTACTGGTTTCATCCGGCGCTATAGGTATGGGCGTCGGCAAACTGCGCCTCGGAGAGAAACCGCGTTCGATCCGAGCCAAGCAGGCTGTCGCTGCCGTGGGCCAGTGCGAGCTGATGAACATTTACTCAAAGACCATGGCTGATTACAATTATGTGGTTGCCCAGATTTTATTAACAAAAGACGATATCGATGACAAACTGACCCGGGTTAATATTTGTAATACCTTTGCGGCTTTGCTGGAACGCGAGATTCTGCCTGTTGTCAACGAAAACGATACAGTTTCAACCAGAGAAATTTACCACAACGGCACCTTTGGTGACAATGATAATCTCTCGGCAGTAGTTGCAGACCTTATCGGAGCCGATTTGCTTATTCTGCTTTCAGATATCGACGGCCTTTATACCAGTGATCCCCGTTGTGATGAGGATGCCAGTATAATCCATTATGTGGCGGAGATTGATGACACGATCGCAGCCAGCGCCGGGCAGGAGGGAACGCACCGCGGCACTGGCGGTATGCGCAGCAAAATATCAGCGGCCCGTATTGCCTCTGCTGCCGGCATTCCGATCGTAATTGCCAATGGCTCGAACAACCGGGTTGTGGATCAAATTATTGAGGGCGAAAGGGTGGGCACCCTATTTGCTGCCGCTAAGATCTAGAGTGTTCGATCGAATTCGAATCGACGTTTATTCTTTCGGCGCGAAATTGATTGTTAATTTAGCGGCCAGGGAAAATAATTTCCTGAAGTCCCGCTAGAATGTCCGGGATCGCTGGTGCTGTATGAATGTTACAGTTATCTTTTGGATTCATCATTGCGTTAGGAACAAACATTTCACTCTTTTTGGTTGGACAGTATGATGTTGCCAGCATGCCGCTTTCTGTACAGACCGAGGCTGACTTAACAGTTTTTGGTTTCTCAAATTCCCGCTTTTCAAGGCCTTCGTGGATTCGGGTCATTGCATCTGTCCAGATACCGCGGGCGTTGTTGCGATCCCCTGAAGGGATTTCGGTTCTGCCAAGTCTGTTGTCGTAGCCGTACCACACAGCAGCAGTGTAGTATGGAGTGTAGCCAACCAGCCATTTGTCGACGTTGTCGTCGGTTGTACCGGTTTTGCCGGCTGTAGGCATATTGGGCACTGCGTTACCATTGGCTGTGCCGCCTGAAGTCATAACTCCCCGTAAAATATCGGTCATTATGTACGCGGTTTCCGGTTTGTACACTTGCTGGAATTCAGCTCGGTTTTCCAACAGTACTTTACCATCAGCATCAACGACTTTTGTGTAGGCATAGGGCTTAGTATAAAGTCCTTTATTGGCAAAGACAGTATATGCACCAGCCATTTCGGCTACCGATATTTCGGACGAACCTAAAGCCATTGCTACCACAGGGTCTATTCTTCCTGTTACTCCAAATGTA
>CAYPHB010000098.1:4460-6884 GCA_964410445.1 uncultured Oscillospiraceae bacterium
CATGCCTTTGCTGAAACCGCCCAGCGAAATGGAAGGATAGTTTTCCGTAGGACGAGGCAGGCCAACCTGCGCCAGGTACTGCAACGAGGTTTCGCCACCCAGAACATTAACCCATACATAGGTGGCGATGGTGTTTACTGAATACTTTACAGCATCTCTGATTGACACATTGCCACGATAACCAGCGGAGGCATTTTTGGGCCAAACCTTGGTAGGTGTAGAGGGGTTAAGATAGTAAGGCTGATCTGTAAAAATTGATGCGGCTGTAATGCGACCGGTATCAAGAGCCGGCCCGTAAACAGCCAGAGGCTTAATGCTCGAGCCGGGCTGGCGCTGAGCGCTGACCGCGCGGTTAAGCACAAAGTTGCCGGTTTTTTCACCGAACCCGCCAACAATACCCTTGATCTGACCGGGGTTGGGATAATTTTCGATAACTACCATACTGCCTTGCGGTCTGCTCGGCATATTGGCTATGGCACTCTCATTCTTTACAAAGAGCTTTTCATCCTTGAATGTTATTTCCATGTTGCTCTGAACCTTGGGGTCCATGGTTGTAGTGATCCGCAGACCCTGGTTATAAACCGCGATTTCCGCCATATTGCGGTTGTAGCCACGTTTGGCCACTAAATCATTAACAACCTCACCGATTACGTAGTCGACAAAATAGGAATTAATCTGGTTTGCCGATACGGAATCGCGATTAGTCAAAATCTTGATTTCGGTATTCAATGCCGTTTCGTATTCTTTATCGTCAATCATTTCCAGATCATGCATCTTACCGAGAACAATACGCATACGACGCATGGCATTGCGTCGACCGGATTCTGTCAGCGGGTTATAGGTAGCCGGACGATTGGGAATACCAGCAAGGAAAGCAGACTCAACAAGATTAAGGTCAGCTGCATCTTTGCCAAAATAGGCAATAGAAGCCGACTGCAGCCCGACATAGCTATTGCCCATCGGGATGAGATTAATGTAAAGCTCCATAATCTCATCTTTACTTTTATCCTGCTCCAGCCGTACAGCGTTGTACCATTCCTGGATTTTTCGCTGAGCGGAGCGTTCATCGGCACCAGATACAAGCTTCACTGTTTGTTGAGTAATAGTGGAACCGCCATGGGTAGCATTGCCGCCATTGGCCAGAGCACTTAAAATCGCGCTCGCAATACGCTTCGGATCTATCCCGATATGGTCAAGATAGCGTTCATCTTCAATTGCCATAATAGCTTCATCTATATAGGTATGTTTTACTTTGCTGAAAGCGATAAACTCACGATTGATATTTTGCGAACCGGTAAGAATGGCAATTTCATTGCCCTCAGAATCGAGAATACGGCTCGTTTCGCTTTGATTTGTAATTTGGGCAGCTGATACAGGCTCTGTTGTCTGAATATATCCAATCAGCATTCCGCCGCCGATACCAGCAAGCAGAAACGCTGCGATAGTAATCAGAATTAAAACTACCTGAAGGGTTTTTGCGATGGCAATACCGGCTACTTGCGGTAAAGAAGCAAGGCCGGCAACATGCGAAGGCTTGCCTCTAAGTCGTTTGCGGAATTCTTTGCGAACGACATTATTTGAGCGCCGGCGGGAAACCGGCTTGCCGGGAGAAGTATGCTGACGTGTCTGCACGTTATCACTCCATTATTATGCTGGCAGGATTCAGAGGCTCTCCGTTGAATTCAATTGAAAAATGAAGATGTGGTTTGGTTGAGTTGCCGGTATTACCGACCAATCCGACTACGTCGCCTTTATTTACAGTGTCGCCTTCATTTACATTCAATTTGCTGCAATGAAGATAGGATGTAACGAATCCATTGCCATGAGAAATTTTGACAAAATTGCCGGCACTGCTACTACGGGAAGCTGCGATTATACGGCCGGCTGCGGCTGCTTTAATTGGTGTACCCGTCGGCGCGCCCATGTCGACTGCGCCATGGAAATGACGGTAGCCAAAGATCGGATGAGTTCTCGGGCCGTAGCCTTCGAGTTTACCGGCGATTGGCTTCAAGGTGGGAAGTTTTGCTAAACGGCTGTTGATTTTGGCTTCATAATCAGCCAGGTTAATCCGTTCTGCTTCAGGGGTGCTTTTAAAATTCTGCAGTTTTTTTGACAAATCCGTCAGGTTCCGGGCTTCCTCAATATTTTTACTGAGCGAAGCGCCTGAACGCGACACTGTTTTTTCGTCAAGGTTGGCTAAAAGAGAATTGAGTATGGTGTCCTCGAGACTATCCATAGCCTTTTCTTTTACTTCAATTGTACCTGTTAGATGCTCATTGAGTGCTTTTTGTTCATTCAGCTGGTTGACCAGATTTATCTTCTCCAGTTCCAGAGCGAGATTATCACGGGAAGCTACCCGGTTTTCAAAAGCTGTCAGGCTGGAACGGTCATTTACTGCTGGGGTAGAATCAGTTTGTGATTGAC
>CAYPHB010000099.1:0-6810 GCA_964410445.1 uncultured Oscillospiraceae bacterium
GGTGACGTCAAACAAAGTCAACTGATGCTCAACATCTTCCAGATACGAACGCAGCACATCGGCGTCTGCAGTCCAGTACTCCCCCACCGCAAAAAAGTCGCGCTTAATGTGGGAACGTACCTCGCGCACAAAGTGTTCAATGAAGCCGGCGTTGATATGCTTTACCGCGTCCAGGCGGAAACCGTCCAACTTCAGGGTTTTTGCAAACCATTTACCCCATTCTACAGTCGATTTAATAACATCCGGGTGGTCGTAATCCAAATCAGCGAACATCAAATAATCATAATTGCCAAATTCAAGGTCAACCTGTTCATTAAAGGTTTTACCTTCGCCCAAAATCCGGTAAATCCCTTTTTCGCCGGTTGCCTGGTCAAAATCTGTCGCGGTGAAATGATTAAAATAATACTGAAACTTGCTGTATTTGCCCTTGCGTCCCGAGAATACGAATTTGGTCCAGCCCTCAATTTCATAAGGTTGTGAGATAATCCTGGTGCGGTCATCCGGGTCCACTTTGACAACCTTAAAACGCTCGGTTTCGTCCGCTCCGGCTTTATGGTTTACCACAACATCAGCGTAAACCTTCAAACCTGCCTTATGCAAAACAGAGATTGCCTTTTCCAGTTCTGCCCGTGTCCCGTACTTTGTCCGTACTGAGCCTTTTTGATCAAATTCCCCGAGATCATAGAAATCGTAAACCGCGTAACCAACGTCTTCACCGCTCATTGCCTTATAACAAGGCGGCAGCCAAACGCCAGAAACACCCAGCGCTTTAAGCAAGGGTGTCTCCTGTACCAATCGTTCCCAGTGTTTGCCGTCTGCCGGTAAAAACCACTCGAAGAACTGGATCATGATGAAATTGTCGTTACTCATAATTCAATAAATCAGGATTCATTAATTAACTTAACCGCCTGATTCAACAGACGGTCCAGGGTGCTTAGTTCAACCGGTTTTACCAGATGCTGGTCAAAACCGGCAGCCAGCGATTTTTCAATATCGTCAGCACAACCGTAGCCGGACATCGCGATCAAATAAATGTTTTTCAGGTTCGAATCGCCACGGATCAGACGCGCCACTTCATAACCGTTCAGGTCCGGCAAACCAATGTCACAAATAATCACATTGGGTTTATAACGTCTGGCCATATCGATGCCGATGATGCCGTCAGGCGCTACTCTAGCATCAAAGCCGAGAATTGTCACCAGATCCTCCATCAAATTGCGGATGTCGTGGTTATCTTCTATCATCAAAACTTTATGTAAGTCAGGAGAATAATTTAAATCCAGATCAGTAGAATGCATTCAGTATACCTCAATTGCCACAAAAAATTACTAGCCGATTTCAACACATTCAATTATTAAAACCGCGCTGAACAGTAAATGTATTTCTTGATATATTCTATATTATTGGTGCATTGCAGTGATTAAATTTCTGTTAACATCATATAGATAGAAAATTTAACCAACATAATTATAAAAGGACAATTTAATGAATATTATTGTAAAAGGACACTTTGATGAACATTGTTAATGCTCTGGCTCAAGTTGCTCCGATAATTCTGCTAATTGTTTTGGGAATGGTCTTCAGCGGAAGTTGTCGCGCCACTTTTTACGCCGCTGGTAATTCTGGATCTGGTTTTTAATGCTGGGCAGGAAGAACAGCAGCAAGTTGCCAACCGCCACTATCAGCGCCAGCCGCTGCGGCCAGCTGGAAATAATTAATTCCCAGGCAAAGTAAGCGGCATTAATGTAAGCCAGCCATTTAATTTTTACCGGCAACACAAAAAACAGCAGCAACTGGAAGTTGGGAAACAGAATCGCAAAAGCAAAAAACAAAGTAAGATTTAAGTAGTGGTTGGTGGCATAGCCAGTGATCAGTCCGGAAATAATCGTACCCAGAATCCCGGTGATATAGAACAAATTAAATTTGGCTGTGCCCCAGTCCCGTTCCAGGGCGTCGCCGATCAGCCAGTAAAAGTACAAAGCAAAAAAGATGAATAACGGACTGCTGTTAATCGGAATGAAAATAAACGACACCAGGCGCCAGAACTGGCCGCTCATAATCGCCGGCCGGCTGAAGGCCAGCAAACTGGTGAGACGCCCTCCAAAGAGCAGATTAAGCACATAAACAGCGCCCATGCCCATCACGACATATTTCATCAGACCGGGGATCGCGAAACGTCTGAATTTATTGGCTAGTTTGTCATACCACATTAGTTGCATCCATCCTTAAGTTGAATCCATTCTATCTGAATTTGCGCAGCAGGTGCTGATTTGGTGCTTTCAGTTGTGTTTTTCATTCTATCATATTAACAGTTCAGTATTTGCACAGGCCAAAACCTTCTATAAGACTGCACTTTAGGTAGTTTTGAGGCGGCGGCGCCCTTGTTTATCAAATGAAATAATGCTAGAATTTCGTTCGTCGCAATAAGTTGCGTAATTACAATCAAATAAGAGACAAATGCCATATAAGTCCACAGATAAGGTGTGGGCGTATCTACGCGGCAACCGTTAATTGCCTGCTCTATGGTGTTCTTGTACCCCTTTCATCGTGAAAACAGCCGCGGTTCTGCTGCAGCTTTCTTTTCAGGTTTGACAGGCTGTGGAAACAGACATTGAACACTATTGGTTCTTGTCTGTTTTTTATTTTATTTGGGGGATGGAGTAAATGAAGGAATACACACTGAATGTAGTCGGTCTGGAGCGCAAACTGCCAATCGTCCAAATTTCCGACAAAATGGAAATCGCCAGCTTCGTTATTCTCGGTGACGCCGAGCTCGTAATCAAAGCGGCCGCTGAGCTAGTCAAGCAAATTCCCGAAGTCGATTATCTGATCACCGCTGAAGCCAAAGGCATTCCGCTGGTTCAAGAGCTTGCCCGCCTGCTGGGTATGAAACGCTATTTCGTTGCCCGCAAGAGCATCAAACCCTACATGGTTGAACCGCTCGTGATCCAAGTGTATTCAATTACAACTCAGGCTAAGCAGATTCTCTGCCTGAGCCGTGAAGAAAGTGAAATAATCGCCGACAAACGCATTCTGATTGTCGACGACGTAATCAGCACCGGGGAATCCGTTCGGGCAATGGAATCGTTGATCCACAAAGCCGGCGGCAAAGTTGCTGGTAAGGCAGCGATTCTGGCAGAAGGCGAAGCAGCCGACCGCAAGGACATCATTTATCTTGAAAAATTGCCAGTCTTCCCCATTACCGTTACACGCTGAGGAGATTTTTGACTTGAGTTTTTCCGTACAAAATATTAGTTATCAATACAGCGACGACACGCCTCAGGTTCTGCAAAACGTTAGTTTTGAAGTTGCACCGGGCGAGGTCACAGCTATTGTCGGCCCCAGTGGCTGCGGCAAATCTACGCTGGTAAGCGTGCTAAGCGGCGTTATCCCCACCCTGATGCCGCACGGTGTTTTCAGCGGCGCTATTGATATTGCCCCCGAAGTAATTATTTCGGTTGTCAGTCAATCACCCGAAAACCAGCTGTTTGGTTATGGTGTTGAAGACGCCATCGCCTTCGGCATTGAAAACATGGGTCTCGATAATGCTGAAATCGTCGAGCGCGTGGAATATGTGCTCGACCTGCTCAATATTCAGCACCTGCGCCGCCGTTCAGTCGCGACACTTTCCGGCGGTCAGCGCCAGGCTGTCTGTATTGCCTCGGTACTGGCCATGCGGCCTGACGTCCTGATTATGGACGAACCGGTAAGCTCGCTGGATCCAAACGGCAAAAAAATGGTGCAGTCAATCCTTAATGCCCTGCGCGCCACCGGCCAAACTACAGTAATTATCGACAACAACCTGGACTGGTTCTCCGATATTGTTGATCACATAGTCGGCATGGTCGCCGGCGAAGTTATTTACGATGGCAACAGAGATGACCTATTTGCCGATTTCGCTATCCAGGAACAGCTTAGCGTTTCCCTGCCTCAGGAAGTTGAAATCTACCGCGAGCTTTCCTACGTAATCCCCGGTGTGAACCGCTTTGCCACCTTGCGTCAGGCTGGTAAAGAAATTGGGCGCCTGCTGGGAGAAAATGGCCAGGCAGAAGCGGCCGCAAACGAAGTGAATGCAGCCGCAAACGAAGTGAATGCAGCCGCAAACGAAGCGGACGAGGCTGTCAACAACGACACCGCCGGAAAATCTGAGGTAATCCTCACTGCCGAAGGCTTGAGCAAAACCTTTGGCGACGGTTTTCATGCTTTGATCAACGTCGATGCCGGTTTCAGCAAGGGAAAGGTTATTGCCATTCTTGGCCAAAACGGTTCGGGTAAAACAACACTGGTCAAACACCTAAACGGCCTGTATCGGCCCACAGCCGGTACTATTAAATATCGAAATGAATCAACTGCAGGCAAGTCCGTGGCGCAGATCAGCAGAGATATTATCTTGGTGTTCCAAAACCCGGAGCTGATGCTTTTTGAAGAAACGGTGCTCAGCGAGCTTACCTTCTGCGCACGCGCTCAGGGAATTGAATTTAAGGAAGAAGACGCGCTTAAAGTTCTGGAACAGTACGACTTGCTGGATCAAAAGGATGAATTCCCGGTCAATCTGTCAATGGGACGTAAACACCTGCTGACAATTCTTTCTGTTTTGTTTTCCAGTGCGGAAGTTATCATTCTCGATGAGCCGACGCTGGGTATGGACAATTACCTGAAAACTCAGCTGGAACAGATCATCGACCAGCTGAAAGCCAATGGCAAGACAGTAATTGTTATCAGCCACGAAATTCCACTGGTTTATAAAATAGCCGACGAGCTGCTTATCCTCAGTGACGGGGTAAAACTTGCTCAGGGCAGCAAGCATAAACTGGCTGCGCGCGCTGATATTTTCGAGCAAACCAACCTTTCTCTGCCGCCGGTTGTCCAGTTATCCCAGCAGTTTGGCTTTGCCAATGTCTGCTGCTGTGTCGATGATCTGGTGGCAGAAATCGCCAGCCGCGTCTCTGAATCTGTCGGGGTTGCAGCAGTACGGGCAGGAGGTGAAAGCTAATGGGCTCTTTCTTACAATATGTAGAAATGGATTCTTTCCTGCATAAGCTGGATCCACGTACCAAATTTACCTTCTTCATCATTATGTCGGTAATGATCTCGTTCCTGCGCAGCGGCGTTGCTTTGGCTTTCCTGTTCCTGGCGTTTATAGCTATTTGGACAGTCGGGCGTATCGGCAAATACATGCTCACTTTGCTGTATAACATCCGGGTTCTGCTACTGTTCATTTTTCTACTGTGGCTGGTTTTGGGTTTGTTCCAGGTTAATGAAGGCCCGGTAATCTACCGCACAGCATTCAGCCTGTTTAACCAACCTCTCACCTTCAGTTTTGAATGGTTTGATCTTTACAAAGGCGGCGTGCTGGCAATGCGCGTATTCCTGATGATCGCGTCCTTCTACACCGTCATTCTTTCCACCAACTTCAGCCAGATTATCCTCGGGTTGCGCTCCTGGCGCGTTCCATACGCCCTGGCCTTTGGTATTGGCCTGATCTTCCAGATCATCCCGATTATCGTCAAGGAATTTACCACAATTATGGAAGCCCAAAGCTCACGCGGCCTCGAAGTGGAAAAATGCAGCACAATGGTGAAGCTGAAAAACTACATCATCGTTTCGCTGCCGCTGTTGTTCCGCGTTCTGGGCAAAGGTCATTCGATTTCACTGGCAATGCACTACTATAAACTTGATTTCAAGGTCAAACGGACTTCCTTCAAGGTAATCCACGCGACCTGGCATGACGGTGTCTTTGCCGCTTTCACCGTGCTGGCAACCGCCGTCACCATCTATCTGCAAATTCGATATTACATTCCCCTTTAGTCCGCTCAACCGCGAAAAGGAGGTAAATTAATGATCACCAAATGGGAAAACCTGAGCCGAGACGAAATCGCCGCGATTGATAAACAATCTGCTATTGTCTTCCTGCCCACTGCCGCCACCGAACAGCACGGTGCCCACCTGCCTGTCGGTACAGATTCAATTATCCTGGAAACTCTGATCGATCTGATCATTGAGCGTGAGAAGTTTGAAGACGGCAGCCTGATCTTCGCGCCCCAACTGCGCATCGGCAAAAGCAACGAACACATGGGCTTCGCCGGCACCCTGACTTTCGGCACCCAAACCTATTATTCTCTACTGCACGACATTGTCGGCGCCATTACAGCCAGCGGTTTTCGCAAGCTGGTGCTGCTCAACAGCCATGGCGGTAACACCGACATGCTGAACATGATCAGCCGCGACCTGCGCATCGACTACGGCATCGAAGTATTCGTCTTTGACTGGTGGTTCACCTCCTTCTGGGCCAAGGGCCTGAAGGACTTACAGGAATCAGGCAAGTATGGCGTATTCCATGCCTGCGAGCTGGAAACCTCACTCATGCTGCATGCCCGGCCTGAGCTGGTAAAGATGAAGCTGGCCATCGACGAAGAGCCTGTCGCCTGCCTGCGCGACAACGACTATGTTACTGTTTTCGGACCATATAATGCCGGCTGGAAAACCAGCGACGTCACCGAAAGCGGCGTTATCGGCTCACCTACCCTGGCCACCGCTGAAAAGGGTGAAAAACTTTTTGATTACGCTGTCAAAGAATTGATGGAAATAATCGCCGCCTTTGCCAGAACCGAGTACTGAAGAAAACAAAATTTAGGGAGGAACAATTCATGACCACCACCAGCCTTGCCCAAGATCAAAAGCAAAAATCCAAACTGACTTTCGTCAACATCATCTTCTTCGTTATCTTCGGCGTCCTGACCGGAGTACTGTGGGCTTACGGCAGCCCGATCCCGCTGATTCCGGGCGCAGTGCATTTCCGCACCTTCGCGT
>CAYPHB010000100.1:0-6679 GCA_964410445.1 uncultured Oscillospiraceae bacterium
GGCGTCTGCTTCATGTCTTTCAGGAACATAATAAAGGCTACGCTGATGGTAACCACCGACATCACCAGCCAGAGCGGAATACTGGCTTGCATGACTTCAGTCGTGGGAATTCCGGCGGCCTTTGCAGTGATGGAAGGCGCGCCCTGGATAAAGAAATCGCTTGAAAGGCCTATGCCGTGGCCAAAGAGGTTCATCGAAACGGCAGCCCAGATGGCTGGAAGACCAGCCTTGATCGCGACTGGCAGCAGAATGGCACCCACAAGAGCGACAGCCGGCGACGGCCAGATAAACCAGGAGGCGATCAGCATAACACTGCCGATTACGAAGAAGGCGACCTTGCGAGTCTTGATTACACGTGCCAGCGGCTGGATCATTATCGCGTCAGCACCAATGCAGGCCAGAGCCTTCGACATTGAGACAACCAGGGCAATAACAACGATGATGCCAAGGAACTCTGTCGCCGAAATGACCAGTGAATTATAAATGATCTGGATTGTCTTGATCAAGTTGCCGCTATAGACAAGACCCATCATGAAAATACCGAGCACACACGGCAGAACAATCTCTTTTTTCATCAAAAGAACAACGATGATCAGGATTGTCATAACTATATAGACGAAATGCAAAGGTCCTAATGTAATCATACTTTAACTCATCCAATCTAAAGAAATGAATAACCGGTTCAGCGAATGAAAAGTCCAGTCAGGCCGGCTTTTTCCACGCGGGAGCGAATGTCTGAAACTTCGGTGGTATAGAGCTCCAGCTGCTGCATGCGCTCAAACAAAACAGATCCCGAGAAAGTGTATTTCAAGCCAAGGCCCGCTTCTGTCTGCATCTGTTCGTTGACAAAAGCAATCGCTTCGCCAATAGCCAGTTCGCGCGGCAAGGTGACAAGTTCGTGGCCGCGGGCATACTGGACAGCATTAAAGCCCGCCAGCGTACCAGTAACGATAGCTTCGGTGTGACCGACCAGCAGTCCGGCTTTTTCACCGGCACAAAACAGATTATCGACGCCCTTTACCTGCAGCGCATCGGTACGCGGCGCCATGGCAAAGTAGC
Source organism: uncultured Oscillospiraceae bacterium (assembly GCA_964410445.1). GTDB lineage: Bacteria > Bacillota > Clostridia > Saccharofermentanales > UBA5734 > JAXGXQ01. Next base: position 1,060 of record CAYPHB010000100.1, read on the forward strand.
GCATCGAGTTGCCCCGGCCGCCGGAATATGGATCTTCATAACGGGCATTTTCGAAACCGGGCACCTGATGGAGCTTGCCGAGATCAAAGAAGGGCGACATCAGTTTGGCATGGCCCGTATCGAGCAGGACAATGTTCTCCAGAAACGCGGGCAACGCGTACTGCTGGCAGGCTTTTAGGTCGAGATGATTCTCGATCAGTAACTTCGGTACCGGGATGACAGCGACGCCCTTACTTTCCAGCTCTGAAACGATTTCCGCGGAGAGTGACTCCTTATATATTTTGCAGGAACCGCTCATTGCGCCGATCTGGCCATTATCCTTCCGTCCCTGTAATTCCTCGACGCCGGTTAAACCGGTCAAACTGACGCGGCCGCCGAAGCTCGGGCAGCGCAGAATGCACATGGCGCAGCCGTTACCGTGCCTGATGCAGTTTTTCATCGGCCCTGCAGTTCCTGTAGTATCGATGAAGACATCACCTTCAATGGAATCGCCTTTTTCACCGGAAATGCTCTTTATTGTCCGGTCGCTCATTGCGACTGCGCAGATACGTGACTGGTAATGAATCTTTATACCAAGCGACTCGAGATAGCGGGTAACCGTCATCGGGGTCGTGGCGATGTCATAAAGATTTGCATGTTTGTGACCAGGAAAATTAATATTGCGATGACGCGCACACTGGTCGGTAATGTTAAACAAGTCGCCTCCGCCAAGGGCGATAGCCTCCTCCGTTGCCGTGAAGCGGCCGTTGTTGCGCATTATCCCGCCGACCAGGCCGGTGCCGAGAAGCATATCTGTCCGTTCGTGCAGCTCAACGGTGGCGCCGCACTTCCGGGCAGCGATGGCTGCAGCACAGCCTGACCAGCCGCCGCCCACAATGATGATTTTCATGACAAGTTCTCTCCTGTTATTGAATTTTAAAAACTGAATGTTAGCTAAATATGGTTCGATTTTCAAAGCATATCATAGCACTAATATTTCCAGTCCTGATAGTCAGGTTTTTATTTCGTATATTCTATTCCAGATAGTCGGGTATTCCGTCCCCATCAGCGTCAGTACCATAATCAGTGCCATCTCCGAAGCCTGAACCGTACACTTCACGGGCAGAGATACGTTTGCGGTCGCGTTCAGCCTCAACAGCCTTGCCCAGGAACTGTCTCACCTTTTCAGAACCCTTGATATTCTTAAACTCAACTACTTTAGCGGTCTGATCCATGGTGTGAATAACCAGAGTGCCCACACCAAATAGCTTTTGCCACAGGTTGCGTTTCAGTTTCAAATCCAAAACCCGATACAGCAATACTTCTTCAGTATTAGTAGAAAAGAAACCGGTGCGGATAATGAAGCGCGTTGGTGTAAGTTCGTATCTGGTAAAAGAGATTGGCAGCCCTAAATAACGTTTGCGATCCTTCCACAAGATTTGCTCTTCTTCAATATTTAATCTGTATTTTTTCCGAGCCATAAAATTCACCGCCCTCTCGTTTTTTTTATTATACCCGTTTTAATGCTATAAATTCCGAAATCGACATAGGATTCGATTGCACTTCAACAATTGTGTTGGGTAACATTCGTTCCAGTCAATTCCAGAGATGAAGTCTAGTCTTAAGGTCATGCACCTACTGCTTATTTGAATTGTTTCCTATAAGCTGAAAAAGCAGGCGATATTATGATCATTGACGTTTTGCGGCTTTATGCTGATCGAAGTGATTTTTTTATCCAGTTATTCTGGGAGCATATTGTTCTGACCGTAATCTCCATTCTAATCATTACGGCCATAGGCATTAGCCTTGGTATTCTGATGACAAAAAGCTGGAGGCTTGCACGGGTTGTCCTCACTTTTACCAGCTTTCTATATACTATTCCTTCCATTGCTTTGTTCGGTTTTTTGGTCGCTATCACAGGTATCGGGAATAGAAGCGCCATCATCGCTCTGGTAATGTATGGCTTGCTTCCGGTCATTCGGAATACTTATTCCGGAATTATGGAAGTCCCGGGTCAAATTGTTGAATCTGCTGTTGCCATGGGCAGCACCAACAACCAGCTTCTATTCAAGGTTCAATTGCCCCTGGCTCTCCCGATTATTATTACCGGATTTCGCACAATGGTAATCATGACAATTTCACTGGGCGGCGTGGCTTCTTTTATCGGTGCCGGCGGCCTGGGCGTCGCTATTTGGCGTGGCATTACTACAAACTTTCAGGAAATGACAATTGCAGGCAGCCTGCTGGTGGCATTATTGGCCATCTTCGCGGACCTCCTGCTTGCAAGAGTTGAAGCTTTTATTAAATTACGTGTCTTAGGCAGAAAAGCAACAGGAGGTAGGAAACATGCTTAAAAAACTATTGGCTTTCGGTATCATCGTAATATTGGTTCTAAACATTGCTGGATGTGCTGCAACGGACAAGAAGATTGTCCTCGCCAGTAAGCCAATGACGGAACAATATGTTTTGGCTGAAATTCTGACACAGCTTATTGAAAAGGACACTGATATCAAGGTTGAGCAAAAGCTGGGCATTGGTGGCGGCACCTCAAATATCCAGCCGGGTATGGAATCGGGCGCGATAGATCTGTATCCGGAATATACCGGCACAGGCTGGCTTTTTGTCTTAAAGAAAGACCTGATCAGCGACCCCCAGCAATTATATGACGCTGTAAAAAAAGAATATGCCGAAAATTATAACATTCATTGGTCCGGGCTTTACGGCTTTAACGATACCTTTGGCATTGGCGTCAAAAAGGCATTAGCCGATAAATATAACTTGAAGACATATACTGATCTGGCTAAAGTAAGCGCTGATTTGAGTTTCGGTGCCGAATATGATTTTTATGAACGCGAAGATGGTTACCCCGGGCTTATAAACACTTACGATTTCGCATTCAAAGATAAAGTGGAACTGGACATCGGTTTGAAATACGACGCGATCGATGCTGATAAAGTCGATGTTATCAACGTGTTCTCCACCGACGCGCAGCTGCGAAAAATTGGCATGGTTGTATTGGAGGACGACAAAAACTTCTTCCCATCCTATTTTGCCGCAACTTTAATTCGAAATGAAACTCTAGAAAAATACCCGGAACTGGAAACAGTGCTGGAAAAGCTTACCGGTCAAATCAACAACGAAGAGATGACCGAGATGAACTATCTGGTCGAAATTGAAAAACAGGACCCCAAGCAAGTTGCCGCTGATTTCCTGCAAAAAAAAGGGTTGTAGCATGAGCGTCATTGAAATTCGCGAAATCAGTAAATCCTACAATGGTAAAGATGAAGTCATTACTAAGCTTAACCTTGCGATTACGCAAGGCGAATTTGTGATGCTGGTGGGCGCTTCGGGCTGCGGCAAGACCACGCTGCTGAAAATGATCAACAAGTTAATTGAGCCATCTTCTGGTTCGATTGCAGTTGCCGGCAAGGATATCAATGACTGGAATACAATCTTACTTCGACGCAGTATTGGCTACGTTATCCAGCAAATAGGTCTTTTTCCCCATATGACGATTGAAAATAACATTAATTATGTCCTGACCATTCAAAAAACCGATTCAACAACAAAGCAAAGACGAGCCAAAGAGCTGATTGAGCTGGTTGGACTATCAGAGGACTATTTAGGTCGGTACCCGCGGGAATTAAGCGGTGGTCAGAATCAGCGGGTTGGTGTTGCCCGTGCGCTGGCTGCTGATCCGGAAATAATTCTTATGGACGAACCTTTTGGTTCTGTGGATGAGATTTCCCGGCGAAAGCTGCAGGATGAATTGAAAGACATCCATAAACGGCTTGGCAAAACGATAATTTTTGTCACGCATGATATTCAGGAGGCTTTAAGACTGGGCACAAGAGTCATTTTAATGAAAGATGGCAAGATCGAGCAGGATGGTTCGCCGCAGGACCTGATATTTAAGCCCCGGACGGAATATGTGAAAAACTTTTTTGGCGTCAAAGGCTTTCAGGCGACTCTCGATGAAACAGCGGTCGCAGAAGCTTATGAACAGATCCTGAGTGGCAAAATTGAAATCGGAGAACTATACGAACGGCTCAACTTATAAAATTCTTGGTTTAGGTTTATCGAGGTTCTTCAATCTGGAAGACATTTGTTGTATTGGCAAAGACCCATTTTTAGCTTTACAACAAAACAAAGTGAGGTATGGGAATGGAAAAAACATTTGATCTGATTGTGATTGGAACAGGCGTGGCTAGTGGACCTTCCCTGCATAAATGCCGAAAGGCAGGCTGGAGTGTTGCAGTTGTCGATTACAGGCAATTTGGTGGAACTTGCGCCCTGCGTGGCTGCGACATGAAGAAGGTTTTGTTTGGTGCAGCGGAGTTATTTGATTGGAACCAACGGATGCAAGGCAAGGGATTGGTCGGTGAATCCAAAATTGACTGGCCGGATCTTATGCGATTTAAACGGAGTTTTATTGAAGGTTATTCTGAAAAAGTGGAAAAGGGCTTGCTTGAGTCAGGGGTCGAAACATTTCATGGAACAGCGGAATTTATCGCAGAGGACCGCATTCAGGTTGGCGAGCACATCTTGACTGGCCGCCATTTTCTGATTGCGACCGGAGCCAGACCCACCACCCTCCACATTGAAGGATTGGAACATTTGACTTACAGCGACCAGTTCCTCGAGCTGGATAATTTGCCGGAACGAATTGTATTCATAGGCGGCGGGCATGTTTCCTTTGAATTTGCCCATATTGCTGCCAGAGTTGGCTCGAAGGTACATATCATTGACAGGAACTCACGTCCTTTGACAGGCTTTGATCCTGACATAGTCGATCAATTAATGGAACATTCGAGAGGCATAGGAATAAACTTTCACCTTGCAGCAGAAGCTGTTGGGATTGAAAAGCATGAGGACCACCTTGTATTCACCGGCAAAAACAACAGTGAACACTTCCAAATCGACGCTGATCTCGTCGTGCATGGCGCTGGCCGGATACCGAATCTGGAAGTACTAAACCTTGATCAGGCTAATGTTAAGTGGAATGAAAAAGGTGTTTTGGTTAATGATTACCTGCAAAGCATTAGCAATCCGCGGATATATTCGGCAGGAGACGTAGCTGCAACCATTGGGCTGCCGATTACGCCAACTGCTGGCATGGAAGGAAGAGTTGCGGCGGAAAACTTGCTGAAAGGGAACCAAGTGAAGCCTGACTACCGGGTAATGACCACGGTTTTATTCACACTTCCCAAGATAGCTTCAGTTGGTTTGTCGGAGCAGGCAGCTCGCGAGCTAAACAAAGATGTTGAAGTCAAGCTAGTGGATATGTCCGGTTGGTACACATATAAACGGACAAACGAATGTTGCTCCACAGCCAAGATCATTATCGACAAGTCGAACCAGACAATTCTGGGCACTCATCTAATCAGCAATGAAGCTGACGAGCTGATCAATCACTTTGCCGCCGCGATCCAGTATAACGCAAAACTAAATGAAATCGGCCGGGTTAAGTATGGTTACCCCAGCACCGCATCCGACGTAGAATATTTGGTTTAGTATCTTTACACAAATTATTCAAGCTTCAAGCTTAGCAAAAGGCTCCCTTGCGGGAGCCTTTTTTGAGAATTCCTTATAAATGTGTTTACTAATTTCTATCTTTTATCTCAGCTAATCAGTGAGAAGG
>CAYPHB010000101.1:0-6436 GCA_964410445.1 uncultured Oscillospiraceae bacterium
TGTTCCAGCTCATCAGAGCGCGCAGCTCACGGCCGACTGTTTCCACCTGATGCCCGGCTTCAATGCGGCGGCGGGCCAGCAGATTCGGGCGACCGACTTTATTCTCCAGAATCCAGTTGCGGGCGAAAGTGCCTTCCTGGATTTCCTGCAGTACTTTCTTCATTTCCTTCTTTGTTTCGTCCGTGATAATCCTGCGGCCTACCATGTAATCGCCGTATTCGGCAGTGTCACTAATGGAGTAGCGCATCGTGGAAAGGCCGCCCTGAGCAACCATGTCGATGATCAGCTTCATTTCATGGACGCACTCATAATAGGCGTTTTCAGGGTCATAACCAGCCTCAACCAGAACTTCGAAGCCAACTTTCATCAGTTCAGTAACGCCGCCGCAAAGCACAACCTGCTCACCGAACAAGTCTGTCTCGGTTTCTTCGCGGAAGGTGGTGCCAAGCACGCCGGCACGGGCTGCGCCGATACCATAGGCGTAGTCAAAGGCGATATTCTGGGCGTTGCCGGTGTAGTCCTGGCCAACAGCAAATAGCGCAGGTACACCGCGGCCGGCAACGTACTGGCTGCGCACGGTATGACCGGGGCCTTTAGGCGCGATCAGGAAGACGTCAACATCACTGGGAGGCACGATGCTGCCGAAATGAATGTTAAAGCCGTGAGCAAAAGCAATTGCTTTGCCGGCTGTCAGGTTGGGGCGGATTGACTCTTCAAACAGCTGTTGCTGCTTTTCGTCGTTGATCAGAATCATAATCACGTCCGCTTCCTTGGTGGCGTCGGCCGCGGTCATAACCTTAAGGCCGGCTTTTTCAGCGCGTGCCCAGGATTTGCTGCCTTCATATAAGCCGACAATGACGTTGAAGCCGCTTTCATGCAGGTTCAGCGCATGGGCATGGCCCTGGCTGCCATAGCCGATAATCGCGATTGTTTTTCCATCCAGAGCGTGTGTACGGCATTCATTTTCCTTGTAGACTTTTTTCATTGAGATCCTCCTGTACCCGCCGGCCGGCCGGCTGTCCATTAAAAGTATTTTTGACCTTAAATAATTATTGCTTTGCTTGCTCCGGAATATTGACATTCAGGACACGGTCGCCACGTTCAATTGCGATTGGACCCGTACGTACCAGTTCCAGTATGCCATATGGCTTAAGCAGCTCCATCAACGCATTGATTTTGTCTTCCTTACCGCTCAGCTCAATTGTCATTGTGCCGGGGGAGACATCAATAACGTGCCCGCGGAAAATGTTGACGATTTGCAGAATGCCGGTGCGGGCTTCTTCGTCCGCAACAACCTTAAAAAACACCAACTCACGGGAAAAATGTTCTTCGGGTGACAAATCACGCACCATCAGGACGTCGGGCAGCTTATGCAACTGCCTGGTAATCTGACGCATAAGGTCGTCATCGCCCGCCATGGTAATGGTAATGCGGGAAATAGCCGGGTCCTGGGTTGTTCCCACAGCCAGGCTCTCAATATTGTAGCCGCGGCGGGCAAACAGGCTTGTTACCCGGGTAAGTACACCAGCGCGGTTTTCGACGAGAACAGATAAACTACGGAGCATAGACGCCTCCTTAAACTGATACTGTTCTGACCTTATCACGATTAAAGTCAAACAACAATCGCTGCCGCCAGCCTCGTTGCAAAACGACCAGAAAACAGGACGCAAAACGTTGGTTGCCAGCTGTTCAGGCAGCAGTTCAGGCAGAATAAAAGGGCCGGCTCCAACTGCTTAAGCCGACCCCGATGTTATTTCAGTTCTGAACCAGAAGGCAGATTCCGGTAAATTTCTAACGTGCCGTGTATGGCCTGCCAATTTGTGTATTAGTTCTTTTCTTTCAGCAGATCGCGGATCTCGGCCAGCAATACTGTTTCGTCGGATTTGGCCTGCTCTTCAATAGCTGCTTCAACTTTATTCTTTGCTTCCATCCGGGCTCTGGCTTTATTCAAAGCACGAACCATCAGGAAAATGCTGAATGCGATAATCAGGAATTGGATTATAGTTTGAATCAGCACGCCGTAGGTAATCGCAGTTTCAGCTACTTCGACACCGTTTACAACGGCAGCAGGCCGCAAGACAACTTTCAAAGCCGCGAAATCAGCACCGGCAGTAAGATAACCGATTATCGGCATAATGATATCCTTAACCAGGCTGTTGACAATGGCGCCGAAAGCGGCGCCTATCACTACAGCAATAGCCAGATCAATAACATTGCCCTTGAGTGCGAATTCTTTAAATTCTTTCCACATTTAGCTGTTCCTCCAGATTTTATCAGTTCTTTCTATAACCCGCCGCGGGCGGGCTGTTTATTAAACAGATATATAATGGTGCAGCAATCAGATATAGCGCCGGATTGTTTCGGGCAGCGCCTCAGGTTCTGCGGACAGGATAATCATCACACTAAAATTATTGGCATCTGAAAAGGTCTCGAGATCTTCCAGGAATTTCTCGAGGTTAATCATGGAGGTGTCATTGGCGATTTTGAAAATGCTATCGATATAGATATGCGTCAGGTCATAATCCTTGGCGCTGATACCGGCTATGAAAGCCAGTAATTCCCGGAAACCGACAATAGGATAGTCGGAAATGTCTAGCAGACGGATTTGGTACTTCACCAGACGGTCCAGACGCCTGCCGCGTTCGATACAGACTACGTTAGCGTTATCAGTGGTTGCGTGTGCGTTGAGGTCATCGACCAGGCGAGCGGTTTTGCCACTGCCCTTTCTGCCAACAATTACTTTGATCATGGGCATCACTCCCTTTGCTGTACTTGCCGTATGTTCGGCTTTCTTACATTGTAACCTACCGGATTTTGAATTTGAAGTCACAAACAATAATTATCTCTATGAAGCAGGCTAAAATCCGCTTGGATTGTAGACATAATCACGAAAATCGGCCAATTTCGAGGTGAATCGACCAACTACTTCACAAATAGCGTCTGAATACCTACTCCGCGTCCTCAGATTCCAGACTCGCGCCAGCCAACAAACTAAAGTCGGAATAAAGCTGGTAAAGGCCGTTCTGACAAGGGTTTCAAGATATTTTTGCATTAGCTTGACAGGTTGCATTAGGACTATGTACATGCTATACTGGGTCAGTATGAAGGTAGTTGTGACGGAGAGTGGGCGCGCCCACTCTTTGTTACTTCCTGCCGCTTTACTTTCTTTTGCAAGCGGAACAAGGTTCCGGGGAGGGACGATGGCCAAACGCCACCCAACAGCACAACTGATTTATGACACCATTGAACCGCTTGTGCAAGAGCTCGGTCTCGAACTGATTGACGTTGAGCTTAAAACCGAAAACTCAGCTCGTTTCCTGCGTGTCTACGTTGACCGCCGGGGCGGAGTAACAATCGACGAGTGTGCTAAAGTCAGCGAGCTTGTCGATCCGATAATCGAAAACGACCTCAAGATCACCACTCATGATTACTTCGAGGTTTCATCACCCGGGCTCGACCGGGCACTAACAGAAGACCGCGACTTCAGCCGTTACGTTGACAGCTGGGTCGAAGTCAGCCTCTACAAGGCACGTGACGGCCAAAAGAAATTTTTGGGCTGGCTGCAGCCGCTGGAGGGAGATCTCATAGTAATTCGTGCTGATGACGACACCGTGCATAAATTTCAACGCAGCGAAGCTGCCAAAGTTAAACGCGCGATTCGCTTCAACTAACAATAGATACCAACCAATATTTACTGGCTGATGACAGGAAGGAGACCCTACCGTAATGAATAAAGAACTGATTGAAGCGATCCGCTTGCTGGAGAAAGAGCGCGGGCTTGATGCCGAAATACTATACGAAGCAATTGAAGAATCGCTGGTCTCAGCTTATAAGCGTGAAGTTGACGCTAAAACAACCGACAACATCCGCGCTGAGCTTGACCGTGAAACCGGTGCGATGCGCGTTTATCTGACGAAAACAGTCGTTGAGGAAGTTGAGGATCCCAACTCCGAAATGAGCCTTGCTGAAGCAAAGGCACTTTCCGACGAGTTTCAACTTGGCGATATGCTTGATTACGAATTGAACCCGCAGGATTTTGGCCGCCTGGCTGCCCAGACTGCGAAAAACGTGATCAATCAAAAGCTTTGCAGTGCCGAGCGGGAACGGATTCAGGATGAATTCTCCAGCCGCATTGGCGAAATTGCCGCCGGCGTTGTCCAGCGTAAGGATCGCCGTGAAGTTATTGTCGATATCGGCCGGGCTGAAGCTGTCCTGCCTTTTAACGAACAAGTTCGCATCGACGGTTATAATTTCAACCAGCGTATGCGTTTCTATATCCTAAAGGTCGACGAAAAAAAGGGTCGCCCGATTGTTTATGTTTCCCGCAGCCACCCCAACCTGGTGCGCAAGCTCTTTGAACAGGAAGTGCCTGAAATCGCCAACGGGATTGTCGAGATTGTCGCGATCGCCCGCGAAGCCGGTTCCCGCACAAAAATGGCGGTTACCTCGCGTGACGAAAACGTCGACAGTGTAGGCGCCTGCGTCGGGCAGCGAGGTTTGCGCGTGCAAGCGATCATGGACGAGCTGATGGGCGAAAAAATCGATATCATCGAATGGGATTCGGACGACATTACTTTTATCAGCAACAGCCTTAACCCGGCCAAAGTTGTCAAGGTGGATATTTATCCTGACGAAAAGGTCGCCGTTGTGGTTGTGCCCGACCAGCAGCTGTCGCTGGCAATTGGCCGTGAAGGCCAGAACGCCCGTCTGGCTGCCCGCCTGACCGGCTGGAAAATAGATATTAAGAGCGAATCGCAGTACCGTGCCATGATTGAAGCCGAGCTGATGCAACGCTTTTCCCAGGCAGTGGAGGAAACCGCTGAAGAGGATTATGTTGAATCAACTACTGAATCCTTTGCAGACGCAGGTGAAGAACAATTCCCTGCGGAAGGCGAAGTAGAAACGGAAGCAGTTGTAGCTGACGCTGACGACGACGCTCAGGCAGAAGCAGTTGAAGAAGCGCTGACTGTTGATTCAGAAGCTTAAGCACAGGAGGAAGCATGAAAAAACAGCCGCAACGGATGTGTGTCAGCTGTCGGGTCATGCATCCCAAGAGGACTTTGATCCGGCTTGTGCAAAGTGCCGAGGGTGAAATTTGCCTTGATCCAACCGGCAGGAAACCCGGGCGCGGCGCGTATGTGTGTCGCAACAGGACTTGCCTGCAGCAGGCGATCAGGCAGCATCGCTTCGACAAGAATTTCAAGGCAAGAGTCGATGAGACTGTAGTTATCGCCTTGACTGAAGAACTGGAAGCATTGCCTCCAGAAGAGCCGGAGGCATAAATGACAGAAAAATTCTGGCGCATGCTGGGAATGGCATGCCGGGCCCGCCGCCTGGTCTTCGGATCCGATGCCGTTGAACGCGGTGTACGCGCCGGCAAAGTGGTTCTCGTAATCCTCGCGGATGATGCAGGGCCAAACACAAAAGATAAAATCGGCCGTCTGAGTGTCCACTATGAGGTGCCGCTGATCACAGCAGGGGACCGGCAGACACTCGGCCACTGGACAGGGCGCGAGACTCGCGTAGTCATAGGAGTAGTTGACGAAGGATTCGCCAACACACTCAGTGGATTGGCCGCAGCAGATAAATAAACTGGAACAGCCTTCGGGCAAAGCGCCGGCAATCCCGGAGGCGAAAAATTTGGAGGAATATGCATAGGATGAGAAAAAGAGACGATTCCGGATCTGGTCTGCGAGCAGGTTTTGTCAGAAGCGACGGCTTAAGTCACGCCGCGGCAAACAAACCTGAGCCCAAGCCGGAAGAGGAAAAGCTGGAAAAGGAACAAAGCAGCGCAAAGAAAGCGAAATCGGAAAAAGCTGAAAAGCCGGAAGCCGAGAAAATTATTGCGCCGCCAGCCGATGAAGCAGAGGGACCAATAGTCACAATGCAGGGCGTTTCCGGCAAAAAAATAACAAGTGTCGTGGTTAGGGCCCGTCGGCCTAAGAAAACGGCTGACGAGGAAGCCGCTGAAGCTGAAAAAGCAAGCGCAGTAGAAGCGCCAGCCGCAGCTGAGTCTGCACCCGCTGCCGCCAAGGCACCGGCTGCCGCTGAAAAAACAGCGACACCTGAAACCCCGGCTGCAGCAGCTCCGGCACCTGCCGCCCCCACTAAAACTGAAAAGCCGGCAGCTGATAAACCTGCTGATATACCCGCGCCTGCCGCAGCGCCCGCCGTTGCCGCTTCCGCAGAATCCGCACCAGCGGCAAAAGCTCCGGCAGCTAAGGCTGAGCCAGCAGCGGCTAAAGCTGCTGAAACAGCAGCCCAGGCACCAGCTGCTCAGACGCCAGCGGCTCAAGCGCCCGCTGCCCAGGCACCAGCTGCCAGGCAACCTGCCGCCGCGCAAGGCGACCGCCCGCAACAGGGCCAGCGTCCTTATGGAGACCGCCCGCAAGGCGACCGCCCGCAAGGCGGATTCGGCGACCGTCCCCGGGGCGAT
>CAYPHB010000102.1:0-6390 GCA_964410445.1 uncultured Oscillospiraceae bacterium
CGGATTTCATCGATCAGTTCCGGCAGTAGCGCCACATTTGTATTTGAGACAGCGTGCAGCAAAATAACTGAACCATCATGTAATTCTCCAAGAATCGCGCGACGGGCTGCTTCCCTTTCAGGCTGTTCATTCGTCAGCCAGTCGCGGTAGGCAAAGCTCCAGAACACTGTACGGTAACCATTTTGGTGCATCAGGCCTAGCAGGCGCTCACTGTACGCGCCTTCCGGCGGCCGGATATACTTGAGCATAGTTTTACCGGTCAGCGCCTTGAATTCACGTTCCAGCTTGGTGATATTGGCCATTACAGATTCAGCACCCTGTTCCCTGTACAAATTGGCGAGATTGGGGTGAGTATCGCTGTGGTTCAGCACCAGATGGCCTTCGGCAACCATGCGCTTAACAAGATCAGGCTGGTTGCGCAGGTAAGTTCCGGTGATAAAAAAGGCGATATGAACCTTCTTGGCTGCAGCTACATCGAGGATCTCGCTGGTGTTTTGCTCGAATTCATAGCCTTCGTCCATAGTCAGATAGACAGTTTTCCTGGTAGTAGGTTTAGCCTGCCAGATTGTGGACCAGGGGGCTATCAGGCTGGCCACGCTGCTGGGAATTGTTACCCGTTTGTCCTTGAAATAATCAGCTGCCGCCGGTCTGTTGTAGTACCAGCCTGCGGTTGTTGCGGATAGCTTTGCAAGATCTGTTGTCGGAGCTGTTGTGGTCGGCTTGGTAGTTGTTGTCGGTGTTTTTGTAGTTGTAGGTTGTTTAGTTGTTGTTTTCGTTGTTGTGCTTGAGGGCTTGGCAGTTGTTGCAGCCGTGCTCGCAGGTGTGGTCGTGGTGGTGGTTGAAGGCGCGGTCGTAGTCGTGGCCACAGTTGTATCAGTCGGTTGCGGGGTTGTTGAAGCTGAAGATGTGGCCGTTGTTGATGATGTCGTCTGTTGGCTCGAAGGTTTTGTCGACGTTGTGGTTATTGAGCCGGAAGGAGCTGAAGTGACAGAGCCAGTTGTTGTATCCGTGACGGTTGTTGTAAAAGTTTCACAGGCTGCTATCAAAATCGCGGCAGCGAGGACAAACAGCAGCAATAATGACCAGAGTGGCAACCTGTTCGAATGGCTCCTTGAGGCAGCACCTCCACGGCGGCGCCTGCCGCCTTTGCCGTTTGCATGCTTATCTTTCATTTATATAACCTTCTTGTAAGATTACCGTATTTCAGGCCAGGATTTCCCTTAGTTCTTCTTGACTGAAATGGTACTTGCCGTCACAGAAATGACAGACAAGTTCAACACCTTGCGGATCTTCACTCATTTCGCCCAGTTCTTCACTGCCAAGTGCAATCAGGTTCCGCAGCATCCGTTCGCGGCTGCAATTACAATCATAGCTGCAGGTGATCACATCATGGTACTTGATCCCGGGATCCCCCATCAGCAGATCAAGGAAATGGTGCGGGTTAAAGCCCTGAGCAAATAACTCGGATACATCGGGGAACCCGGCTACCCGGGCTTCCAGCCGCTCGGCCAGAGTATCTTCGGCACCCGGCAGCAGTTGCATCATGTAGCCGCCGGCGTACTTCACTCCCGTTTGATCAAGACTGACGCACAAAGCCATTACAGTTGGCACCTGCTCGGAAATAGCTAGATATGAAGTTAAATCTTCGGCTATCTCACCAGAGACCAGGTTGACGTGCCCGACATAGGGTTCACTGTGACCGAAGTCACGAATCACCGTCAAGCGACCCTGACCGACAACTCCACTGATATCAAGTTTTCCTGCATCGCGGTATAAAGTGGGTACGTGCGGTTCAAGAACGAGGCCTCGAACCCGGCCTTCGGACTGACCAACTACGGTCAGTCCGCCAATTAGTCCATCGCTGCGGATTACAGCGGTAACAGAATGTTCGGGTTTATCCAGGTCAGGAGTCAGCATCAGAACGCCGGTCATAAGGCGTCCCAAAGCCACGGTGGCAGAAGGTGAAAGATCGTGGATCTGCATTGCCTCACGGCATAATTCAGTCGAGCGGATGCCTACCAGGCGCACCTGGTCATTCAGTGCAGTAGCCCTTACCAGATAATCACCAGCGGGATCAGCATAGGCGGGACCGCCAATTGGTGTTTCAGCTTGGGCGTTATCAAAAATCTTTTCGTTATTATTGCTATGTGATTCGTTGTTGTGTGATTCGTTCACAATTTTTCTCCTGTTCAATACGGCCGACGACAAATATAGAAATGACGATTATCATAACGCCTGGCAGCTGTATCAGTCAAATCACCATGCACAGCCAGCAGTTCAAGTCCGCCTTCCTTGATATAGCCGGTTAATTCATCCCGACGGTACAAACGTTCGCGCACAATGGCTTCACTTCGTTCATAGCAATTGTCTGCAGTGCGGGTAAACAGTAAGATCTCCGAACGGCTAATGCCGTTGCGCGAGCTGAAGCTGTTCTGCCAAAGCATGGTCTGCTTAGGATCGTTGTCGTAAAAAACGTTGTTGCCGAGACGGCGGCTGAGATAATCAGACGACAATACATCAAAAATGAACAAGCCGCCGGGATTGAGGTAATTTGCACAAAGCTTAAGCAAGCGTGCAACTTCTGAGTGTTTGAGCAAATGATTCAGTGTGTCCAGTAAACAGACTATCAAGTCGACAGTCCCAAATAACTCAAAGCGAGCGATATCTTGTTGTAGGAAAAGACAGCGCTCGGCTCCCGCTGCGGCTGCTTTGGCACGAGCTTGTTCGAGCATCCGCGTGCTGGCATCAATTCCAATCGGATCGTAGCCTCGCTTTTCCATTTCGAGACAAAACGAACCGGTGCCGCAACCCAGGTCAACCAGGATTGGTCTGCCGTCTTGTCCGTCACCCATAGCCAGCCCGGAATATTTTTGTTGCAGAGATTCAATATAGTCTGCCCAGGCGACAGGATCCACTGCTTGTTGCAAGTGATCGTAAACGCCGGCAAGAGAGTCGTATTCCTGTGTGTTCATATTTTAAGCCTGCTGGTAGCTCAAGCTGCCGGGCGGGCAGACCTAAGGCTGCGCAGCCAGGCAATAGCGGCTTGAAGCTGAGTGTCATCAGCCGGGTCGAGCAGAGCCAGTGGTTCCGACTTTGCATCCTCAGTCAGGCTCACAATCTCATCTGGTGTCAGGCCTTTTTCCTCGATATTATCGCCCTTGGGCAGGTAATACAGGAAGTTGGTCAACTGAACTGCTGAACCGTCACTAAGCTCCACAGTTATTGTGCCAGAGCCTTTACCATAGCTTTGTTCACCGATCAAACGAGCCAGGCCATGGTCGCGCAAGCTCCCCGCCATCAATTCAGAAGCGCTGGCAGTCATATTATTGACCAGGATCGCATAGCGCATATCCGCTGGAACCATCGAATTGGCATCCGACATTTTTATATCTGTAAATGGCGCGCCGTTGCGGCGCCCGGCAAAGCGTGTCATTTCAACCGCAGGTAACATCTGGTCCAACATATCAAGAACTTCGTTCGCCAGGCCACCGCCATTGTTACGTAGATCAATCACCAGTTGAGTAGCGCCTTCGTTCTGCAAGCCTTTAACTGCTGACAGGAACTTTTCGGAAACACCAGTATTGAATTCACGGATCTGGATATAGCCTATGCCATTCTCCAGCATCCGGGCTACAACAGTTGTACTGCTGATCGGCCGGCGTTCAATTGAAAGATCAAGCGTTTCCTTCGTTGAAGTCCGGTAGAATTTG
The DNA here is from genome assembly GCA_964410445.1 of uncultured Oscillospiraceae bacterium. GTDB lineage: Bacteria > Bacillota > Clostridia > Saccharofermentanales > UBA5734 > JAXGXQ01. Next base: position 3,711 of record CAYPHB010000102.1, read on the forward strand.
ATTCCAACTTTAGTGCCTTCTTCACCGCGCACCAGGGCTGCCAGCTCAGTAACATCATTGATCTCAGTCATCGGCTTACCGTCAACTTCAAGAAACACATCGCCCAGCTTGACGCCGGCTTCTATCGCCGGCCCACCTGCTGTCAGCTCGGTGACTTCGGCCTGACCGTCACGGTTGATTGCGACCATGGCACCGATACCGCTGTAGTTACCAGCAAACGATTCCTTGATCAGCTGATTTTGTTCAGCAGAGAGGTAAAAAGTATAAGGATTGTCCAGCTCCGCCAGAAGTCCGCGCGCCATAGCATCAATTAACTCAGCGTCTGTGAGGTCATCAACAAATTCACCGTCGACCAGCTCGTAGATTCTCTGCAGCTTGTCCAGCGCGGCTTTGTTTACCGGATCATCAGGATCAACAAACGAAAGCGTGTTCTTGTCGTTGCCAAAGTTGATCAAATTGGCGTTGCCCGCAAAACTGACTACAGCGATCGCCACACCAGCAGTCAAAATAAACGTCAGCGTAGCTGTAATTAATACTGTTAATACATAGCCCCAGACATTGCGAGGCTGTTTTTCGGGTTTCTTCTGTTCCGGCTTTGATTCAGGCACTGTATCAAGATGGCGGAACTGATTTTCATCATTCATTTCTTCTCACTTTCAGCTCCCGGTTAACCGGACGGCGCAGGAGCAAGAGGTCAGGCTCATTTATATCAGACTTTTACATACTTTCGTACTGAAAGCACACTGCCGATCGCTCCAACGATCATTCCAGTCAGGATACCGGCACCAAGCAAGGGCAAGGCTATGCTTTGCACTGGTAACATGGCGAGCACATTCGTTTGTTCCATGCCCTCCATCAGCTGATCATAAATATAGCTGTAGGTGAAATAAATCCCGACAAAAGCAACTATAGCGCCAATGAGGCCGACCATAGCCCCCTCAACAACATAGGGAACACCTACATACCAGTTAGTTGCACCAACATATTTCATTATATTGATTTCTTCGGCACGGGAAAAAATCGCGACTCGTACCATGTTGTAAATAATAAACAAGGAAATAGCAAGCAGGGCAACGAAGGAGACCAACGTCGCGTAATTCACCCAGACAATTGCCTTACTAAGGAATTCCATCACTTTTATTTCGAGTGAAACATCATGGACCCCGGGTACGCCGGCGTATTGAGCAGCGAAGGCTTCGCTGACAGCAGGGTCATTCAAGCGAACAGTAATCGTAAAAGGCAGGTTCTCTGCTTCAAAGCCCTCAAACAGAGTGTCGTCTTCCATTTGGCTTTTAAAGGAAGCCAGGTTTTGTTCGGGGGTATACACCTGATATTCCAGAACATTCGCATCTTCAGCCAGCTTGGTTTCCAGAGCTTTCAGCTCTTCCGCAGGAATACCAAGCTTTAAAGTCAGCTCAAGTGGAGGCTGTTGTGAAAAGCGTTCCATCATTACCCGCGCGTTAAGCGAAAAACTGCTGAAGGCTCCCATGATCAACAGCATCAGGGCAATTGTGGTAATCGACGCCAACGTTACCAAAGGGTGTCGAATAATATTAATAAAACCTTCTCTAATAGAATTTCGAATTGTGGCTAATCTCATTGTCGGTATATCTCCCCTATGCCCCGCTATATCCAGCCGGTGGCATAGCTTTAATTGTCATTCAGTCGATCTGGTTTTCATTTTCATCGTCATACCAGTTTGCCGGCGCGGAACGGATGTCGGATGCGACGGTGCCTGGAGCAGGCGACTGCTCACAGTAATAACCGCTACAACTTTCATCGCGCACAAGCAAGCCATCGTTGATTTCGATGACCCGGCGTTGCATCCGGTTGACCAGATCCCAGTCATGTGTGCAAATAATAACTGTGGTGCCGGCACGGTTAATATCCGCCAGCAGTGCCATTAATGCTTCGCTGTTACTGGGGTCCAGATTGCCGGTGGGTTCGTCCGCCAAAATTATCATCGGGTTATTGACCATCGCGCGCGCAATGGCAACCCGCTGCTGCTCCCCGCCGGAGAGCTCACCGGGGTAAACCTTCGCTTTGTCACGCAAACCGACAATGCTTAGCACTATCGGTACGCGGCGGCGGATCAGCTTCGGCGCAGCTCCGATAATTTCCATGGCAAAAGCAACGTTTTCATATGCGGTCTTGGTTTGAATCAGGCGGAAATCCTGAAACACCATACCAATATTACGACGCAAATATGGAACCAGTCGTGGTTTGATGGTTGAAATATCGTAGTCGTTTATTTTGACCTGCCCGCTGGTGGGGCGTTCTTCACAGGTCAGAAGTTTTATCAGGGTAGATTTGCCGGCACCGCTGCGTCCGATCACAAACACAAACTCACCGTCGTTAATTGTAAAATTTACGTTGTTAAGCGCATGGGTACCATTAGGGTATTTCATGCCCACTTGGGAAAATTCGATCAAGGCTTTTACCTCCCAAGACAGGCGCCAGCTTAGTTATTCCACCATTTTCCGCTCTGGGTTTTGAGCGGACCCTTGTCTTGTTTTTCAAGATACTGTCGAACCATCGAAGCCAGTTTAAACAGAACCGCGTCATCAAAATTGCGCAGGTCAAGCCCGGTGATTTTCTGAACTTTATCAAGTCTGTATACGAGGGTATTGCGGTGGACAAACAGCTGCCGCGAAGTCTCACTGCCATTAAGGTTGTTTTC
>CAYPHB010000103.1:0-6265 GCA_964410445.1 uncultured Oscillospiraceae bacterium
CCGGTCATTGGCAGAATAGTCAGGCTTAGCAGCAGGCTCAGTACCATTGAGGTACGGAAGCCGAAATAAGCTGTGATCAGTACAGCCGCGAAGCCGATTGGCGGTGTTAGCGTCGAGATCCGGGTTGTATAGGCAGAAACCAGCAGTGGCAGTAGCATAATTAAAAGCAGCGCCAGCCGGTCACGTGGTTGTTTAAAGGTTTCGTCTTCAAAGCGCCGGATATAAGCAACGCCAATTATTGTGGCCAGTATCACCAGGATAGCAATCCCGGCTAGGTCCTGCGCTGACACCTGGCTGTCTTCCAGCAAATCAAGGCTGCGCAGCAGCTGGTAATTTTCTGTGGTGATGATATCGCCCTGGCTGACAACACGGTTGCCGCGCTCTATCATTACCGGGTTGTTCTGTACGCGGTCGTAAGCAGCCTGACGGGCATTCGCGGTGGCGGCTTCATCAAATACAACATTGGGCTTGAGGAATAGAGCCAGAATGCGGCCGACTACTGCGGCGTCCTCCTGGTAATAAGTCAACGAGGCTCTTAAATTGTTTATCTTCTGGGATAGAGAGGACTGCAGCTGGGCCGTATCCAGTGTCTCAGACATAACCAGCGAAGTAATTGTCTTTGCCTGGCCACGGATACTGACATACCGGCCTTCGTCCAGTGAAGCCAGCAGCAGTGCGTCATCTGCCGTCAGAATCACCTGATAATACTGGCTGGCCATCAGGCTGATCTTGTCTGCTGTCTGTTGGCGGGCCTGACTTGCCGCAGCCTGGGCGGCAACCACTTCAGCCGGAGTGCTGCCGGGTTCTGCTGCCGGTGGGATTGTCGCAGAGGCTCTGATCGCATCAACTTCATTGAAAAAAGCTTCAACATTAAATCGTACTTTATCGGAAGTCGCGACCGAACGCAGCATAACCGGAACAACCTCAGCTGCGGCTTTCTGGGCACGCAGGTCTGTTTCCGTTTTATCCCTGATACTGCGCTGAGCTACGATATCGTAAGGGCTGGCATCACCAATCGCCAGAGTGTATTTTTCCGGCCGGGAGGCGTAATAAACAAACACGATCAAAAATACCATACCAATAATCAGCAGAGCTGCCGGTATAGCTTTTTTCAGAAACCGGTTGTTTTTCTTCATGCGCCCCCTCCTTTGGCTGCTTTTTCGTAAGCCTGGATGATCCGCTGAACCAAAGGGTTGCGCACCACGTCGCGTTGTGTCAGCTCGACAAATGCCAGACCCTCTACATCGCGCAAGATGCGGCGCGCTTCTTTAAGACCGGATTTTTTGTCCGGCGGCAGGTCGATCTGGGTAATATCTCCAGTAACGACTGCTTTTGAATTATAGCCCAACCGGGTGAGAAACATCTTCATCTGCTCCGGTGTGGTGTTCTGTGCTTCGTCGAGGATGATAAAAGCTTCATCCAGGGTGCGTCCACGCATGTAGGCCAACGGTGATATTTCGATCAAACCTTTGTCGAGGTTCTTCAAATATTGTTCGCTGCCCATCAGTTCATAAAGAGCGTCATTTAGGGGCCGCATATAGGGATCAACCTTGCTTTGCAGATCGCCCGGCAGAAAGCCCAGCTTTTCACCGGCTTCCACAGCTGGCCTGGTTAGAATAATCCGGCTGACCTGGTGTGCCCGGAAGGCGTTCACTGCCATTGCCACAGCCAGGAAAGTTTTGCCAGTTCCGGCCGGGCCAATACAAAAAGCAACGTCATTTTTGCGGATCGCTTCCACATAGTGTCCCTGCCCTATCGTTTTGCTGTGAATCGGCCGGCCTTTGGCAGTTACACAGATATAATCGGGCGAATAGGCTTTTACTTGTTCGAGGTTGCCGCTGCGGGCAGCGTCGGCCAGGTAAGTGACCAGCTGCATGGTAAGCGGCTGGCCGGCCCGGTGCAGTTCGATCAGTCGTTCCAGTACACGGCTGGCTTTTTCGATATTTTCGACATCACCTGTTACAGTGATGCCTGTTTCAGATAATTCTATACTAACTGCCAGAAGCGTGCCCAGCAAATCAAAATTGCTATTAAGACTGCCCATCAGGGCCTGGCCCTCAACCGGGCTGGCTAATGTTACTGATTTCTCCATTCGTCTCCTTTTATTTCACCGCGTTAAGCAGGTCGAGTCTGAAGGCAATGCTGTCTTCACTAAGTGCAGGTAAAGTGATCTCACCTGTAAATTCGTAGTCAATCTCAAACTGATCACCACGAACGGCTGCATCAGCCAGAATTGAATCTGTGATGCCGTTTAAATATGGTCTAAAGTAGTCATTCTTTTTGGGATCAGCTATGGCCTTGATCTCGTAAACACCCTGACGGTCGTAGCTGTTGCCGTTAATAATAATTGAGCCGCCGCTAACCCTGATTTCGGACATTGCCACCATTCTTTCCTGGTTAATCGAAATCGCCTGGGCGCCAAGGGCACGCAATTCATTAACGTATTGGCGCAGAATACTGTCCCGGATCTGGGTATCACTATTACAGACAATGGTAATCTTGAGCCCGGGGCCGGTAACCTCAGTCAAGCCCGCAAAAACAGCGTAACGTTCTTTTTCTTTTATAATAGCGTCAACTGCAGAATTATCTGCTTTAAGTGAACTCTCCAGCTGACTGATGTAAAGGTTGAGATTAGCATTGCGTTGGCTGAGCTCCTGGTTTTTCTGGGCATAGTCAAGCAGACGGGTTTGAATTTCCATCAGGTTGCTTTCTGTCAGCTTGGTGGCATTGACATTTTTCATTTGCAGAGCAATCAAAACGCCTAGCACGACGCAGACAACAGTAATGGCCGCCGAACGGGTAAAGCTGGTTTTCATTTATTCTTAACCTCCAGTAGGTCTATGTGTTTCTCCAACTGATCGGCATCGTCAAATGCCGGCAGAGTGACAGTTTCGAGGTTTTTCAAGTTAACAACAATTCCGGTGGGCAGTTGTGCCCTCAGGGCAAAATACGAGTCTGCCAAAGCCGCCTCATACATGCGCTGATTATCTCCCAGAGCATGAATGATGTAAGGCGGGGCTAAACGGTTTTCATTTACTAGAATTGTCGGCCCAATGCAGTCGATTGAAGTTGTATTCACCAGACGCATGCCGTTGACTGATATAGCTGTGGCGCCGTTTTCCTGTAAAAGCCGGAAGGCGTAACGCACATCTGCGTCATGCACAATTGAGTCAGACGGGTCTTTCAGCAAATCAAAATCAGGTTTATCTGTTAGCAATATTTCAACTCCGGGCCCCTGGACCTCAGTCATACCGGCCATTATTTTATAACGCTCGAGTTCTTCCAGGAGGTGCTCGTTGCCAGTGCCTGCAAGCGCTTTACTAATAGCCTGAGTCTTTTTTTCCTGCAACTGGGTGTTTTCCTGCCTCAGGTTTTCGTATTGCTTTTCAAACTGTTGTAGTTCCGCTTGTCGGGTTTTGTATTGTTCCGACAAGCCCATTGCGGAGTTTTTAGCGTCAACTGACTGTACATGCGTCATCAGAATTATGCCGAAACTCAGCAACAGCGCGAACAGCAGTATCTGCTGGCGCCAGCGAGCCTGTTTGGTTCTATTTATATTACGTTTGAAAAATTTCATCTAAATTGCTCCAGGAGTTGGCAGAAGGTTTCAGGCGGCGGTGCTTCCACGGTAACCTGTTTACCGGTAACCGGATGGCTGAAGCTGAGTCTGCCGGCATGCAGCGCCTGCCCGGCGGCACCGTAGGTTTTTCGCCCTGTGGCATAAACCGGATCTCCGACAACGGGGTGGCCTATGTAGCGCAGATGGACTCTGATCTGGTGGGTGCGCCCTGATTCGAGTGCAGCTTCCAGATAAGCCGCCTGGCGGAACTGTTCCAGCAGTTTGAAATGTGTTACGGACGGTTTGCCGCCCGGTATAACAGCCATTCGTTGCCGGTTTCTGGGGTCACGGCCAATGGGAGCGTCAATACTGCCGCTGGCTGCGTCCATAATTCCATGAACTATTGTGTAATAGACACGGCTTACTTCGTGTCGGCGGATTTTTTCTGCCATGCTGGCGTGTATGCTGTTGTCTTTCACAACCAATAACAAACCTGAGGTGTCTTTGTCAATCCTGTGAACAATTCCCGGCCGCACAACGCCATTGATATCGGAGAGGTCATTGCCGCAATATGCCAGCAAGGCGTGTACCAGTGTGCCCGCATGATGACCGACTGCGGGGTGCACCACCATACCCTGCGGCTTGTTCACCACCAGCAGCCACTCGTCTTCATAGCGAATATCCAAGGGAATAGCTTCTGGGATTAAAACGGATGGCTCAGGCTCGGGAAACTCGATGCTGATTTCTGCCTGCAGCAGTGTTTTAGTTGATGCCCGCACGGTTTCACCGTTTTGCAACACACAGCCCTGCTCAATCAGTTTTTGAATGTAGGAACGGGAATGCTCCGGCAAATGTTCGCTGATGTAGCGGTCGATGCGCACATCCGCTTGTTCAACTGTCAGGTTTTGTTTCATTGCGTACCATCCACGGGCTTACTCTTTTGGACGTCGGAGCCGTCCAAAAGTTCCGGCTGGGCCAGAATAACAATAACCAACATAATTGTTCCGCAAACCACCAACATGTCTGCCAGGTTAAAGGTCGGAAAAACATAGCTGCCAAATTGAAAGTTAAGATAGTCGGTAACAGCGCCCAGCCGTACCCGATCAATCAGGTTTCCCAGGCTGCCGCCGGCGATTATTGCCAGGCTGGTCTGCAGCCAATGGTTTTTCACGCGCAGAATAATAATCGCCATCGCGACTACTGCAACAAATGAAACAGCGGAGAGCAGGTAGATTCCCCAATTAACATTTGCCAGGAAACTCCAGGCTGCGCCAGTATTTCGATGGTTGACAATATAGAAAAAGTTATTGATAACGGTTACATATTGTTCCGGAGCAATATTCAGGTGGATAACAAATTTTAATGCCTGGTCTGCTACGGCGAGCAACAGAATGACGATCAGGTAGACCATAGCCATAGTTCCTCAATTCCTTCATAAAGATTATTAGCTTGTGGCGCCGGTTGCCCGAGCACACGGCTGCCGCTGGCAAGCGCGGCATAGCGGAAACCAACGCCGGTAAAGGGTGCTAATTTGGTTGCTTCTGTCAGCAAAGACAACAGTTCAGGGTTGTCAGCGGCAATTTCGGTGCCGCCGGCGAACAGCCTGTCGATTTCAGCACTGACAGCAGTATAACCTTCAAGGCCAATCCTGGGCAGCAACTCCGAACCGGGTATACCGGGTTCCGGATTCTGGCCGAGCAGCCAGCGGGGGTCAGCTGCACTGCCCAATACGGCTTGAGCTACCAGAATATCATACTGGCCGGCAACGCGCGCGGCTTCATAATCAGTTGCAGCCAACAAGCGAACTTCGGCAGTGGCACCGTGTTCTACCAAGAGTGTCTGCAGCCTGGCGGCAAGCTCTTCCAATAGCTTGTCACCTGCCTGTGCCAGAATCACCAGCGGGGCACGTGTTGCCGGGTATGTTAAAGAGCTTTCAGGCGCAGCCAGTGTGCCCGGTTGATAAAGTCCGATAAAACTTTGGCCATTGCCGGCTGTGGATTTCCACAAACTGCTGTTGGGATGGACAGGTACTGCTGCTGTCTGTAAACCCAACTGTTCAGCATTTTTCAGGATTATAGGATCACGGCTCACGGTCTGCACGAATCTCAAGCGGTTGGTGTCCGCCAGTGGCGCACCGGCTTGGGTCCGGAAGGAGAAAAAGGCGTATTGATGCGTCGCGTAACGTTCCAGCTTTATGCCGCTGCGCAGAGCGAAAGTAGGATAAACCTCTGCCGGCAAGCCCGCCAGATCAATCCCATCGCGTTCAAATTCTATTAACGCCGCATGCAGATCGAGCAGTTCGATTACTTCGATTTCACGGACAATGGCAGTTTTGCCGATGGGATTGTTGTCATCAGCCTGCAGACTTATACCCTTTTGAGGTGTGTAGTTGGTAAATCGGTAAGGACCTGTACCCGGCAAAAGCGCAAACGGGTCGGCAGTATGTTCTGCCAGAGCCGCGGCCGGAATAACCGGGAAAGTAAGCTGGGTGGCTATATCCGCTTGCGGTTTGTTAAGTGAAATTGTCAACAAAGTGTCATCGTCGGCAGTTATGCTGGCGACATCGGGCGTCAGACTGTTATAGGCTGACGCCGGGCCTGCCGCGCGTAAGGCGGCGAAAGAAGCAGCGACATCGCCTGCCCTGACAACAGAGCCGTCATGAAAGCGGCGGTCAGCAGCGAGACGTACTGTCAGCGAATAACCGTT
>CAYPHB010000104.1:0-6235 GCA_964410445.1 uncultured Oscillospiraceae bacterium
TATGAACGCTCACCGCGGCTTGTTTGTTCTACTACTACTGGTACCAGGCTCATAATAATTCTCCTTTCAATAAGGTAAGGGGACTTTCCAGCCCCCTACCAACTAATACAAATATAATCTGATAATAGACTGTCTTTCTATTTTACGCCATATCAGCCGTTTTCGCCAGATCACAGGTTCTCGTTTAGTTGTCATCACTATCGGCTTCATGTTCATGACCGTGTTCGTGATCATGGTCGTGTCCGTGTTCGTGATCATGGTCGTGTCCGTGATCGTGATCATGGTCGTGTCCGTGATCATGGTCGTGTCCGTGATCATGGTCGTGGTCGTGGTCGTGTGCTGCAACAGGTATTGCTTTGGCGTTTTCTTTCAATAGTTCCACTGTTTTACGCGTGATTACAGCTTCGCTGACAAAGCCGCTTTCGCTGTCTGCCAGGCGCTCAGTTAAATCTTCAGCTTTCATGCCGTACATTGTAGCCATACGCTCAATTTCAGCAGTAATTTCCTCTTCAGTGGTTTCGACTTTTTCTGCTTTGGAAATTGCTTCCAATACCAGTGATGTTTTCACGCGTGTTTCGGCTGATTCTCTCAGCTGCTCACGGAAAGCATTCAGATCCTGGCCAACATACTGCAGATACTGTTCGAGCTCAATTCCCTGATAACGCATTTGATTGCGCTGTTCATCCACCATACGCTCGACTTCATTTTCGATCATGATGGCCGGGATATCAACTTCTGCGGCTTCGACAACAGCGCGGACGACGTTATCTTCAAAAGAGGCATCGGCACGATGCTGGGCGCCTTCTTCGAGCTTAGCACGCAGGCTGTCGCGGTATTCGGCTAAAGTGTCAAATTCGCTGACATCGCGGGCGAAGTCATCGTCAGCTACCGGCAGTTCACGTACTTTAATGCCATTGACTTTTCCTTTGAAAACAACAGCTTTGCCTTTCAGCTCTTCACTGTTGTAGTCTTCCGGGAAAGTAATATCCAGTGCGAATTCCTCGCCTGTTTCTTTGCCGATCAGCTGCTCTTCAAAACCGGGAATAAAGGTTTTAGAACCAATTTTAAGATCATAGCCTTCGCCTTTGCCGCCTTCAAAAGGCACATCGTTGAGAAAGCCTTCGTAATCAATATTGACGGTATCACCATCCATAACTGCTCTGTCTTCAATCGGAATCAAACGGGCATTGCGCTCGATCACACGTTTGAGATCACGTTCGACATCTTCTTCAGTTACCGGGAATTCAGGCTTGCCCGCCTCAACGCCGCGATATTCAGCGAGCTTGACTTCCGGCTTGACAGTAATCGTTACTGTAAAGCGCAGGCCTTCTTCACGGCTGATCGAAATGATATCCATGTCAGGTCGCGATACCGGATCCAGTTCATGCTCTTTAACTGCTTCGGCATAAGCCGGAGTAGCGAGCAGATCAATCGCGTCATCATAAAGCACTCCTTCGCCATAGTACTTGGTGACGATGGCCATTGGTGCCTTGCCGCGCCGGAATCCCGGGACATTAAACCGGCTGGAATTCTTGATAAATGAACGTTTCAGCGCTTCGCTGAATTCTTCCGGTGGTATATCTATTGTCAGTACGACGATATTGTTGTCCTTCTTTTCGATTGCTGCGGCCATTTTATTCCTCCTGATGGATATTCATCCTTTTACGTGCAAATTGCTTGAAAATTCTAGCATAAACTACCAATATTGTAAAGAATAGCGGCCTTGGTGGTACAATGAGGCTGACTTGAGAAAGGAAAGCGCGGCAGCTGTTGCCGTGCGTTTTGCTGAATGATCGATTATCTGCCCGATTTGTTAATCATTATCTATTCAGGCTTGCTGGGCTTGCTGATCGCAAGTTTCCTCAATGTCGTAATTTATCGGCTTCCGCAGGGTGAAACCATTGTTCAAGGACGCTCTCACTGTATGTCCTGCGGCCACGCGCTAGGCGCGCTGGATCTGCTGCCGGTGTTCAGCTATCTGCTGCTTGGCCGGCGCTGCCGCTATTGCCGGGAACCTATCAGCAGCAGGTACATAAAAATCGAGCTGGCCGGCGGTGTTTTTTTTGCTTTAGCAGCCTGGGTTAATCGGCCTTATACCAATTTGTCCTCTGTGCTTTCCCTGATGGTAATCTGTGCCCTTTTCTGCCTGCTTCTGGTGGACAGCATGATCCGTTTTGACGGACATAAGCTGGCACCGTCAGCAATTATTTTTGTCAGCTTAATCCTGGCAGCATTTCCGCTGGTCCAAAGTCTGGCAGCGAACACACTAGACGGTGTGGAAATTGCAAATAGGCTCTCAGGACTTGTTCTGGGCTTATTGACAATTCCCTTGCTGAATTCATTGCAACCGGCCGGAAACGCCAGGTTACCGCTTGTTTTAGCTTTGCCTGTCGCTGGACTTTGGCTGGGCTTGCCGCTGATGCTGCTGGTATTCTTGCCTTCTGCTGCCGCTATCTGGTTTCTGAAGAAGCAACACCTGGTGCCATTGTTCAGCTGCGCTTTGTTTTTGCTTGTTGCTTTACTGTCAGCGGTTATATTTAAAAGTAACACCTTGTAATTCGGCATAAACATTATCGCAGGCGGTGAGAATATCCTGACTTAGAATCGGCTTATCCAGGTGGGTAATATTCTCCGCCAGCTGTGAAGTCCGACTGGCACCGATCAGAATGGAATCAATCTGATTTTGCGAAATGCACCAGCGGATAGCAAGCTCTGTGAGCGAAATGCCAGCGCCCGCTGCGATTTCAGCAAACTTATCAACAGCGTCAAAAATTGCTTCTGTCCAATACCTTTCGTAATAAACTTCGCCAAGGGTACGGCCACCGCTGCCTTGTGAAGTATTAAAGCGATTATCACCTTGCGGTTCTCCCCGTTTATGCTTGCCGGTAAGCATGCCGCCGGCCAGCGGATTATAAATGGTTAAGCCGACCTTTTGCGTCTTTAGGCACGCCAGTAATTCGCCTTCGATATCGCGCTGCAACAGATTGTAAACCACTTGGTTGCATGCCGGTGCGATGAAATGATGCTTTTCGGCCAGCCACTGACATTGGACAACTTGCCAGGACGCAAAATTCGAGACAGCAACATAACGCACTTTACCGTCGCGTACCAGCTGTGTAGTTGCTTCAAGTGTTTCTGCCAACGGTGTGGAATAATCCGGGAAATGAAGATAATAAATATCGATATAGTCAGTGCCGAGCCTGCGCAGGCTATCGTCACACGCTTTTATGACGTGATGGCGGGAAAGGCCGGCATCGTTAGGGTCATCACTCATGCGTCCACCGAGCTTTGTTGCCAGGACAACTTTGTCGCGAATACCTGCAATGGCCTTACCAACGATTTCTTCAGTCACGCCCAGATTATACATATCTGCTGTATCAATCGAAGTAATGCCATTATCGATTGCATAACGAATCATTTCCAGAGATTCTGCTTCACTTGTTTGTCCGCCAAACATCATGGTTCCGAGACTGAAACGAGAGATTTTCAAGCCAGTTCCTGTCAATGTACGATATTTCATATACTGCCCCTTTCACGTTTGCGGCCAGCCGTCTAATGATTGCAGCCAGGTTTGGTTTGCTTGTTGATTTTTCAGTACTTTTGTCTAATGTTTATACTAACATTACTAAGGCTTTGCTGCTTGTTCTAATTATGCAGCAGCTTCCATGTGTTTTGCTTATTCTAATTGTGCAGGCAACTCCCATATGTTTTTGCTTGTTCTAATTATCCAGCATCCTCTATGGGTTATGCCTGTTTTAATTACTCAGCAGCCTCCAACAAAGCATTTTTCTCGCGGATCAGGAAAATCCCGATCACAGGTGCGATCAGACCAAGCGACCCTACTACATAAAATCCTCGAGCCAGACCGCCAATTTCCATTGCAGCGCCTGCGATAGTAGGGCCTAATGTGATGCCCAAGGCATAAAAAGCCTGGTAAAAGCCCATTGCCGCAGCCTGCTTTTCATAAGGGAACGGCATGGTAATTAAGCCAAGCATCAAAGAGACAGCTGTGCCGCGAGCTATGCCATTGATAAAGATGATCAGCAAAAGCAGATTAAGTGTGCCTGCAAGTGGCTGAATCAGGCAGCTGACTGCTTGTAGGGCCAGCAGAACAACAACCGTATTGAGGGCGCCGAAACGGTCAACAAATAAACGCGGTGAGAGAAAAGAAAACGCAGCCCCACCGGCAGTCGAAATTAATTGGATCCAACCCAAAGTACTAGGGGCAGAACCTAACGCCAGTGCCAATTGCGGGGTAAACCCCGAGGTAGTCGCGAAAAACATCAGTTGAGACAAAATACACATGGCGCTGATCATCAGTACCCACTTTGAGCGACCAACCGCAAGCAGATTTTTTAACGACAAAGGCTTCCGGTCAAACTTTTTCTCTTTCAAAGTGAAACTGATCAGCAGAGCAATTAAACCGCCGGCCGCAGCAATCAGGAATGTTGAGCTGATCCCGTATTTTGCAGTAACCGGGATGGCGATAAGTGATGCGATCATTTGCCCGAAAAGGTTGCAGGCATTGAGTATTGTCAACGCCTTTACCCTGTATTCCGGCGCAAAATAGCCACCGAAAAGGACAGACATGACAACCCAGACTGCGGCTGAGATTCCGGAAACAGCACGAAATAAAATCAGCCAATACACATTATTTGAAAAATAAAACCCCAGAGTTGAAACAAGCAGCAAAGCACAGCCTGTCTGAATAAAAAAACGGCGGTTATTATGCCGGTCCGAAATAACTCCAATCGGTACCCGAAATAAAATCTGGGCCCAGCCATAGGCACCAAGCATCATTCCGATCAAGGCTGTATTACTTGTCATACTGTATGCATAGGTTGAAAGATATGGGACGAAAGCATATAAAGCGAACCAGAAGAACAATGTCATCGTTCCATAAAGAACAATCCGGGCATTTTGCGAAAGCTTCAAGTCATTTTCCTCGTTATTAACGTTTTACAGGCAACAGATCAATTCTAGCATTTACAAGCGCTTATGACCAAGTCGCAAATTATCTGTCGGGAGTTTATAATGGTAATAGACTTTATTTTATTTTTGGTTGAATTACTGCCAGTTTAAAAGTAAAAATGTAAAATCAGGAGGAAAATCATGAAAGCATTGATGTATCTGGGTCCCAAACATATGGAGCTGCAAGAAGTACCGGATGAGGCCCCCAAAAAAGGTGAAGTCCGGGTTGCCATGCGCGCAACCGGTATTTGCGGCTCCGACTCGCACGGCTATATGGGAACAACCGGCCGCCGTACAGCTCCTATGATCATGGGCCATGAATCTGCCGGTGAAGTAGTGGAGGTTGGCGAAGGCGTCACCAAAGTCAAGGTCGGTGACCGGGTTGTAGTTTTCCCCGTAAAATACTGCGGTCACTGCGAATATTGTGAGCAGCATTTGGAAAACATTTGCCCTAACCGCACTTTCCTCGGCGTGCTAAGCGAAAACGGAACTCTGGCAGATTATATTAATCTCGAAGAACGACTGGTTTTGCCTATGCCTGAAGGCATGACCTACACCCAGGGTGCTTTGGTTGAGCCTTTTGCTGTTGCCTATCGGGCAGTTACTCAAGCACTGCCACTAGACGGAAAATCGGTAATGGTTATCGGCTCCGGGCCAATTGGCCTACTGGTTATGATGATTGCCCGCCATTTCGGCGCTAAGGATCTGATCGTCAGTGATGTCATTGAAAAGCGACTGGATCTGGCTCTGCAGCTTGGTGCTGACTATGTTGTCAACGGCGCCAAAGGCGACATCGGCGAGCAACTTAAAACCCAGATCGGCAGTGATAAAGTTGATATAACCATAGAAGCTGTAGGAATTAGCCCAACAGCTCAACAATCGATCAATTACCTCAAGAACAAAGGCACCGCAGTCTGGGTTGGCAATTCCGACCAGATGATTAACATCAACATGCAGGAAGTCGTTGTACGTGAGCTGATCATCAAAGGTAATTATATTTATACCGTTAAAGACTTTAGTGATGCCATGAACTTGATGGTAGACGGTAAATTTGACCTTTCACCGCTTATTACCGCTGAAATTCCGCTCTCGGAAGCCAACGAGATGTTTCAGTATCTGACCAGCGGTCCGAATGAACATATCAAAGTTGTTGTCACCTGGTAATCTCTGGATGAACCAAAATAACCGCTAACATTAATGACCGCAATAAATTGGCGCCTGCTTCCTGGAAGCGGGCGCCTGTTTTCGTCTTTCCTTGTTAACT
>CAYPHB010000105.1:0-6137 GCA_964410445.1 uncultured Oscillospiraceae bacterium
ATGAAATTCCTCCAGCCAGAAAAAAGCATTGGAAAATAAGAAAGAACGCACTTGCGGCCGCTCAAATGCGAAAGCATAAGTGCCCCATTCAGGGTACTCCGCGTATCTGCTGTCGCTGCATTCAAATAACGTTGTGCCGTCGAAGCAGGCCAGGCCGAAATCATCCTGCGGAAAATGCGCCGGTACCCAATCAAGAATTACCCGGATTCCCAGCCCATGGAGATGGTTAACTAAATACTTAAAATCGGCTGGCGTGCCAAAACGGCTGGTGACACTGTAATAGCCTGTTATCTGGTAGCCCCAGGAATCGTCAAGCGGGTGCTCCATTATGGGCATAAACTCTACTGCTGTGTAACTCATATCGACAAGATAAGCACCAAGTAAAATCGCGATTTCGCGATAATTCATAAAGCCGCCATCTTCGTGCCGGCGCCAGGAGCCCAAATGAACCTCATAGATATTAAGCGGGTTAGCTTTGACTTTCCGCCGCTGCTCTAGCCAGTCGGCGTCAGTCCAGTTGAAATCTTCAGCTTCATATAAAACAGAAGCCGTACCCGGTCGAATCTCGCTATGGCGAGCAAATGGGTCGGCTTTCATTAATATTTGGCCAGTCGCGCTGCGTATGCGGTATTTATAGCGGTCCCACTGTGAAGCTCCAAAAACGAAGCCTGACCAAATGCCCGTTTCAACCTCAAGCTGCAAAGGCACGCCAGGGTCATCCCAGTCATTGAAACTGCCGGTTACAGCCACTGCTGCCGCATTTGGTGCCCAGACAGCAAACTGCCAGCCGGGTTTTTCCCCGGGTCCTGTTGCCTGCCTGGAGCCCAGCAGCTCATAGCATTGACAGTTGAGGCCTTTATTGAATGCACTTGCCTGATCCATTAATTCCTCCCTGATTATTTGGAAGGCTGGAAGAGTGTTTAATCTAATATAAACATTATACCTGAAGCAAATTGTTGCACAATAACAAAGAGCGGAAAAATCCGCTCTTTGTCTGGTTGCTAGATTCAAATATTGTGGTTGTCTGCCGGTTAACAGACTTATTTCCGTTGAAAAATTGAGTTAATCAGACCGGCGGGCCCGCCGTGAGAGTTGCTTCATGATTCCAGCCCAAATCGAATGCGATCAGCTCGTCGGGAATCATGTCATGTTTGCGCGGTGGCAAAACCACCCGCAGCGCTTCCTCAAAAGAATCACGATTAATACAGCCAGTCAGGCGGCCCAGGCTGCCAAGCAGCACAATTGTGGCGAATGTGATGTTGCCGATATCAGCTGCCAAGGCTGAGGCAGGAATCGGTACAAAATTCACATCCTGACGGGCCGGTATGGCGTAAACCAGCGAACTGTCTATAATAATCAACCCGCCATCTTTGACATCGCAAGCAAATTTATCAAGAGAAGGGTTGTTGAGCGCAATCAGAACATCGGGGTTGTTAATTACAGGGCTGCCAATGGCTTCATCTGAAATTACCACACCGCAGTTGGCTGTACCACCGCGCATTTCCGGACCATAGGAAGGAAACCAAGAAACCTCGTGCCCTTCGCCCATGGCTGCCTGAGCTACAATGCGGCCGGCCGAGAGGATTCCCTGACCACCGAAACCTGCTAGAATGATGGAGAAGTCAATCATTTTCCCACCTCCAGGTCAACATCACGATATACACCAAGCGGATACTGTTTCATCATGGCATCTTCAACCCAGCGCAGCGCAGTTTCAGGATCCTTACCCCAGTTTGTCGGGCAAGTTGAAAGGATTTCCACCAGCGAGAACCCGAGGTTAGCTTTCTGCACTTCAAAAGCTTTGCGGATCGCGCGCTTTGCTTTGCCGATATTTTTGAAATCCGTGACAGCCACACGTTCAATATAGACCGCGCCCGGCAGAGTCGCCAGCATTTCGGAAACGTTGATCGGGTAACCCTGCACCTGCGCATCACGGCCAAACGGTGATGTTGTTGTGACCTGGCCGAGCAGTGTGGTTGGCGCCATCTGGCCTGAAGTCATGCCGTAAATGGCGTTGTTGACAAAAAAGGTGGTGATCTTCTCGCCGCGGGCTGCAGCGTGGACGATTTCAGCGGTACCAATGGCGGCAAGGTCACCGTCACCCTGATAGGTAAACACAGGACTTTCCGGATGGACTCGCTTCACTCCGGTGGCCACAGCCGGCGCCCGGCCGTGTGCAGCCTGCAGCATATCGCAGGCAAAATACTCATAATTGTTATAGGTACAGCCTACCGGTGAGACGCCGATTGCTTTCTCCAGAATGTCCATTTCGCAGATAACTTCGGCGATCAAACGGTGAATGATGCCGTGGGTGCAGCCGGGACAATAGTGAAAGGACTTTTCAGTCAGGCCTTCAGTGTAACCAAATACTTTTTTCATGCTTGCTTACCCCCTGCAATCACGCGCAGTTTTTCCAGAATTTCAGCCTGCGTTGGCAGGTTGCCGCCTGTGCGGCCAAGGAAATGAACCGGCTTGGAGCAGTTGATGGCAAGCCTTACATCTTCAATCATCTGCCCGGCGTTAAGCTCAACATCAAGGAAGGCTTTGACAGAATCCTGCGCAGCAACGCGGGCCAGTGCATCCTTTGGGAAAGGCCAGAGTGTGATCGGACGCACCAGGCCAACCTTAATCCCCTCAGCTCTTGCCTGGCGGATTACGTTTTTACAAATACGGCTGCAGGTACCAAAAGCTGTAATCACGATTTCAGCGTCTTCACAATCGCTGACTTCCACGCGAACTTCGTTTTGCTCGATGTCGCGGTATTTAGCCTGCAACCGGTTGTTTACCTCTTCCAGATCATCAGCTTCAATGTAGATTGAAGTGATGGTGCGATGCTCAGGCCGGCCGCCGCGACCGCCTGCAGCCCATTCCTTTTCTGGCCTATGAACCGGCTCGGTTTCCCGGAATGCTACCGGTTCCATCATCTGGCCCATAGTGCCATCGCCCAGAATCATTGTCAGCATGCGGTAACGATCAGCCAGATTAAAAGCTTCAACAGTCAATTCGTAGAGTTCCTGCACGCTGGCCGGTGCCAGTACAATATTCCGGTAATCGCCGTGGCCGCCGCCCTTGGTCGCCTGGAAATAGTCGCCCTGTGCCGGCAGAATTCCGCCCAAGCCAGGGCCGGAACGCACAATATTAACTACAACCGCGGGGAGCTCTGCCCCGGCAATATAGGAAAAGCCTTCCTGCTTCAGGCTGATGCCCGGGCTGGAGCTGGTAGTCATAGCTCTGGCTCCGGCACCGGAAGCGCCGTACACCATGTTAATGGCTGCGACTTCGCTTTCGGCTTGCACAAATGTGCCGCCAACTTCAACCATACGCTTAGCCATGTAATGCATTATTTCTGTCTGCGGTGTAATCGGATAGCCGAAATAATGACGGCACCCGGCGCGAATCGCGGCTTCGGCAATAACTTCATTGCCCTTCATCAAAACACGTTTACTCATTTTCCCTTTTCCTCCCGATAAACTTCAATCACGTTATCGGGACAAATTACGGCACAGAAGGTGCAGCCGATACATTTGTCCATCTCTTCAACGCCGGCCGGATGGAAGCCTTTTTCGTTCAACTGATCGGTTTTCAGTTTAATTATTTTACGCGGGCAGACCGAGATGCAAAGGCTGCAGCCCTTACAGCGATCCTCACGAAATGAAACTCTTGACATGGATATCCCCCTTTTTCAGACCTATCTGAACTATTATAAAAATAACCGCAGCTGGAATCAACCTGACCCTGCGCATTTCAGTATGACAGGGGCAGAAGGCGCCGGAAAAAGCTGGTTAACAGGCAAAGTACTGAATGAATCCGAACCCATTCAGGTTGATTTGCGAATTATTAAATCGCTATGCAAAGAAAGATTGCGGGCAATCCGCTGCGGGTTTTGAATACGCTCAATCAGGAGTTGTACTCCTTCGTTGCCGATTTCATATTTCGGCTGACGGATGGTGGTTAGCGGGACTTCCAGATAATCCATCAGGTCAATATCATCGTAGCCGGTGACCCGGAAATCGTCAGGCACCGAAAAACCGCGCTTTCTGATTACATTTATGGCACCAACTGCTATGAGATCACAGCCGCAGCAAATCGTCCCGGATTTAAGCCCGTTGTCTAGCAGTCTGGTCATGGACTGAGCCCCTGCTTCGATATACGGTTCACAATGAACTACCTGATTCTCAGCCAGCACCAGCCCATGGTCACGGAAAGCCTGACGGTAACCGCGCATTCTGACCTGGCAGGGCTGCGACGCCAGCGGCAAGGAAAGAAACCAGATATCGCGGCTGCCAGTTTTTAACAGGTAATCGACAATGTCGTAACCGCCCTGGAAATTATCGTTTTCAATACTGTCGATATCGAGCCCGGGGCTGGAACGCATCAGCAACACGGTTGGTGTACCGTTACCTTGCAGTTCTTTCAGAGCTTCCGGAGAAACACGCAGCGGCGCAGCCAGAATCAGGCCGTCAATCCGTTGCCGCAGCAATAGTTCGACAGCACGTTTTTCTTTTTCGATATCCTGGTCGGTATTAGCCACAATAATGCTATGACCGGCTGCGGCGGCTGCATCCTGCACACCCCGCAACACTTTGGCAAAGACCAGCTGCGAGCTGTCGCCCATAACCAGCCCCAGGGTATTGGTTTCCTGCACCCTAAGGCTTTTGGCAATGTTATCCGGTTGATAATTAAGTTTTTTCGCCGCTTCGCGAATCCTTTTTGAGGTTTCGGGCGATATCCCACCTTTACCGTTCAGGACTTTGGATACAGCCATGGCTGAAACACCAGCCTCCCGAGCGACATCTTTAAGGGTTATTCTGCGGTTTGTTGGTATCATGGGTAATCACCTTACGATTTTTCCAGTTTAAATGAACCAGCCTGCCCGAATGGATCAGGCAGGCCGGCAGATATCAATTACTCAGCTGCTCAGATCCAGCGGCCGGAGGTTTTGGTGGAACCGTAGGTTTCCAGTGGCGCCCAGCCGGTTTCGGTAAATTGTGATAAAAGTTTTTGCATAACACCGAAGCGGATGAACTCTTCCTGACCCAGACCACCCGGCTCATAGGCACGGACAAATTCCGGCACCTTCATCAAGCGTTCGATAGCAGCAGGGTCAACCGGGTTATCAATCCGGATTTCACGTGCCGGGTCAGCTTCCAGAACCATGTTCTGAACTCTGGTCTGCAAAGTGAAAGTGACGTTCTTGCCACCGGCCATTTCGGTCAGCTGGCCAATATTGCGGAGTCCGGCCGGCATAATATAACTCGTATAGCCGCGTTCCTGGAAAATCTGGTAAGTGCGCTTGCACATTGCCAGACCCGCAACCTGAATATCACTCTCGCGGACATCGGCTTTCATGTCTTTGGCAACATCACGCAGGTAGTCGTCCAAACGGCCAACTTGCTGTACAACCAGGCAGAGAGCCGGTTTGCGGCCGGCAGCACGAGCCTTGGCAGCGCCCTTTTCGTAAGTTTCGGCAACTGCGATAGCCTGTGAAACGGAGACATTCAGCGTGGCGCAAATCGGAATGCACTCTTCAGCCAAATGTTCAATTACTTCGATTCCGGCATTGGTTGACGGCAGCTTTACAGCAATGTTTGGCCCCCAAGAGTGGACACGACGAGCCTGGGCGAGCATGCCTTCAGCATCACCGGCACGGCTGGGGTTGAGTTGCCCCAGAGCCAGACCATGAATGCCATCGGTTGCTGCGAAAACTTCGGTGAACTGGTCGGCAGCATAAGTCGCAACCAGTTTAAGCAGCGCCTCAGCGCGCTCCTCCAGCTCTAGATCCTGCGAAACAGCGTTAACCTTTTCAGCCCAGAATTCCGGGTTCATATTGAAAGTGCGAAATGTCAGAACCGGGTTGGTTGTGACGCCCATTGCGCCACGTTCCTTACCCAGGGCAATTTCTTCCGGGTTACCGGAATCGTGCCACCAACGGGTTGGAGTCGCTTCGTTCAGCCATTCGAGATAAGTACTCGCCATGATCCTATTCTCCTTTTTATAATCTGCATTTTTATAATCTGAATATTAAAAAAATGCATTTGCTCAATCAATTTCTTCACTCTGTAGTTGCAAAATTATTTTGGAATTAGAATTTGTGGTTAGCCAGCGGATTCCAGCCGGAGTTGACAAACTGGTCAAGC
>CAYPHB010000106.1:0-6060 GCA_964410445.1 uncultured Oscillospiraceae bacterium
TTCTTCGCTGCTCAGGGCTACAGCATTGGCAGCTCACTTTGTGAACAGGACAAGCTGGATATCGCCCGCTCGCTGCTCGATAAAGCCGCTGCCAAGGGCATCGACATTAAGCTGCCGTTGGATTCAGTCGTAGCTTCCGAGTTCGCTGCCGAAGCCGAATCAAAAATAATCTCCAATAAAGAATTTACTGCAGGCTGGATGGGCCTCGATATCGGCCCTGAATCGATCAAGGAATTCATCGAAGTGATCCGCAGCGCCGGTACCATTATCTGGAACGGCCCCATGGGCGTTTTTGAATTCCCGCGCTTTGCCAATGGCACACGTGAAATTGCCCGTGCAGTTGCTGAATCAGACGCCGTATCCATTATCGGCGGCGGCGACTCGGCCGCAGCTGTGGAATTGCTGGGATTTGCCGAAAAGGTCACCCATATTTCCACTGGCGGCGGTGCTTCGCTTGAATTCCTGGAAGGCAAGGTTTTACCCGGCATCGACTGCCTGATGGATAAAAACCCGCGCCGCACCTTTGCGGCCGGCAACTGGAAGATGAACCTTGGCGTTCCTGCAGCTGCTGTCAAGCTGATCAATGAGCTCAAACCGCTGGTCAACGATGCTGAAGCCGAAGTTGCTGTGGGTGTTCCGTTTACTGCCCTCAGCGCTGCTGTTGAGGCTGCTGCCTATTCTAATGTCAAAGTGGCCGCGCAAAACTGTCACTTCGAAGAAAAAGGCGCCTACACCGGCGAAATTTCAGCCCGCATGCTGGCTGAGATGGGCGTCCCTTACGTAATTATCGGCCATTCTGAACGGCGCGAATATTTTGCCGAAACCGACGAAACCGTTAATTTGAAAGTAAAAGCAGCCCTGAACTGGGGTTTACGTCCCATAGTCTGTTGCGGTGAATCACTGGCTCAGCGTGAAGCCGGCGAAACCTTCGATCATATCCGCGGTCAGATTACCAAGGCTTTCGCTGACATAGCCCCTGAGAAACTGCACTTCATTACAATTGCCTATGAGCCAATCTGGGCTATCGGCACCGGCAAAGTAGCCAGCGACGAGCAGGCAGAAGAAGTATGCGCCTTTATCCGCAGCCTGATTCAGGAACAATACGGTGAAGCCGCTGCCGCGGCACAGCGCATCCAGTACGGCGGGTCTGTCAACGCTAAGAATGCCGCGGGGCTGTTCGTTCAGCCTGACATCGACGGCGGCCTGGTTGGCGGCGCGTCGCTTAAGGCAGAAGACTTTAGCATTATCTGCCTCGCAGGCCATGCTTAAGCAAACCCAGGTATGATTTGAGCCAGAGGGCCGCGACATTCATGTCCGGCCTTTTCTCGCGGAAGGAGCAATTAATGATCAATTTAGAAAAGAAACCCGTCACCCTGATCATCCTCGATGGTTTTGGTGTGAACGCGCCAGTGCCGGGAAATGCTGTGGAAGCGGCCATCACACCGAATATCGACCGCTATTGCGCACGGTATCCACATACTCTGGTCCGCACTAGCGGCATGGACGTCGGTTTGCCAGCAGGGCAAATGGGTAACTCCGAAGTCGGGCACACCAATATCGGCGCCGGCCGTATTGTCTACCAGGAGCTGACCCGCATTACCAAATCAATTGAAGACGGTGATTTTTTTGAAAATCCTGCTCTTTTAGGTGCTGTGCACCATGCAAAAAATAACGGCACCGCGCTGCATCTGTTCGGACTGCTTTCTGATGGCGGCGTCCATAGCCATAACACGCATTTATATGCCCTGTTGCGGCTGGCAGCCCGTAACGGCCTGAAAGAAGTATACGTTCATTGCCTGTATGACGGCCGGGACGTACCGCCTGACTCCGCTAAAGGCTTCACGGAAGAACTGGTAGCACAGCTGGAGGCAATCGGCACAGGCCGCATCGCCAGCATTATGGGCCGCTATTACGCAATGGACCGTGACAATCGCTGGGATCGCGTCTCGCGTGCCTATAACGCTATGGTTGAGGGTAAGGGCACTACAGCCGCCGACCCTGTTGCCGCCGTGGCCGCCTCTTATGAGGCGGGCATTATGGACGAGTTCATTGCGCCAACTGTCATAGTTGAAAACGGTAAACCAGTGGGACAGATCAAGCCAAACGACTCGGTAATCTTCTTTAACTTCCGCCCGGATCGTGCCCGCGAAATAACCCGGGCGCTGATCCAGCCCGACTTCACCGGCTTTGAACGTCCACAGGGAGCCCTGCCGCTGTATTACGTCACCATGACGCAGTACGACAAGACTTTTGCAGCTTTTCCCAATTTACATGTAGCCTATAAACCAGAGAACCTCGACAATACTTTTGGAGCATATATTGCTGAAAAGGGACTGACTCAACTGCGCATTGCTGAAACCGAAAAGTACGCCCATGTCACATTCTTTTTCAATGGTGGCGTAGAAAAGGCTTATCCGGGAGAAGATCGCTGCCTTGTTCCTTCACCAAAAGTTGCGACGTATGACCAGCAGCCGGAAATGAGCGCGTTCCCGGTTGCCGAAGAAGCTGTGGAGCGTGTTAAATCAGGTAAATACGACGTTATTATCCTCAACTTTGCCAACTGCGATATGGTAGGCCATACCGGGTTTATGGCTGCTGCAGTGAAAGCAGTTGAGACAGTGGATGCTTGCTTTGGCAAGGTTGCCGACGCGGTTTTGGAGCAGGGTGGTATCGTTCTGCTAACAGCAGACCATGGCAACGCCGAACAGATGATTGACCCGGAAACAGGCGGTCCGTTCACAGCCCACACAACCTTCCCGGTGCCGTTACTAATCGCCGGCGTTGATGGTCTGAAAGATATCCGCGAAGGCCGCCTGGCGGACCTCGCTCCAACGATGCTGGATCTGATGGGACTGGAGAAGCCGGGAGAGATGACGGGCGAAAGTCTGCTATCTTATTAAAACTATTGTTTGCTAAATGTAAGAAGGCCGCATTACTCTCGAAAAGCAGCATATATTCTGGTATAATACAGGTTGGCTTCTAGAGAAAGTGCATTGAGCAAATAAAGAAGGAGAACACTCATGGCGAAACAAAAAAAGTTCATGACAATGGACGGCAATACAGCTGCAGCGTACGCTTCGTATGCATTCACTGAAGTTGCCGGCATCTACCCTATTACCCCCTCATCCCCGATGGCCGACTATATTGACCAATGGTCACAGGAAGGCCGCAAGAACATTTTCGGACAGACTGTCAACGTTGTCGAAATGCAATCTGAAGGCGGCGCTGCTGCTGTTGTACATGGTTCACTAGCTACAGGTGCCCTGACCACAACATATACAGCATCACAAGGTCTTCTGCTGATGATTCCTAACATGTACAAGATCGCGGGTGAACTATTGCCTGGTGTTCTGCACGTTAGCGCCCGCGCTCTAGCGTCACATGCGCTTTCCATTTTTGGCGACCACAGTGACGTCATGGCCTGTCGCCAGACTGGGTTTGCCATGCTCTGCTCCAACAGTGTCCAGGAATCCGCTGACCTGGCAGCCGTAGCACATCTGGCAGCCATAAAAGGTCGCGTTCCTTTCATTCATTTCTTTGACGGCTTCCGCACTTCTCATGAAATTCAGAAAATCGAAGTTCAGGATTATGAAGATTTTGCCAAGCTGGTTGACATGGATGCCGTGCAGGCATTCCGCGACCGTGGTTTAACCCCGAACAACCCGACTCTGCGCGGTACAGCCCAGAACCCGGACGTTTTCTTCCAGGCCCGTGAAGCCAGCAACCCGTACTACAACGCCCTGCCGGCAGTCGTCGAATACTACATGGACGAGATGAACAAGCTGACAGGCCGCGACTACAAACTGTTTAACTACTACGGTGATCCCGATGCCGAGCGCATAATCATCAGCATGGGTTCAGTCTGTGACGCAGCTGAAGAAACCATTGACTACCTGCGTGCGCGCGGTGAAAAAGTCGGTATGGTTAAAGTTCGCCTGTATCGCCCGCTTTCAGTCGAGCGCTTGATGGCGGCCATTCCTTCTACGGTTAAGTCGATTGCTGTTCTTGACCGCACCAAAGAACCCGGTGCCAGCGGCGAACCGCTGCTGCTTGATGTCAAGTCCGCCTACGCCGGCGTCTGTGACGCTCCGGTTATCGTTGGCGGCCGCTACGGTCTGGGTTCCAAGGATACAACCCCGGATCAGATCCTCGCCGTATTCAAGAATCTCTCCCGCCCAGAGCCCAAAGATCAGTTCACAATTGGTATTGTCGATGACGTGACCTTTACATCGCTGCCTCTGGATGAATCAATTGACACAGCTCCTGAAGGCACAGTTCAGGCCCGCTTCTGGGGACTTGGCGCAGACGGTACAGTCGGTGCCAACAAAAACTCAATCAAAATCATCGGCGACCATACCGATATGTACGCGCAGGCTTACTTCTCATATGACTCGAAGAAATCCGGCGGTATCACCATTTCAGATCTGCGTTTCGGCAAATCCCCGATCCGCTCCAGTTATCTGATCAACAAGGCCGATTTCGTGGCCTGCCACAACCAGTCTTATGTCAATACATACGACATGCTCAGCGCTCTGAAGCCGGGCGGCACTTTCCTGCTCAACACCATCTGGTCCGACCAGGAGATCGAAGAGCATCTGCCCGCCAACATTAAGCGTGAGCTGGCCAGCAAGAACATCAAATTCTACACCATCGACGCCATTAACAAGGCCGGCGACCTCGGCCTGGGCGGCAGAATCAACACAATCATGCAGGCTGCGTTCTTCAAGCTCTCCAATGTCATTCCTGTTGATGACGCCATTACCTACATGAAGGACGCTATCGTCAAGAGCTACGGTAATAAGGGTGAAGAGATCGTTAACATGAACTATGCCGCAGTTGACGCCGGTATTGCCGATGTCCACGAAGTGGCCGTGCCTGCACATTGGGCTGACGCTATTGATGCAGTTGAAGAAGTTGACGAGAACGTACCAGAGTTTGTCCGCAATATCGCCAGCGTCATGAACAGACAAATGGGCGATTCGCTGCCTGTCAGCGCCTTTGCCGATCGTGCTGATGGCACCTTCCCGCAGGGCACCAGCAAGTACGAAAAACGCGCCATCGCTCTCAACGTTCCGAAGTGGATCAAGGAAAACTGTATTCAGTGCAACCAGTGCTCATACGTTTGCCCACATGCGGTTATCCGTCCGGCTCTGCTGAATGAAGAAGAGGCCGCCAACGCTCCGGAATCCTTTGAAACACTTAAGGGTATGAAGCCTTACGACAATTACCAGTATCGTATGCAGGTTTCAGTCAATGACTGCACAGGCTGCGGTTCCTGCGCCGAAACCTGCCCGGCCAAGAACAAAGCCCTGGTTATGGAACCGATCGCTCAGCACACAGTTCAGGCCAAAAACTGGGAATACGCACAGAGCCTGAGCTTCAAACCCAACCCGATGAGCCGCACAACCGTCAAAGGCAGTCAGTTCGAGCAACCGCTGTTTGAATTCTCCGGCGCTTGCGCAGGCTGCGGCGAAACTCCTTACGTCAAGCTGGTCACCCAGCTATTCGGCGACCGCATGCAGATCTCCAACGCTACTGGCTGTTCGTCCATTTACGGTGGTTCTGCCCCTTCAATGCCATACACACCCAATCGCATGGGCTGTGGACCTGCCTGGGGCAACTCATTGTTCGAAGATAACGCCGAACACGGTCTGGGCATGCACCTTGGCTATAAACAGCTCCGTGCCCGCGTTGCCTCCAACCTGGAGTCGCTGACGGCAGTAAGCCACGACAACAGCCTGAAGGAAGCCATTACCCTTTACAAAGCCGGCAAGGACGATAACGACAAGACCCGCGCTGTTGCTGACAGCCTGAAGTCGGCCCTCGAAGCCTACAAACCCAATGACGAAAAACAACAGAAAATGGTCGATGACCTCTTGAAGCTGAAAGACTATTTCGTCAAACGCTCCACCTGGATCATCGGTGGTGACGGCTGGGCATATGACATCGGTTACGGCGGTCTCGACCACGTTCTGGCCACAGGCGAGAATGTTAACGTGCTCGTGCTCGACACCGAAGTTTACTCCAATACCGGCGGTCAGGCTTCCAAATCGACCCCGA
>CAYPHB010000107.1:0-5835 GCA_964410445.1 uncultured Oscillospiraceae bacterium
TTGCCTATTCGCCTTGCATTAACCATGGCATCAAGGGTGGTCTCACCATTTCCCAGCGCCATGAGAAACATGCAGTAGAAACCGGTTACTGGCACCTCTACCGCTTCAATCCGGATCTCAAGGCTGAGGGCAAAAACCCCTTCGTACTTGATTCCAAGGAACCGACAGGCGACTTCAAGGGCTTCCTGCTGACTGAAGTGCGCTACACCAGCCTCCTCAAGAAGCATCCCAAGGAGATGGTGGACAAGATTTTCGCCAAGGCTGAGGCTGATGCCCAAGAGCGTTACCAAACCTATGTGCGGAAAGCCGCGGAAATTTAAAACTTGCTGCTAAAACCCGGCGCTGCGGCATTCAAGAAAAATGTTCCGTACCGCCGTGGAAAGAGCCGCGCCGTTTAACGGTAAGTCAGATCATGTTATAATAAAGACCCCGATCTGCGGATCGGGGTCTTTGTTTTAGTGTCATATTTTCTGGAGGAGTCATGCAAATCGAAGAACATCAGCGCCTGTTGCTTTCGGACACCCTAGTGCCTGATTTGTTTATTTTGGAACACCTGCCGGAATTAAGCGGGCTGGCTGTAAAAATATACATCTACGCTTTGCTCTGCACTCGCAGCCGCCGTACGTTGACAGAAAGCGACCTGGCTCGCAGAATGGGTGAGGAAAACGATATGATCAAAGCCGCTCTGGCGGAACTAGCCGCGGCTGACCTGATCGAACTGCGTGACCGCGGCTTTTCCTTCATTGATGTAAAGGCGACAGAAATTGAAAAGAATTTCCGCCCCCGCACAACAGCAACTCCCAGTGAGGCTGTGGCTGCACAAAAAGCGTTGCCAATCAGAGAAAAACTGATGTCAGACATTGCCAAAACTTTTTTCCAGGGTCTGATGTCGCCCTCCTGGTACAGTGAAATTGATTCTTACTTCGATCGCTTTGGCTTTGAGCCGGAAGTTGTATATGCTTTGTTTCAGGAATGCGCCCGCCGCAATAAGCTCAACAGCAAAGCCTATATCGCCAAGGTTGCTGAAAACTGGGCAGCAAGAGGTATAGTCACTTATGCGGACCTTAACCGTTACTTCCTTTCCTACGAGCAGGTAACGAAAATGGGCAATAAGATTGGCCGTAAACTGCGTCGTAAAATGACTGAATTTGATTTAGAAAAAGTAACACGCTGGATCGAACAATTTAGCTACGATTACGATATCATCGAGATAGCACTACGCAAAACCTCCCGTCTGGCTAACCCCAGTCTGGATTTTGCCGACCGCCTGCTGACAGACTGGTTTGCCAACCAGCTGCGTGATCCTGCGGCTGTTAATGCCTACGAAGATGCCAAAGCCGCTAAGCATTCCGCTGAGCGCCAGGCCAGCCGCAGTGCGCCCCGTGAGAGCGGCAGCGCCAGCCGCCGCAACGTGGGGAATTTCCAGCAGCGCGAGTATAGTGAAGAATTTTTAGCCGGCCTTTACGAAACAATTCCTGATTCAGCGGAAGAGGAGCAGAAATGAACCAGTCCATCTATCGCCGCCTGGCCGCACAATACGACCTGCTGCGTCAGGAGGCGATTAACCGCCGTGAATCGGAGCAGGCAGCAGCCTGGGAAAAGTATCCGGAACTAGCGCGGCTGGACCGCGAAATTGCTATTGCCGGTGCGGATCTGCTGCTGGAAACAATCGACCCTAGCCGTGAACCAACGGCGGCGGCGCGCAAAGCTGCGCTGCAGGCTGAACGCGAAGCTTTTCTGAAAGCGGCAGGACTGCCGTTAACCATCGGTGAAGTTGTCTATAATTGCGCTGCCTGCCAAGATACCGGTATTATCGACAAGCAACGCTGTCATTGTTATCGGGCCCGCTTGATCCCACTGCTTTCTGAATCCGCCAATCTCAACCATTTGCGTGCTGCCCGCTTCGAGAATTTCGATGAGCAGTTGTTTTCGGACCAACCGGATCCACGACGTTACCAGAGCGAGCTGTCACCCCGTACAAGTATTAACGGTATCCGCCAGGCTTGTGAACGCTTTGTTCAGGATTTTAAGCAGGCACAAACGCGCAATCTGTTTTTCGTGGGGAAACCCGGTACAGGAAAAACTTATCTGATGGCCTGCGTAGGCCATGCTATGATCGAACAAGGCCGCACAGTTCTGTATCTGCCGGCAGCGCAGTTGTTTGACGCGCTGGCTGAGTACCGGATTCTGTCCACCGCCTACAATCCTGACGAGTTGCGTTTTGAACGCAGCACAGCTCTGCAAGAAGCGATTTTTCACTGCGAACTGTTGTTGATCGATGACCTTGGCACGGAATTTACCAGCGCCGCCCGCTACCCCGAATTACTGCAGGTGCTCGATCAACGGACAGGCACAAACAGGCGCACCATTATTTCATCTAATGTTGAAGCCAGCCTGATCCGCGAGTTGTATGACGAACGCCTGCTGTCAAGGTTATATGGCGGCTTTGCTGTTTATCGCTTTATCGGCGAGGATGTTCGTTTTGTTCTTAACCAACGCCGCCGTCAGGGCACAACCAGGGACAGCACCAATGACTGATGTTGCATCATCGCCAATAACGATGCCTGCGACCGCCCCACGCTTGCGCTGCGGCACTGACCTGATTCGAATCAGTCGTATTGCCAGGGCCTTTGAAAGGCAAGGGGAGCGCTTCGGCTCCCGAATTTACACTGCCTCAGAGCTGGCGGATTGCGGCTGGCCGGCAAAGACTCGAATTGATTCGCTTGCTGTTCGTTTTGCCGCTAAGGAAGCTGTGTCCAAGGCATTAGGCACAGGCATAGGCCCGCGTGGCGTCCGCTGGACAGATATTCAAATCGTCCGGATTACCGGTGATGCGCCCCGGGTTCAGCTTCAAGGTGCTGCCGCCCAGCGTTATCTGGAGCTTAAGGGTCAGTCGGTTAGTATCAGCATGAGCCATGACGGTGATTTGGCACTGGCTTTTTGTGTGATCGACTGTGCTCCCTAAAGGAGAAAAATTTGCCATTCTGGTCAAAAAAACGCAAACAAAATAACCGTCTGAATAACTACGACGCACCCCGCGATGTCTATATCGAGCCGACCCGGCGCGATATCCCATCCTGGCTGCTGCCGCTGATTATATTTCTGTTGATTGTGCTGGTCGTATTTTATTTGGCTCCGCGGATTACCACTAGTGTTATCCCGCTTTTCAAACCTACAGCGGTTACCGGTGATGCTGTGCTGGACGATCTGTACGGCGAGGAGACTCTGGTTGTGACAGAACCTGTTGCTGACTTGCTGGCTGACGATGACCTAAAGTCCAACAGGGTTGCTCAGGCTCTCTATAACGAACCAGTAACCCAACTAAAAGAGCAAACAAATTACGGCTTTACAGCAGTGCGGTTGCGAGACGGCACGATCGGCTATATGTTCAGCGACCAGCTTTCTGATTATCGCGGCTCAGTTGAACCAACCGGACACAGCTACCGACTGGTTATAACTGCTGCCAGCCGGCGGGTAATGTCGCATGCCAGCCGCGGTACTCTGGTAGCCGAAGTAATGATGGGGACCGAATTATTTGCCGACTATCGGGGTAACGGCATCTACAGAGTGCATTTGCCAGGCGGCGGTAAAGGCTGGATCAGCGACGAGGGCACTATTGCTTTGGGCATACACGAGAAGCTTAAGCCGCCTGCCGATCTGGAACGCTACTTTGCCAGCAGCGCCATGGCTTTTCACAAAGTAACCCGCCTGGAAAACGGGCTCAGCATCCGCGGAGCCTCTAGCTCTGGGATTGCCTATATTGCCGGACTGGTTAACGGCGTTAACTTGCCCCGCAGCCTGGCAACGCTCTTTACCACGGGCACCCCGATGCCGTTCAGCCGTGATTCGGAAACTGGACTGCTTTCAATGTCAGACCTGCAAACAGGAGACTTGGTTTTCATGGCATCTACTGTTAACGGCAGCGAAGCGCAGGAAATGGGGATCGTCATGGAAGACGGACAGCTGCTGATGAGCAGACGCGGCTCTGCCTCTATCCGCCTGATCAACCTGGATCAGGAACCCGAACTAAATCGCCTGATCATCGGGATCCGGCGGGTGCTGTCGTAACGTTGGCGGAAACCATTGAAGCTGAAACTTACGCAATAATAAAAAAGAACCGCTCGTTTTTATGAACGGTTCTCATTTTTTCGCATTTCCTGTCTGGAGCTTATCCAGCCCGGGCTTACAGTCAGCATCAATTAAATCAAGCTGGCGGCAGCACGGGTTTCCCATTCCGACTGCTTACGCTCTGGTAACGCAGTTGGAGCGGAGGCACCGGGTGCAGACGTGCATTGTTTTGGGTGTGCCGTCTACCATAACCTTAACGGTACGGATATTGGCTCTCTGCTGAGTCAAAGCTCTTCGGGAAATCTGCGAACGCGTGATGCGGATCTTCCGACCGAAGAAAATATCTTTCTCACAGACATCGCATTTCGCCATCCTGATCACCTCCTTAATGGACTTGCACTCAAACGTGCAGACAAAATGTTACCATATCATGTGCTCTATTGCAAGTAAAATCTTGAGCAGCTGTTGTTCGTCAGCGATAATGTCATGGTATAACTCATCAGCAATAATTTTAAGCAATAGCGTCTTTCTCGTGGCTGCGCGGCGCTGCTACCAGAACTTCCTGAATGGGGGTTAAGCCCTGCGCAATTGAGCCTGTGGGGCACACTGCGCGGCACTTGCCGCACTGGGTGCATTTTTCCTGATCAATCACTGCGAGCGGACCATCCATGGTGATGGCGTCGTCTTCACAGACCTTGAAGCATTTACGGCAGCCGATGCAACCTATGGAGCAATTCTTGCGGGTTTGAGCGCCGGGCCATTTGTTGCGGCAGCGAACCGCATAGGTGTTAAGGCGCTTGGGAACCATGTAGATCAGGTTCTTCGGGCAGGTCTTGACGCATAGTCCGCAGGCTGTGCACAAATCACGATCAATCACGGCAATGCCGTTTTCAATTGTAATAGCCTTGTAGTTACAGGCAGCAACACAGTCGCCATAACCCATGCAGCCGTAGGTGCAGGAATTAGGGCCCGAAAAAAGTCCGTGGGCGGCGGAACAGCTCAGGGTACCGGAGTACTCATAGCGTTTCTGGGTATAATCGGTTGTGCCCTGGCACATTACTTGCGCAACCTGTGCTTTAAAATCGGGCTCAGGTTCGCCCAGTGCGATCGCAAGGTCGTACGCAACATCAGCGCCGCCAACCGTGCAGAGTGCACATTCAGTAGTTAACCCGTCAGTCAGTGCCCTGGCGTAACTATCACAGCCTGAATAGCCACAGGCACCGCAATTAGCGCCGGGCAGGATTCCACGGATTTCGTCAAAGCGTTGATCCTCAGGTAAGGCAAAAGCCTTGGCAACAAGCACTATTACTACTCCGAGCACCGCTGCCAGAGCAACAGTAATAATTATTGGCAGAGCAACATTTGGTTCAGTTGCAGTTAATGCAAACAGCATGTTCATTAAAAAATTCCTTTCATGCGTTTGTCAGGTAACAGGACAATCCGTCTGTTCCCTTTTTGTATTTCAGGCAAACAGTTTTTCAATCAGGCCCTTAAAGCCAAAGAAAGAGATTGAAACCAGTGAAGCTGAGATCAGTGTGATAGGCAAGCCTTTAAGTGCTTTTGGAACATCAGCATGATCAACTTTGCTGCGCACGCCCGAGAACAGGAAGAGCGCCAGCATGAAGCCGAGTCCGCCGCCCAGGCTGTTAACCATTGCCTGGCCGAAACCATAGTTCTGGTCAATGTTGAGAACGGTAACGCCCAGTACAGCACAGTTGGTGGTGATCAGGGGCAGGTAAATGCCAAGCGCCTGATAAAGCGCAGGCA
>CAYPHB010000108.1:0-1381 GCA_964410445.1 uncultured Oscillospiraceae bacterium
ATTTGGGAGGTAATACAATGTTTTCATTAAAAGGGCGTGTCGCAGTTGTTACTGGTGCTTCTTCAGGCTTAGGCCTGCAGATGGCCAAAGGGTTTGCCGATCAGGGCGCTGATCTGGTGATTATGGCCAGAAGATTAGAACGTCTCGAGAAGATCGCTGAAGAATTTCGGGCCAATGGTACCAGATGCCTGCCTGTTAAGTGCGACGTCACCAAAACTGAAGAAGTGAACGCAGCTGCAGAAGCCGCTATTAAAGAATACGGTAAAGTTGACATTCTGGTGAACAACGCTGGTGCCGCTAAGAATGCCGGCGTTCTGGAAATGACAGATGAAGAGTGGGATTTCACACTTGCTACTGACATGACCAGTGTCTTTAAAGTCACAAGAGCCTTCGCCAATTACATGGTAAAAGCAAACTATGGCCGTATCATCAACATTGCCTCTATTTATGGCCAGGTTGGCAACACTGCTATGGATACTGTCGCTTACCATTCTTCCAAAGGCGGCGTAATCAACTTTACCCGCGCAGTCGCAGCTGAGCTGGCAAAATACAATATTACCTGTAACACAATCAGCCCAGGTTATTTTGAAACTGAACTTACAGCTGAAACACTCGAAACCGAAGCCTTCCAGGCCTTCATGAAAGTAAGTGTACCGCTGGGCCGTTATGGACGTGAAGGTGAACTGAATCCGGTTGCTATCATGCTGGCCAGCGACGAAGCTTGCTACATTACCGGTCAGAACATCAAGGTTGACGGTGGTTACACATCAGTCTGATTTAAGCAAATAACTGACAAGTTTTTGCCGATTAGCTAAGCATAAACTGGCCTCCTCGATTTTAATTAAAAGAGCGTTTCTGATGCTGAAACGCTCTTTTTGAGTTTATTCTGTAATTCTAATTAATATCCGAAATAACTAATCAGGAGTCCCGCTATAATGGCTGAACCGATTGTGCTTGATACGATTGGGCCCATCGCGTGCATCAGCAGATGGTTTTGAGAGTTATACTCCAGGCCCAGTTTTTGAGAAACACGTGCTGCCATCGGCATGGCGGATACGCCGGAATTGCCGATCAGGGGATTCACTTTGCCGCCGGTTGCCCTGCAGAGGATTTTGGCAATGACAACACCGCCAACGGTACCAAAAGCAAAGGCAAACAGCCCAAGGCCAATAATAATAACAGTCTGTAAATTGAGGATGCGGTCTGCTGTGGCGGTAGCTCCAATTGAGATACCAATTAACAGCGTCAGAATATTTAGGAAGTGATTCTGCAGGGTGCGGATATAACGGTCAGTTACGCCGCTTTCCCGGATCAGATTCCCCAGCATCAGCATGGCAATCAAAGTACCGGCGGCTGGCACAAAAACCAGGGTCGCAATGGT
>CAYPHB010000108.1:1481-2794 GCA_964410445.1 uncultured Oscillospiraceae bacterium
GCCTTCGTCGTAGGCAGAAAGCCCCGCTAGAGGTATGTTAGCAATCAGCATGCCAAAAGCGAGTGGCAGTAAGAGCAACGGTTCATATTTTTTATGAATTGCCAGGTATGCCAGCAACAAAGCAATTAGGATCATAATAAACTGAGGCAGACCTAATCCCATAAAACTAAAGCCTTGCGGTTGTATCCCGGAATCTAACAATTACATCAACTCCCTGTTTTTCATTTTCTATATTCTAAATACCCGTTTTCGACAATAATCGCGTCAAGCTCCCGGCCTTCTTTGCAAAGCGGGCAGTCGTTCGGATTGTAGATCTTATAATCGGGCAAGTCCTCATTGGTAAAAACAGCGTTTATCTCGTAGTCGCTGTTTTTAGGATCGGAATTGAATAAAGCTGATATACCAACTACATTGGCACCATAATATGACAGACACTCCATCGCGTTTTTTAACGTCATGCCGCTGGAAATCGAAGAAACCAGTAACACGACTTCTCGCTTGTAAATCAATTCCTGAATATTGCTTTGGAACATCAGGTTGCGGTTAACATTACTGATCGGCCTTACCACATGAATCTCACTGCCGGCATTGATAACCGAAGTGCCTTCGGACAACAGCTCTTCCGCCAGGTAGGCGCCAATAACATCCGTACCTTCCATACAGACAATAGTGTCGACCAGGGTACTGCTTAGATAAGGCAGTGATAATTCGCGCGCAACATCTCTGGCCAAGGCTGAATTAGTCTTGAGGTTATCCAGATCAATGTAATGGGTTGTGTGGAAATGGCTCGTTGTGAAATGCCCCGGAATAACATCAACTGTGATCGATGGATTCTTGGGCAAGGTTACCGTAATAAATTCTTTCTTCACTGCTGACTCTCCTTATGTCAACTAGCTTCAGCGGTTTTCAAGGGGAGTATATTCCCTTCTTTCCATAACTGATTTATATGCCGGCCGGATAATTTTGCCCGAATTGGCGATTTCTTCCATACGATGGGCCGACCAGCCGACGATACGGGCAATGGCAAATAAAGGCGTAAACAGCTGCATAGGCAGATCAAGCATGCTGTAGACAAAGCCGCTATAGAAATCGATGTTGGCGCTAACGCCTTTATATATTTTTCGTTTTTCACCAATGATTTTACCTGCCAGCTTTTCAACCAGCATATAGAGATTGAACTCATCAACGCGGTTCTTTTCTTTAGAAAGCCGCTCAACAAATTGCTTAAGCATGTCCGCACGCGGGTCCGATAGAGAGTATACAGCATGCCCCATGCCGTAGATTAAGCCTGAACGGTCAAATTCTTGCTTATC
>CAYPHB010000108.1:2894-5815 GCA_964410445.1 uncultured Oscillospiraceae bacterium
GGCCTCGGTTTGTGAATATACAGGCTTTTGCCATCGTGATAGTGACGATAGGCCTGATAACCATATACTGAGAGCATTGGGAAAAGCGCTGTCAGCTGCAGTGATTGGCGCAATACATTCGGGAGGGAAATATCGTCGGAAAAATCATCGTATGAATACATTGTCAGTACACTTCTAGCAAGGGTATTCATCATATCCTTACTGGGTGCCTTCATAATAATATCGCGCACGAAGCTGGTCGGCAGGGAGCGGTAACCGGCCAGAACATGGTTGAACTTTTCCAGTTGAGCTGCGTCAGGCAACTCACCAAATAAAAGCAAATAGGAAACCTCTTCGAAGCCGAAACGATTGGCGCTGACAAACCCTTTGACTATTTCTTCGACATCAAGTCCTCTGTAGTAGAGCTTGCCTGCACAGGGGATCTCTTTGCCGTCGACAGTGTTAAAGGCCACGATTTCAGAAATATTGGTTAAACCTGTGAGTACGCCTTTACCGTCTAGATCCCGCAAGCCTCTTTTCACATCATATTTATTGTACAATTCCGGATTAATCGTATTATTCTTGGCAAATATCGCGGAAAATTCTTCTATCTCCGGAGTTATCTGCGAAAAAGGATTTGACATATTTATAACACCTTTCAGAGTAAATTATTTTGCAATGCTCGCATCAGAATTCCCGCGCTGTTATTTGAGTTTTCGCATGATAATTAACGTAGCGCAAAGTTACTGCAGTCCTGATTCTAAAAAAAGCGAAAGCAACTATAATTATACACTATGTTCACGTGTTGCCGCCAACCGGCGTTTATGGCAGGTAACGATGCTTTATTGCTTATGCAGGTTTCTTGTCAGCCTTTTCTCCACTGACAACTAAAAACCGGGGTGTGTGTAACTGCATTTGTTTAATCAGTTTCAGAGCATCTGTCGTATATTCGGGATAGCCAAATTGACCGGACTGGTCGTAGTTCGGGTCGGATACAATGAATTTTAAGGAATTGCCCAACTGCCAGTAGCCTTTGATAATAACCGCATGCCCCTGTTGCAGGTCAGCTAGCAAGTACATGGTAAACAGCACATTCCCTTCATCTAATAAAGTCAGCATTTTGTCCAGGCTGAAGTCCCAGGAATCCGTAAACTTCAGATTGTAATTTTCCATTACAGTTGCAGCTGTGCCATCAAACCAGCCTGAGCCATTCGAAGGATACATTTCGCGTAGGCTTTCCACAGTAGGTACGTCTTTTATGTTTTGATAAAGCATGGACATGACAACACAAGCGGGCATACAGTTGACATCGCTATACTTACCTGTTGATTTCTGACTGACATACCAGGCATAGGTCCGTTCATTCAAAACAATTTTTTCATCGGCAAACACTGGTTCAGTTTGCTCATAGCCTCTGATTATTGCGGACAAGGCGGCGACAATCGCGCCGAACTGAACTTTGCTTTCCTCCAGCTTAAGGCCTGAATTTAGCTGCCAGTCAAAAGTCATCGCGGAAATAAAATTCCAATCATCCCAGCTACCGGTTTTTTCCGGTTCAAATTTCTCTGTGTAAGGCCAAATAAAAAACTGATTTGCTTTCGAAGCATAAACATCGACAGTATCCGTTAACTTTGGCGTATCTGCTGCTTTAATTTCGCCAACAAGTTCCTCATAGGCGGTTACCAGCATTTGCGCAATCATTGCTCTGGTTAATGTCTGATCCGGAACAGGATTCGCCTCCTCCGGCAGTAAATCTGATAAAGAAAATGCTTTTGTCTGCTCCAAATTCATTTGCCAGGAATATAGCGCGATACTGGTATTAAGTCTGCGCAACAGGTCAATTGCAGTTGCCTTCTGGCAATCGTTCCAGAATAATCTCCTTTGAATGGAATCCTGGAAATTCATCAGAAAGTTAGCTGCAGTGGTGTAACTCAGCTCGGTTGAGGTAAAATCTTCTTCAGCGTGATAAGGTGTGAAGGTTTCGATCAAGGTCAGTTTTTTCAATGCAACGCTGGCTTTTGTTGCCGGATTGAACTTTGAAGTATCGATCTCAGCCCCAAATGATTCATATGCCTCAACCATGAGTTCAAAAAAAGATTCGATTCCCAAAATACTGGAAGCCGTTAAATTCGGCAATCGGATCCCTTTACTTTGCAGATATGCTACATCCCGATCAAAAACGGATGGCTTCTTAACAGGCGTGCCAGTTATGAACAAAGCACCGCTTTCAGTAGTAATAGCGGTGTTTAGTGAGGTTGTCACAGCGGGAGTTGAACTAATTGTTGTGGCGTTTGGCTTAACAAAAGCGTTGCATGAACTAATGGTCAGGGCAATAACCATCAAAAAGCAAATTAACCATACTGCTCTGCTCGACTTCCGGCCGGACATAGGCACTCCTTCTGATGGTAAATATTAATTGATATTATATCAGCAGTGTTAAAAAAGAATATCGAGAAATAATCCTTATATTGGGGTAACCATCATGTTTATTTAATCAGCTTCTTCCTCAAGTGTTTCAAGGAAAAAACTAACCGGCCGGAAGCCGTCATTGCAGGAAATCATCGCCGATTTCCTGTTCTTCATCCAACCTTGATAAATATCCTCACCACCGTGAGCCAGCGTCATAACAAAGGCAGACATGCTTTCCCAGGCACTGTTGCATAGGCCTTCCGGTTTTTCCCAGCCATTCGCGATAAAAACCTGTCCGACTTTCAGATCACAAGCATGTTCGATTGGGTTTTCAAACTCATTTATCAAGTCTTCATAGACAGTTTGTTTCATAACCGTAATTTTAACTTTTTGCATATACAATCACCCGACTTCGTTGCTGCTTTATTTAATTACCAAGGTAGCCCAGAAAGTTGGAATATTATAGTCATGCAGCAGGCCAGTACCATTGGTGTCTTCATAAAGATCCAGCAACCTGAAGCCGGCTTGCAGCT
>CAYPHB010000109.1:0-5604 GCA_964410445.1 uncultured Oscillospiraceae bacterium
GGCTTTATTACAATCGGCTGTGCCGTTTGTTTTTAATTGCATTTGAATCCGGGCTTATTGTTCTGCTATGTGAATCCGGGCTTATTCTGCTTTTTAATTCGGGCTTATTGTTCTGCTATGCGGCTTTAGTTCTGTTGTTTGCGTTCAATAGCGCGGCGAGCTGCGGTTGCGATATTGCCGGCACGCAGGCCGAAGCGTTCCAGCAGGGCATCGATTGTGCCGACCTCGCCGAATTCGTCTTGCGAACCAATTCGCTCCAGCGGTACAGGGCAGTTACCTGTCAGAACTTCGGAAACAGCTGAGCCCAGTCCATTGATAACACTGTGGTTTTCGGCTGTAACCAAAGCGCCTGTGCGTTGGGCGGATTCGATAATTAAATCGCTGTCGATGGGTTTAAAGGTAAACATG
Organism: uncultured Oscillospiraceae bacterium; assembly: GCA_964410445.1. Lineage (GTDB taxonomy): Bacteria > Bacillota > Clostridia > Saccharofermentanales > UBA5734 > JAXGXQ01. Next base: position 409 of record CAYPHB010000109.1, read on the forward strand.
TCGATAACGCGGGCACTAATTCCGTCTGCGGCCAGCATATCTGCCGCCTGCAGCGCTTCGGCCACAATAATCCCGTTGGCAATCAGCGTAACATCAGTACCTTCACGAAGCAAGGCGCCCTTGCCGATTGTGAATTCCTGGTTTTCCTGATAAATCCCGGGGCTGTTCTTGCGGGAAAAACGCATGTAAACCAGGCCGTCATGGTTGGCGATCTGCGGCAGAATAACACGCAGCATCGCGGCGTCTGTAGGTTCAATTACTACCGCACCGGGGATATTGCGCATGATGCCGGCGTCTTCAAACGGCATGTGTGTGCCGCCATTATGTGCGGCTGTAACACCGGGGTCAGCGCCGATTATTTTGACGTTGAGGCCGGCATAGGCACAGGATATAAACGCCTGGTCATAAACGCGGCGGGTGGCAAAAGCAGCAAAGGTATGAAAAAACGGAATGAGTCCGGTGGCGGCAAGCCCCGCAGCTACACCAACTGCGTTGCCTTCGGCGATACCGACATTGATCGAGCGGAGAGGGTACTTGTTGGCGAACATTGCGGTGCCTATTGTATTGCTACAGTCAGCTTCCACAGTTACTACCTTGGCATTGACCTCGCCAAGCCGGGTAAGGGCCTCGGCATAGGATTCTTTCATGGTGATTGGATCAGCATTATGCTCAGCAGTCAGCTTTATCATCTCAGGTCACCTCCGGGATAAGTGCCAGCCGCCAAACGGGCTTCGATTTCCTCAACAGCTGCTGCGGCCATCTGACTATCGATATTCATGTAATGATTGAACGAGGCGCGTTCAGCAAAATCAGCACCAAGACCTTTTATGGTGTCGCAAATAATCGCGGTTGGTTTGCCTTTACTGGCTTTAGCCCGGGCAAGAGCGGCGTAAAGCTTTTCTACGTCATGGCCATCTGTGCGGAAAGCATCCCAGCCAAAGGCCTGGAACTTTTCGACAAAATCCAGCGGGTCGTTGATATCACAGGTGTTGCCGTCAATTTGTTTCTTATTGTCATCGACCAGCACAATGAAATTATCTGCCTTTTGATGAGCTGCGCTTTGTACAGCTTCCCAAACCTGGCCTTCCTGTGATTCGCCATCGCCGATAATACAGAATACTGTATTGTCTTTGCCCTGCATTTTCAAGCCGAGCGCGATTCCAAGCGCGGCAGAAATGCCCTGGCCGAGCGAGCCTGCGGTCATGTCGACGCCGGGCGTTTTAAGGCGGTCAACATGGCTGGGCAGGCGGGTGCCAAGCTGGTTCAGGGTTTTAAGCATTTCAACAGGGTAATAGCCACGGACTGCTAAAGCAGCATACAGAGCCGGGCCGCAATGACCTTTGGAAAGAACGAACCAGTCGCGCTCATCCCAGGCGGGATCGTTGGGATCAATTTTCATGAAACCGCCGTAGAGTACGGCCAGCATGTCGACAATTGACATCGAACCGCCGATATGGCCAAAGCCAAAGTTGGCCAAAGCGTTGATCGTTGCGATGCGTATGTCGGCTGAGAAGCGGCGGAGCTTGTCGTAGTCGATTTTTTCGCTCATAAGCTTAACCTTTCCTTCCATACTTGCTGTTTGCTTTTTCCATATTTTCTGATTGTTTAGTTACCAGAGCAGCGACACTCTCCCGGACAGACAGCACGGGTGGGAACAGGATTTTTCGGTGCCGGGATTCGACACCCTGCAAAGCTTCCACCATCATTTCGGCAGCAGCTCGGCCCATCGGGTAGGGATCACGGCTGATAGTCGTCAGCTTGACACCGCCGCTGACGGCCGCTGTGGAATCATCAAAGCAAATAACGCTGACATCGTCCGGCACACGCCGGCCGGCTGCCAGCAGTTTTTCGCAGAAAGCAGCAGCCATCAGGTCGTTAGCAGAGAAAACCGCGGTGCATTCGGCTAATTCGCTTTGGAAATACTCCGCGAATTCAACGCCGGAATCACGCTTTAGGTTGCCGTAATAAATCATGTTTTCCTGAAGTTCAATGTGATGATCTTCCATGGCGTCAAGGAAACCGCGTTCGCGATCCTGACTGGCTGTTGAGTTGGCCGGACCGGCAAGATGAGCAATTCGACGGTGGCCGCGTTCAGCCAGATAGCTGCCGGCCATATAGCCGCCGCGATAATTATCGATGCAGACCGCATCAAGATCCATTGACCGGATATAACGGTTAGCCAGTACGACCGGGCACTTGACTGTCTTCAACAGACTGACCAGGCCGGAAGTTTCCGTAGCAGTAATCATAATGATTCCGTCGCTGTTTTGTTCATTGGCATAACGAACAAACTCTTCTTCCCTGGCCGGGTCGTAATCGCTATTGTAAATGGCAAGCTTGATATTATTTTCGGTGAGGCAGTCGTTGATGCCTTTAATTATTCCAAGGTAAAAAAGATTCATAATGTCGCCGACCACCAGCGTGATTACCGGGGCGGCTTTGCTGACTTTACGCACGTGCGGGGCATATTCATAACCTAGCTCTTCGCTGGCAGCAATAATTTTTTCCCGGGTTTCAGCCTTTACTGTTGGGCTGTTGGATAGGGCGCGCGAAATCGTGGCGATTGAAAACCCACAGTGTTCTGCGACATCCCTGATTGTAACTGCCATAAAAAACCTTTCTGTTAAGCGGACATTTCTGGTAAGTAATTTGTCGGAACTGTACGAACTGTTTTGTAAGTGTAGTTGTTAGCGAAACTTGTGTTCCTGCAACTTTGTGTAACATTCTAGTGAAACAAACTGGCAATTTACCAAATAATTGACGCCTAAAGCTTTTGCTTCAACACTTTAACCAAAATCAGCTTCTTAAGCATACCATTGAACGCGCGTGTTAACAAGTATTTTTAACGAAACAAATTATTTTTACAACGATTTGCGCTATTTGTTTCAGAAACAAATAGCGATAACAGAAAGCGATAACAGATATCGACTAAAAGCAAAATCGATAAAAAAAGCCTGCCGGCACTTTTTCAAGCACTGGCAGGCTTCGTTTCAAATATAAGTTATGTTTACCTAAATATGAGTTAGTGAATGATCTCCGATTATTAGCGGTTGACGATGTTAATTGGGTTTCCTTTGAGGAACTGTGCCAGGTTATCGACGGCAACATCCATCAGACGCTGACGGCTTTCCTTGGGAGCCCAGGCAATATGTGGCGTAATAATGCAGTTTTTGGCTGTGAGCAGCACATTGTCTGCCTTGATCGGCTCAACGGAAACTACGTCAGTTGCGTACCAGCCAATTTTGCCTGTTTCCAAAGCAGCCTTCACATCCTCTTCCACTACCAGCGGGCCACGTGAAGTATTGATAATAATCACGCCGTCTTTCATCCGGGCGACGCTTTCGCTGTTTACCATGCCATTGGTTGAAGGGAACAGCGGTACGTGCAGGCTGATAACATCAGATTTGGCATAGAGCTCATCCAGGGTTACGTATTCGCCGAGCTCACGGCCGGCTTCGTTGGGATATTCGTCGTAAGCGAGAACTTTCATGCCGAAAGCACGAGCAATTTTGGCGGTTGCCTGGCCGATGCGGCCAAAACCGATAATACCCATTGTTTTGTCAGCAAGTTCAATCAGGGGGAAATCCCAGAAGCAGAAATCAGGATTATTGGTCCAGCGGCCTTTTTTGACTTCTTCAGAATGGTGGCCAACGTTGTGGCAGACTTCCAGCAGCAGCGCGAAAACAAACTGGGCAACGGCTGTGGTACCGTAGGTAGGGATATTGGCAACAGGAATGCCCTTTTTCTTGGCATATTCATAATCGACGACATTGTAGCCGGTGGCGAGGACGCCGATAAAACGGATGTTCGGGCAAGCATCAAGGGTTTCCTTGGTTATCGGGGTTTTGTTCGTGTAAACGATATCGGCATCACCGATACGCTCGACAATTTTGTCTGCTGGGGTACGGTCATATACTTTTAAATCACCCAGTGCTTCCAGACCTGACCAGGACAAGTCTCCGGGATTTTCCGTGTAACCGTCAAGAACTACAATCTTCGTCATATCAAATCTCCTTATCTATTTTGAGTTTTCGCAAAGCAATCATGTTCAGGTTTACCGCAAACTTTTACCAGACGCAAGAGCAGACTCAACAAAATGTGAAGTCGAACAAATAAATTAGCGTAATCGTTTACGAATTTGGTTAAATCGTAGGTTTTTTCTAAAACTATTAGAGCATATTTTGCACTCATCGGAAATGACGTTTTGCTTAAAAACAGTCAGCCGAGGCTCCGTTTTCGGGAGTCAGCGGCTGACTGTTCGAGCACTTCAATAAAAATGACAGCAAAATAAAATTTAGCAAATAGCTGTTTGATTAAAGTTCGAGCTTAGCCCAGGCCGCGTTGAGGTAACGCTTGGCATTGGCAATAACCATCTCGGGATCTTCATCGCCCCAGGGTTTCACTTCAAAGCTGACGATCTTACGCGGGCCGCCATCTTTAAGATAACCGATTTCAAACAGAACCTTGAGGAAGTCGGTCAGTTCGTCAACACCATTGGCGCTGTTGGGGAAACCGAAACGTGGATGCTGGTCACCGTAGGCGTCATGTTCTTCACCGCAAACGGCGTTGCCGATATGGACATGCTTGATGTATTCGGCAACCGGAACAAGGCTTTCGCGGTTGGTTTCATGCAGCAGCGGTACATGGCTGAGGTCGACCATCAGGCCAAAGTTGTCAACCTGCTTGCAGACATCTTCTGCATAACGGGCAGCTAAATCAGCAGGGCCGATCAGCGAGGATTTGTCGACGTCAAAGTCAAAAACTTCGAGGACTACAGGCATATCGCCCTTGGATTTAGCATACTCGCAGAGCTCAACAGTTGATTTAACCAGCGCCTGGTAGCTTTCTTCCTTAGTGGCTTCTTCCCATTTGCCGGAAAGAAAAGCAAAACCGGTGCAGCCCAATTCGTAGGCTTCGTCAATGCCTTCTTTGAGATTGGTAAGGGCTATCTGGCGCTGTGCTTCGTCCAGAGAGTTGATATTCTGCTTGGTGCGGAGCAGACGCGGCTGGGCGCCATAGGCCATTGTGATGGCAGATTCGGTCACCATTTTGCGTACGGCGGCCCGAACTTCAGGATCCTTCATCATGGTAACTTCAATTGCATCGAAGTAATCGTCATTGCAGATGCGCTTTACGGTATTAACGATATCCCCTTCACCGCTCATGGCGAAAGGATAGGCCATAAAGTGGATCAGG
>CAYPHB010000110.1:0-5559 GCA_964410445.1 uncultured Oscillospiraceae bacterium
TGGCGGATCTTGTTGATTTCAATAGGTTTGACCATGTGATGGTCGAAACCGGCTTCGAGTGCCTTCTTAATGTCATCTGCCTGGGCATAGCCTGAGATTGCAATCAGAAAAATATCGCTGGTCGAAGGGTCGCTGCGCAGGGAGCGCGCAACTTCGTAGCCGTCCATTTCCGGCAGGCCAATGTCGCAAAGCACAACGTCCGGATGGTCAGCACGGGCTTTTTCCAGGCCGGTCAGGCCATCATAAGCTATATCGACATCATGGCCATAAATGCTTAAGAGGGTGCTGATAGATTCAGCCAAATCTTGGTTGTCCTCGATCAGCAGGATACGCAGGCAATGTTGCCCGTCATCGCTTTTTAAATCAGCTTCTTTGGTATCGATGCTGCCGTCGTCAACAGCCTTAAGGGGCAGGCGGATTTCGAAGGAACTGCCTTGTCCGAGGCCGTCGCTGGAGACGCTGATTTCGCCGCCGTGCAATTCCACCAGTCCTTTGGCGATGGAAAGCCCGAGACCGAGGCCGCTGTTCGAGCGGTCGAGTGTATTTGAAGCTTGGGTGAAAGCTGTAAAAAGCTTGGGTAACAGTTCGGGCGAAATGCCTTCGCCTGTGTCGCTGATATTAATCAAGGCGTGTTTGCCCGTTGGATCTGTCCGTAATTCCAGCTTCACTTCGCCGCCGGCGCTGGTAAACTTGGCGGCATTATTCAGCAAATTACCAACAATCTGAGTGATACGGGTAGGGTCAGCGCACATTTGCAGCTGTTGATCAGTTATGGCTGTGTTAAAGGTGATGCCTTTTTGGGTGAATTGAATCTCGAAATCACGGGTGCAGCCTTTTACCAAATCATTCAAATTGACATCCAGGCATTTTAGTTCAACCTTATCGCGGGCGATCCGCGTTACGTCCAGCAGATCGTCAACCAGGTGTGTCAATTGATTTGACTGGCGGCCGATTATCTCGAGTGCCTGTTGCGCTTTTGCGGAGCCGGGCTCGACCCTTTCCAGCAGCGACAAACCAAGCTTGATCGCTGCCAGAGGATTGCGGATTTCATGAGAAAGTACAGCCATGAAATTATTTTTGCTGGCGTCAGCTTCACGCAGTTCGCTGACTAATTGCTGAGCTCTGGCTTCACTTTCTCGTAGCGCCTTTTCGGCTTGCCAGCGGCGCAGCAAATGCACGAAAGCCTCGCCCATACCCTCGATCATGCTCAGGCTGGCTTTTTGGTAGCCTGAAGGTCGATTGGCCGCAGCGATCACCCCAACCACCTTTTCATATTCAAACATAGGCACGGCGGCAAAAGTATGGATCGGTATATGTTGGCCAGGCCATTTCAGGTTAGCAGCGCTGACATTATTCAACAGCAGGGGGTCAGCATTTTTGAAAACTGTCTGCAGAAAGGCGGGAAGCCTTTCGGTATCTTTTTCCAGCCACTGATTATTTCTTTCCTTGAATGAAAATGTCTCGCCGCCGTCTGCAGTCGGTCGCAGCACAATTATATCGTCCATATTGCCGTCAGATTTCCGGATAGCGATCAGCCCGGAATCACTTTCAGTCATTTCGCAAATTGTTTTTAAAGCAACAACGGCGATTTCATAGCTAGACATCTGGTGCGTAATTTGGCGGTAGACGCGATTAATACCTGCCATGAGCTGATACTGTTCGCGCAGGGCTTTTTCGCTGCGGATCCGCTCGATTGTATCGGCTGTAAGCCGGGCAAACAGGTCTAAAACCTGAAGCTCCCGCTGCTCATAAGCATGCGGCTGGTTGTACTGAGTAGCCAGAATCCCGATAGTGCGGCCGGCGCTGCTGACCAAAGGCGTGGCCTGGGTTGCCCGCACCCCGGCAGCCAGCAGGATTTTGAGCTCGGGTTTATCGACATAATATGGACTGCGCGTAATGTCCTTGACTATCCGGCGCCGTCCCTGCTCAATCGCTTCGCGCGATACTCCCCAGCCTTGTGCTGAATACTGTTTTGTCTTGAACGGCTTGCCGCAGCGCTGATTCTGTGAAACAAGGGTCAGGGTGCCGGTGCTCTCGTCAAGCAGCTGAATATTGCAGCGGTCTGCTTCAGTTAAAGCGATGGTGGATTTGGTGATTTCGTGATAAACGCGGTTAAGGTCGCTCTGGTTAAGCACCATCATGCTAAGGCGATGCAAACGGGTAAGCGTATTAGACCAGGCAGCCTCGGCCGCGGCGGAACGGGCCCTTTCAATTGCTTCCCAGGCACGCTTCACAACCTCGTGCATCAGGCTGATTTCGATTGGCAGCCAGGTGCGCGGTTTTTGACTGTAGGCAAAGAGCAGCCCTGCAATCCGGTTGTTATGACGGACCGGAGAGGTGATTATTGCTCCATTAATATCGGTAGGTGGATCGAGTGGGAAATTTTGTTTGCCATTGGCTTGCTGTGATAAAGCACACAGGCGGAAAACCAGTTTGCCGTCACGACTGCGCGGGTCGGTTTGGTAATCGGTGATTGCCACCGCCTGGCCGTTTTCGAGCAGTTGCCTGTAGGCGGTGCCATGCAGCTCCATAACCGCGGGGATTTCCACCTCAGCTCCATCTGGATTCCGCCAGATCACTTCGGGGTCAAACAGGCCTTCCAGAACCCCGTTTACTTCTTTCAGCTCAACGTAACCTGCCAGGTCCGCTGCCAGATTTTGTCCTGTTTCCTGGGCGGCGACTCGGGTTATTTGAGCCGCATTCCGAAAATTATGGATTTTGTCGCTTAGCTGCAGCAGAAATGACTGCAGGTGTTCCAGGTCGCGAGAAGTCTCGTTGCAGTATGGTTTGTTGCTGCAGGTTTTTTCGTTGCTGATGCCGTTTTCTTGCTGGCCGAGGTTCGTAACCCGAACTTGAGGCAGTGAGAGATCTTTTTCCATATTTTCCTCGCCGGACATTGTGTATACTTGTTGCTCAACGTCACAATAATGACCTTTTCGCTATACGTATGTTATTAGATTACCACATTTAGGCAATTAGCAATATGTTTGCGTTTTCGGGTGGTTTTCGGGTGGTTTTCGGGCGGTCAAGCTTGCTCAGGCGAGGCATTAACCTTATAATTATACAATGAGTTTCAATTAAAAAGCGGGAGGGCCGGCAGCTGGCACCATGATTCAGCGACTGGCCAGATTTTTCCCACACATAAGGGGGCAACCATGTATCCTGACATTCCGATCACCACCAGAACAGAACTGAAAGCCAAGCCGGCAGCTGACCAGCCGCTTGGATTCGGTCAGATTTTTACCGATTACATGTTCGTTATGAATTATGATGAAGGCAAGGGCTGGCACAGCGCGCGCATCGAGCCGTACGCTCCGCTAAGCCTGGAGCCGTCCGCGATGGTCTTTCACTACGGTCAGGCAATTTTTGAAGGCATGAAGGCTTATAAAAATGAAGATGGTAAAACCATGCTCTTCCGGCCGCGCCTGAATTTTGAGCGGGTCAACTCTTCCAATGAGCGCCTGGTGATTCCGCTGGTAGATCCTGATTTTTGTGTTTTCGCGCTGAAACAGCTGTTGAAGCTGGAAGAGGGCTGGATTCCCACAGCGCCTGATACTTCTTTATATATCCGCCCGTTTATTATTGCTACCGACCCTTTCCTGGGTGTGCGGCCGGCTCACAGTTACCAGTTCATGATTATCCTCTCCCCTTCCGGCGCCTACTATCCCGGCGGTTTGGAGCCTGTCAGCATTTATGTTGAGGATGTTTATGTGCGCGCGGTTCGCGGCGGCACCGGCTATGCCAAAACTCCCGGCAACTACGCTGCCAGCCTGATTTCACAGAAAAACGCCTACGGTTCCGGCTTTGTGCAGGTGCTGTGGCTTGACGGTGTTGAGCGCCGCTTTATTGAAGAAGTCGGTTCGATGAACGTCTTCTTTGTAATCGACGATAAGCTGGTGACCCCGGAGCTAAACGGCAGTATCCTGCCCGGTATCACCCGGCGTACGGTAATTGAACTGGCCAAAAACCTCGGCATGAATGTGGAAGAGCGCAAAATTTCGATTGATGAACTGGCCACAGCCGCTCGCGCCGGCCGCGTCAGCGAAGTTTTCGGCAGCGGCACAGCCGCCGTTATTTCACCGGTTGGCCGGCTGCGCTACGAAGGCCAGATGATGGTCTTTAACGACGAAAAGATCGGTCCGCTCAGCCAGTTGTTCTACGACCGCATCACCGGTATCCAGTATGGTCGCATCCCCGACGAATACAACTGGATGGAAACTGTTGAGTAAAAGATCTGAGTCGGAAAATTGAATTTTATAGATTAGTACGATAACCAAAACGTTCTATTGCTTTAAAAAAGCCACTCGTCGCCGAGTGGCTTTTTTGCTGTTTGTTTTTGATTGAGTGATCATACAAAAAGACAGGCGCAAGGCCTGCCTGTTCGTGAACGTTAAATCGTTATTTCAGTGTGAACATCAGATTCTTACTTTAGTTCTTTTTTGTTGCGCTGCACGGTCAGGAGCATTTCGGTAAGTTGCTCTTCGATGTCGGCCAAACGCTGGCGGGCGTATTCCATAGCGCCGCTGCGGATTTGCCGGGCGGCCTGGTTAGCGTTTTCTACGGTGGCCTCAGCCTGTTTGCGGGCTTGCTGGGTGATTTCGTGTTCATCTATCATCATGGTCATGCGGGTTTCGGCTTCGCGCATAATCGTTTCAGCTTCTTTGCGGGCTTCGGCGATCAGCTGGCGGTTTTGCTCCAGCAGCCAGCGCGCCTGCTTTAGCTCACCCGGCAGGTTGTCGCGGATCATGGTGATCAGGACCAGCATTTCTTCCCGGTCAACAATACAGCTTTCGGAGAACGGTAATGAACGGGCCGAAACGACGTTGCTTTCCAGACGGTCGATCAGCTCTTCCATCGTATGCTCAGCATCGTGTGCGCTTCTGGATTGTTCGTACATGTGTTCTGTCGCCTCCGCGTATCCACTCATGATTGTTTATCCCCTGTGCTTAGGCGCTCGAGGATTTCAGTGCTGATTTCCGCTGGTACCATGCCGGAAATGTCACCGCCGTAGGAGGCGACTTCCCGCACTATTGAAGAACTTGTAAAAGAAAGTTCAATGCGGCTGAGTAAGAAGATAGTCTCAAAGCGGGTGTTGAGCAGACGGTTGGCGACTGCCATTTCCGCTTCCAGACGGAAATCTGATTCACTGCGCAAACCGCGGACAACAGCGCTGGCGTCAACCTGGCGGTAGAAATCAGCCAGCAGGCCCTGGAAACAGGTAACTTCAACTTCAGGCAAATCTGGTAAAGATTTGCGGACCATTTCTACCCGTTCATCGACAGAAAAAACCGTTTTTTTGTTGCGGTTCGGCAACACCGCAATTATAAGCCGGTCGCAGAGCCTGGCGGCACGCCGTGCTACATCCATGTGACCATTGGTCGGCGGGTCGAAGGTTCCGGGGTAAATATAAGTGCGCATGCTGAACTCCTCAGTCTTTTAGCTCAGCCCCATGCTGATCATCATAAATTCTATAAAATGATAGCATTGCGGTTCCGTACTTACAACTGCGGACAAGTTGCAGACAGGTTACATTTACCGGCGCCGGCTGGTTCGATTCGT
>CAYPHB010000111.1:0-5502 GCA_964410445.1 uncultured Oscillospiraceae bacterium
TCTCTGGACATCGACAAGGCCGTGGGGAATATGCTGTACCGCGTCTACCACAATGTAGACATTTGGATTCTTGGCTTTGCATAGCTCAACAGTTTTTTCCAAATCAAGAACGGCGCCAGTGTGGTTGGAGGCGGCGATAATACTTACGAGAACAGTTCCTTCGTCGACAAGTTCCGCGAATTTTTCAGGATCCACTCCACCTGTTTGCAGGTTAGGAGCCGCTACACGGAAATCAAGATCATGTTTGCGAGCGTAGTAACGAACCGAGTCGTAGGCTGAAGGGTGGTCTAGATCGGATACTACACAGTTAGTGCCTTTAACATTTTCAACAATTGTGCGCACCATGGTGAACATGACTTTAGAAGATGATGTCTCAGTAATTATTTGACCATACTTTGGTGCGTTGAAAATAATCCTTGCGTCAGCGAACCCTTGTAATGTCTGCTTTCGGAGATCTTTAGCCCTTTTATGCTTGCGAGAGTCACAATCAGGGTAGCCATCAGCTTCAGCAACCGCGTCGTTTACAGCCTTGAGGCGAAGCGAGCCACCTGCGTTTTCAAAAAATACACGCTCGCCGGTTTCTGGATCTGAATCGACATTCAAAAACCTGGACTTGATCTCCTTCTGCATTTCTTTAGAAAAGAGTAGGCCGTGTGGATAATCAATCATGTTCATGTCACTCCTTTACTTGTTTACAGTTTCATCAGCGCGTTGATTTAACAATTTTATTTATTAAATTCATTTAGTTACACGTGTAGATGTTGTGCAAAATAGATTATGCGCTGTCTCGTATAACGAGACTAACCTTAAGATATTCTCCAACAGGTGTTTCGCCATGTATCAGTTTTAGCATTTTATCTGCGACCTTCTGTGCGAATTCTGTCTTAGAGAAATCAACAGTGGTCAATTGAGGAGAAGTAATTTTCGCAATATCCGTGTTGTCTGTACCGGTAATTGCGATATCGTCAGGTGTTTTTAATCCCATTTGCTTGATTTGCTGCATTATTTGGGCAGCCAGAAAGTCATTTCCAACTACAAAAGCTGATGGTCGTGTTAAAGCTCCCTGGCTGGTGATCATATTGAAGACGCTGTCGAGGATGGTATCCAATGTCAATGTATTGGTGCATATCAAAGATTCCTCCAGCGGCAGTCCGTGCTTTTGCATTGCTTCAACATATGCCTTTACCCGGAAGTCATCACCAGTGATGCCTTTTGTTTTGTAACGTATTGGTGGAATAAGTCCAATACGTTTATGACCTTTGAGAGCTAGATAATCAACTGACATTCGCACACCATCGGCATAATCAGGGGCAACAGTCACGATTCGGGAGTTGAGAACACCATAATTACGAGTCCGGTAGAGAATAATTGGCACTCCATTTTCAGCAAATGTATTGAGCTGCTGCGTTGAGAGCAAGTTTGACATCATAAAGATCCCTTCATATTGACGCTTCAATAACATATCAACAAAACCGTCATCTTCCCGGGTATAACACATCGAAACGTAATATCCTTTTTCCGAAAGGATGTTCTCCAGTTCAGATAGCCAATCATTGCGAAAGTTATCTGCAACAAAGGCAATCTGGTTGGATTTCATAGTTTTCAAGCCACGTGCCAATTGATTCGGATAATAGTTCAGTTTTTTTACAGCATTAAGAACTGCCTTGCGTTTTTCATCGCTGACAAACTTTGTATCATTTAATACATAGGAGACAACAGCTGAGGAAACCCCTGCTTCTTTTGCAACATCATCTCGTGTAGCCAGTTTTTTCATAAATCGCTTATAACCTCTATTATTATTACGGTTACACGTGTTTCTATGAATCAGATTAACTCACCATAGTATGCGTGTCAAGACTAAAGCGAAGCGCAAAACGCCGATCATTTGCTCATGTTCTTGTGCAATCTGTCCTAAGAAAAGATGCTATGTCCTTTTGTCATGAAAAAAGCCGCTAAAGCGAGTAAGGCTTCAGCGGCTATGCGTAATCAATCAGTATCCGTTTTTACTCGTGCCTCAATACTGGCTCACAGCTTTGCAAGCAATGCTTTCAGAGTTTCCTTTGCGTCGCCCAGAAGCAGAGTTGTATTATCACGTTCGTAAATCGGGTTAGGCACACCTGCATAACCAGGCTGTAAGTCGAAATTGCATACGATTATATGGGCAGAGTCTTCAACCTTCAGTATGGGCATGCCATAAATGGGCGTTCCTGCGGCTGAATTTGCCGCCGGGTTAAGAACATCGTTGGCACCTACAACAACTGTCGCGTCGCAGCCTGCAAAGAGCGAGTTTACCTCGTCCATTTCCAGCAATCGGTCATAATCTACGCCAACCTCGGCTAAAAGGACATTCATATGACCAGGCATGCGGCCTGCTACCGGGTGAATGGCAAACATTACCTCTTTGCCTTCTGTTTCGAGTTTATCAGCAAGCTGTTTGACGAGGCTCTGTGCTTGCGCCAGAGCCATGCCATAACCGGGTACCAGAATAACCCGTTTGGCCGCTTTCAATATTTCGTCAGCCGGTACCGCGGCTTTCTCTGGCTTCTGTTCTGTGGTATTAACCATAGGCTTAACAAGAGCATCTCCCTTTGGCATTGATACAGTTGAGGTTCTGCCAAAGAGAATGTCTGCCAATGAGCGGTTCATCGCCCGGCACATTATTTGCGTGAGCAGCAAGCCAGAAGAACCTACGACGCCACCAATAGCGACCAGTAATGGGTCGGAAATAGCCATTCCCGCAATAGAACCAGCTACTCCAGAAAGAGAATTAAGTAGGGAGATGGTAATTGGCATATCGGCGCCGCCTACCCGGATTGAGAAAAGAATCCCGAATATTGAGGCAGCCACAGCACATAATACCGCCGCGACGAGAAGCGCTGAGTTAAGTGAAAACGCGGCCGCTATGATAGTACATAATGTCAACATAAGCATGCCATTAGTCAGTAGGCTGTGATTGCGCAGTATCACCGGTTTTTGCGAAAGTAACCGCTGCAGTTTTCCTGCTGCGACCAGACTTCCAGTAAGTGTTGTCAAACCAACGGCAACCGCCAAAACGGAGGTGGTCCTGGCAAACATATCACTTGTACCACTTAATGCCAGAAATCCAACAATCGCGGACGCGCCGCCACCAAATCCGTTAAGGATCGCTACAGTTTGGGGCATTAAGATCATTTTCACACGCCAGGCAGCAACAAGGCCAACTACCAGGCCAATGATCATACAGATCCCGATCCCCACGTCAGAAACAATCTGAAAACGGTAAAGGGTGACTATTATCGCGGCTGCAGTGCAGACAGTCGAAAGCGCGTTTCCCATTACAGAGGATTTAACTTTACTAATTAACGAAATGCCAATTAAGACCCCGATTATCAACACGCCGCTGATTATGTAATAAGTCAGGTCATTCATTACTCTCATGCTCCTTATGAACAAACATTTTCAGCATACGATAGGTTACGCCAAAGCCGCCAGCAATGTTCAGCATTGCGAGAATAATAGCTATATAGCCAAATACCCGAGTTCCGGTGGCAACCGCAGTCCCAGTTGCTGCAAGCGCTCCTAGAATTGTGATGCCTGACAACGCGTTCATGCCTGACATCAGTGGCGTATGCAACAAACTAGGCACATTGCTGATTAACTTATAGCCTATAAGGGTCGCGGCAATAAAAATCACTACCATAATCAGAGGACTCATATGTTGCTCCTATACACTAAATGCGACATAGCATCCAAAGCGCCTTGATGTACAACCTGGCCATCCTTGGTTGTTAGGATTCCCTGTACAATCTCATCGCTTTCATCAAGCACTATTTCACCATTCGGCGACAGATATTTCAGTAAATTATAAACGTTTAAAGCGAACATCCAGGTCGCGCTTGTAGGCAGCATTCCTGGAATGTTTTTGATTCCGCAAATTGATACGCCGTCCTTCATAACAGTTTCTGCCGGTACAGTAGCGGCACAGTTGCCACCCTGATCAATTGAAATATCAACCATGGCAGAACCCGGTTTCATCAATGTGACCATATCCTCCGTGATCAGAACAGGCGCCACACGTCCAGGTACCAGTGCTGACAAGAAGACTATATCCATGTCCGGTAGAACCTTGCGCAAGACATCACGCTCAGCTTCCAGCAATTCATCGCTCAATTGTTTCGCATAACCGCCGGGGCCAACAGCAGCTTCTTCAGGTACATTGCTTTCCACAATCTTCGCGCCTAAAGACTGTGCTTGTTCTACTGCCGCTGGACGAATATCCAGAGCATAGCAGACTGCCCCCAGCCGCTTCGCGGTCGCGATAGCTTGCAGTCCGCCAACACCAGCTCCGACAATCAGAGCTTTGGCTGGTTTTATCGCGCCAATAGCACAAAAAATCTGCGGAACGAATTTTCTCATTTCATTGGCTGCCATCAGCATCCCCTTGTAGCCGGCGCAGGTGCTCATCGAAGTGAGCGCGTCCATGTTCTGAGCGCGTGAGATACGCGGCACTCCATCCAGAGTCAGCGAGATTACGCCCTTTTGAGCCATATCCCTTACCATTTTGTGATTAGAAGGAGTGGCTGGATGGATAAAGGTTATCAGATACTGCCCCGCGTGCATCATGTCCACTTCGTGCAGGTTTTTCTGTTGGTTGAACTGTGGTTCCTTGACCTTAAGAATAACCTCTGCCCTCTGGAATAAATCAGCAGGATCGGAAATAACCACAGCTCCGGCTGCACTGTACATCTCATCACTAAAGAAAGCGCCCGCCCCCGCGTTTTGTTCTACCAGGACAGTATTGCCATCCGCGATCATCTTTTGGACCGTCTCGGGTGTGCCTGCCACCCTTTGTTCGCCAGCCATAATTTCCTTGGGAATGCCGATAATCATAAGATCCTCCTGTTATTCAGCTCATTTTTTAAACTTGAATGTTAATTTTTTATGTTGCCAGAAAATATTATTTGATATCCGGAAGAACGATCTGCCCATCTTTAGTAGTACTCAAAACAACAACTGTACGGGTTAACGACACTCCTACCAGCGATTTGATTTTGTTCAACAAATCCGTCAGTGTGCCGGTCGAATCGGTTATAACTTTCAAAAGGAAGTCATAATCGCCTGCGATATAGTGGCATTCCACTACTTCAAGAATGCCCCCGACCGCTTTCACGAAATCATCATTGTGCCTTGGATGGTCCAACCGGACCGAAATATAAGCTGATACATCCTTATTGATTTTTTTGTTATCCAGCACGATTGTGTATTTGCGAATAACACCTGAAGTCTCCATTTTTCTGATCCGTTCAATGACTGCTGAAACGGACATATTGATCTGTTCGCCAATTATTGAAGCGTTAATCCGAGAATTCTTTTCCAAACACTTTAGAATTTTGATGTCAATCAAATCCAACACTCATCTCACCACCAATGTGTTAAATCTAAGCTTTGGGCTGAAGTCGTTATTATGTTTTATTATACATTTATCCATATTTATTACTACTATTTTTCTTTATCAACCTATAA
>CAYPHB010000112.1:0-5494 GCA_964410445.1 uncultured Oscillospiraceae bacterium
CGCTTATGCTGTTGTGGAGGCTATCCAGGTTATCGGCGGTACAAACGTTCAGTTCGCCTATAACCCGCAAACCGACCGTATAGTCATAATTGAAATCAATCCGCGCACCTCGCGTTCTTCGGCGCTGGCTTCCAAAGCCACCGGCTTCCCCATCGCCCTTATTTCGGCAATGCTGGCAGTCGGACTGACGCTGGACGAAATTCCCTATTGGCGCGATGGTACGCTTGATCGCTATACTCCTCATGCTGATTATGTCGTGATCAAGTTCGCCCGCTGGGCTTTCGAGAAATTCAAAGGTGTTGAAGACAAGCTTGGCACCCAGATGCGGGCTGTCGGTGAAGTAATGAGTATCGGTAAAACCTACAAGGAAGCTCTACAGAAAGCTGTCCGTTCGCTTGAAATCGGCCGCTACGGGCTGGGTTTCGCCAAAGATTTCCATGAGAAATCGTTAGATGAGCTGCTTGCTATGCTGGTTGAACCGAGCAGCGAACGCCAGTTTATTATTTACGAAGCCCTGCGCAAAGGGGCTGACATTGACCAGCTTAACCGCTTAACCTACATCAAGCCTTATTATTTGCAGCAGATGCTGGAACTGGTTGAGCTGGAAGAAGAAATTCTCAACGGCTGCTGCAACGGGCTGCCTGACTATCTGCTGATCAAAGCAAAAAAAGACGGGTTTGCCGACCGTTACCTTGCGCAGCTCACCGGCAGCAGCGAAACCGAAATCCGCGAACGGAGGCTGTCACTTGGTCTTAGTGAAGCCTGGGAGGCTGTTCCCGTCAGCGGGGTTGAGAATTCTGCCTATTACTACTCTACCTATAACGCACCCGATGAAACCACAGTCAGCTCCAAGCCCAAGGTTATGGTGCTGGGCGGTGGCCCCAACCGGATCGGCCAGGGTATAGAATTTGATTACTGCTGTGTTCACACCGCATTTACCTTGCGCGACCTGGGCTATGAAACAGTAATGGTCAATTGCAACCCGGAAACAGTGTCCACCGATTACGACACCTCCGACAAGCTTTATTTCGAGCCGCTGACAGTTGAGGACGTCCTCAGCATTTACAATAAAGAAAAGCCACTTGGAATTATTGTCCAGTTTGGTGGTCAGACCCCGCTCAACATTGCCGATGAACTGCAGGCGGCAGGTTGTCACATTTTGGGTACATCACCCGCTACAATTGATCTGGCAGAGGACCGCGACCAGTTCCGGCAAATTATGGAAGAGCTGCAGATCCCGATGCCGGAATCAGGAATGGCTGTCAATATGGATGAAGCACTCGCCATCGCTGCCCGGCTGGGTTACCCGCTGATGGTCCGCCCGTCTTACGTGCTCGGCGGCCGCGGCATGGAAGTTGTGCATGACGAAGGCATGCTGCGCCAGTACATGGCGGCAGCGGTTGGTGTCACACCCGACCGGCCGATTCTGATCGACCGTTTCCTAGGCCATGCTTTGGAATGTGAAGCTGACGCGATCTCTGACGGCATAGAAGCATTTGTGCCGGCTGTGATGGAGCACATTGAGTACGCCGGCATTCACTCCGGCGACTCTGCCTGCGTTATTCCACCGGTCAGTATAGAGCCCCGTCATATTGACACGATTATTGACTACACTCAGAAAATCGCCAAGAAGCTGAATGTTGTCGGCTTGATGAATATGCAATACGCGATTGCTGACGATATGGTTTACGTCTTAGAAGCAAACCCGCGCGCCTCCAGAACCGTGCCGCTCGTTTCCAAAATCTGCAACATCCCCATGGCCCGTTTGGCTACAGAACTGGTGATGAACGCCGAGGAAGCCAGATTGGCAAAAACTTCTGCGGGAGCCGGTAAGACACGCCCCTCGCCTCTGACCGGCCTGACCCGGCTCAAGCTGCATCACTTTGGCGTCAAGGAAGCCGTCTTCCCCTTCAATATGTTCCCTGAGGTAGACCCGATTCTCGGTCCGGAGATGCGTTCCACCGGTGAGGTGCTGGGCATGTCCGATTCCTTTGAAATCGCCTTCTTCAAAGCACAGGAAGCAACTCAATCGAGGCTGCCAACCTGCGGCACAGTTTTGATCAGCGTAAACGACCCGGATAAAGAAGACGCGCTGGCCGCAGCCAAGCTGTTTGCTGAAATCGGCTTCAACCTGCGGGCAACAACTGGAACCTGCCGCTTTCTGCAGGAACACGGGGTAGCCGCTGAGCCGATCAATAAACTGCAAGAGGGCCGCCCCAACATCACTGACGCCATTGCCAACGGTGAAATTCAGCTGGTAATCAATACGCCCTCCGGCGCGCGCAGCTCCACGGACGATTCTTACATCCGCAAATCAGCAATCAGGAACAAAATTCCCTACATCACAACAATGACAGCCGCTTTGGCCAGCGCCCGCGGTATTGCAGCCGTGCTGAGTTCAGATGCTACTCAGCATCCGTTAAAATCGCTGCAGGAATACCACGCAACGATTATTTAAGACAATCGTTACGCTGGAAACGAAAAAATAATTGATTAAGACAATCGCTAGTAAGCTTAGTCGCCGCGCCGCAGACAATTTTCATATGGATTCATGCAAGGCTGGCCAATCAAAACAACAACCGAACGCGGCTCGAGCGTCAGACGACGCCCGGGCTGCTTCATTTTTGTTGGATCCTCAATAATATCTTTGCCAAATGGCTGGGTTGTGTTGATCGCAATCCGCCAGCTGAAACAATCCGGCAAGCCGGGCAACTGGATTGTCTGCTTTTCCCAATGCGCGTTAACTGCTATATAAAGAATGTCATCGGGCGCGTCCGGCAGAAGCGCTACACAAGCTGCCGGCAGATCACACCGCTGTGAAAATCCTTCCGGCGGCATATCCGCGCAGTCTGGTCTTTCCTTATCAAAGCCATTGCGATCGCGCCCGGCAAGCATGACTCCGATTGTGTGCAGATCGTGGTTATCCGGCAGTTCCCAGGCCTTATGGCTATGGAAACTGGTCAGCGGTAAAGCGCAATCCGCCTCACCGCAGCAAGCCTGCAGCACCGGATGCGATTTGCGGAATTTGATCAGCTGCTGCACAAAAGTAAATAATTCCTGATTGCGTTCGAGGTCCTGCCAATTCAGCCAGGAGGTTTCGTTATCCTGACAATAAGGGTTGTTGTTGCCGTTTTGGCTGTTACCGAATTCATCGCCGGCCAGCAGCATGGTGACACCCTTGCTGGTCAGCAGCACCGTCAGCGCGTTTTTGTACAACCGCTGCCTAAGCGCCAGCACTTGCGGATCTGACGTCTCCCCTTCAACCCCACAGTTCCAACTGTGGTTGTAGTTTTCCCCATCTGCGTTATTCCAGCCATTGGCTTCGTTATGCTTTTCGTTATAAGCATAAAGATCATGGAGGGTAAACCCATCGTGACAGGTGATAAAATTCACCGAGGCCTGTTCACCGCGGTGGGCGGGGTCATAAATATCCTGCGAACCGGCTATGCGGTTAGCTGCCAATCGTGCCATGCCCGGATCCCCTTTTAGAAACATCCGCAGTTCATCGCGATAGCGGCCGTTCCATTCCGACCAGCGCCGCCAGGAAGGGAAACTGCCAACCTGGTACAAGCCGCCGGCATCCCAGGCTTCCGCAATCAGCTTGACTCGCGCCAGAATCGGGTCGAATGCCAGATTCTGCAAAAGCGGCGGCTGGCTCATCGGCGTGCCATCCTCGTTGCGTCCCAAAATTGAAGCCAGATCAAAGCGGAAGCCATCCACCCTGTATTCTGTTACCCAATAGCGGAGTGCATCAAGGACAAAGCGTTGCACAACCGGGTGGTTGCTGTTGACGGTGTTGCCGACGCCGCTGTAGTTTTTATAGCCGCCCTTCTCATCCAACATGTAATAAATGTTGTTATCAAGCCCCTTAAAAGAAATCACCGGCCCGTTTTCGTTGCCTTCAGCAGTATGGTTGAAAACGACATCGAGGATAACTTCGATACCGTTTTCGTGCAAAGCCCGGATAAGCGATTTCAGCTCATTGCCTTCACGATTGTATTCCAAAGCGCTGGTATATGCTGTATTAGGTGCGAAGAAACCAACGGTATTGTAGCCCCAGTAATCGTACAACCTGTTGCCCTCGTGTTCGCGGGCATCACGCAGCTCATCAAATTCGAAAATCGGCATCAGCTCAACAGCGTTAACTCCGAGTGATTTCAAATAAGGGATTTTTTCGATCAAACCTTTATACGTGCCAGGGTTTTCCACACCGGCGGATTCATGGCGCGTATAACCGCGCACGTGCATTTCGTAGATGATCAGATCCTGCATCGGAATCAGCAGCTGCGGCGCGGTTCCCCAATCAAAATCACTGACAACAACCCGTGAACGATAATGACCGCTGCTTGGCAGGCGCTGGCCCCATTGGCTTTGGCCGGTAACAGCCCGGCCATATGGATCAAGCAGATACTTGTTTTTGTCGAACAACAGGCCTTTTTCCGGGTTCCATTCTCCGTCAATGCTGAAGGCGTATTCGAACTCATATATATCCAGCCCGAAGACAATCATGGAATAAACATTACCAATGCGGTAGCGTTGCGGGAACGGAATAATCGCGTAGGGCTCGGATGTCTCACGTTTGAAGAGCACCAGGCTGCATTTGGTTGCGCCCTGTGAAGTGACAGTAAAGCTTACGCCGCCCGGCACAACAACAGCGCCGCTGTCCAGGTAAAGGCCCGGCCGCAGCAGAAAGCCTTCGTATTCGTCGATCGGGGTCAGATGCTTAGACATTGATTGATAATATATTGACGATTGATTGTGTTCCCATTGGCTGTTGATTTCCATGGCCACCTCAAGTTCCTGTTACTTCAGTTATTAATATTCTTCAAGTTTAGCAAACAGATTTAAGAATGTGAATGAATTTGAAACTTTCAGTTGCGAAAAATTGACTCGTCTGCCAAAATAAAAACAGATTACCCAAAAATCACACCACTATTCTATTCCCATTGCCTAAGCAAGCTACCAACTTGCGCGCTACTGTTATTTGTTTGGAGAAGTATGATCTGTTTATTTCGTTGGAAGCTTATTGCCGCTATTTTGAGCGTTAGCCTGGTCTTTTCACTGACCGCCTGTGCTGTAAATGAAGCACAAATATCCAGTTCCTCAATAACCGAAACTACAACCGAAACAACTGAAACAACGAATGTTGCGCCCTCTGATACTACAACAGGACAGACGGCCACAGAAAATTCACTGGTAACTCTGCCTTCAGCTTCCCTGGCAGTACAACCAGCAATAAATGAAATTGATAATTATCTACAGCGTGCCGGCGGGAACCTGAACGGTCAAGCAATAACAACAGCGCCCTCTACTCAAACCACTATCAGAGCGACAACGCTGCCTGCATCCAGTCCAACAATTGCGCCTGCTGCGAGGCCGACAGTTGCGCCTACTGCTAAGCCGACAGCGTCACCCACAGCTAAGCCAACTGCGGCACCTACTCCTACACCCAAGCCCACACCAAAGCCGACTGTGGCACCTACAACGGCACCGC
>CAYPHB010000113.1:0-5335 GCA_964410445.1 uncultured Oscillospiraceae bacterium
TGTACCTGATTGGACTGGTTCTGTTTGCTTCTGTCAAATCGCAAACCCGCTGAGAAAGGGACGATGAAGTGCGTGATCAAATAAACATAGCTTTCCTGGCAGCAGCTTTTGTCATTAGTGTAGGCTTAATCTACCAATTGCTGCCTGCTATAGTGGTGTATATCGACCCCAGATTGCGCAGCGTGCTACCGGTTGCTCCGGCAAGAAAAAGCCGGCCGTTTTATCGTCTTGGTCGCTGGTTGAAACACTGGCGCTCACTTGAACAATTTCTTGGCCATTTGCAACAACGCTTGCTGCAGTCCGGTGATGAGCGTCCAAATTCCCTACAGTTATATTTGCGTTCCCAGCTCTACTGGATTTGCGGTGCTGTTGCCGCTACTGTCATATTGAAACTTCCCGGTTATCAGGGGCTGTTGGCTGCAGTTATGGTAATTGCTCTCAAAAACAGCCGGATTGAGCATAAGATACAACTGCGAAAAAGTATGTTGGAGCGTTCCTTCTACAAAATCTATCGATTTATTGATAGTCAAATCAATGCAGGAATCAAAGCTACTGATGTTTTAAAGGGATTACACGAAGCAACTGATGATCCCTTTGTAAAGCCGCTGCTGATACGATTCGTCGGGCGCTATAGTCTCACTTTGGATCTTGACCAGGCCGTGGAGGAATTACGGCGGCTGCAGGCTGGAAAAGATGTTGATACCCTGGGCACACAATTACGTCAGTTACTAGCAACTGGTAGCGCTGGTAAGTCATTTCAACGAACCGAGGCGCTGCTTTTCACCAGATATTTTGCCTTGCTGCAGAAACAGAGCGAGGCTATTCGTAACCGCCTGCTGATAGCAGCGATCTTCTTGATGATTCCTACCGTCTTGCTGTTTCTGTTGCCAATGCTTTATCAGGCGGTATACGCACTTGGTAATGTATTTAGCTGATTAATCATCCACCGCTTTTGCAGGCATCAAGCTAAAATATCGGAGGTATATATGAATTCTTTATCTTGTATTTTCAACGTTTCAAAGAAATTTATCAAAGAAGTGTTTAGTCAGAGAAACGACTTAAGTAAAAAAGAGCTTTGGGCTAAACCGAAGCGCAAGGGAACAATATCTCAAAAGGGATCTTTTTGTCTTTACGGTAAATCAGGCTTTGGCCTTAATGAGGTGATTGGAATCGCGGCAGGCATAATTATTGCTGTTGTTATCGTCATTCCGGGGTTGCAAGTTTTTGCCGCCAATGTACTTGCCCAGTTAACAAATTGGTGGAACAACATGGCTGCCGATATCTTCAATTAGGAGCTTGTTATGATCGTTCAAGCTATCTCCAGCTTCGCCGTTACAGCCTTGCTTGTCGTATTAACGCTGGCGCTGCTCTTGCTTGTTTTACCGTTGTTTGAGCGATTATCCTTTGATTTGCTTTGTCAGGAATATGTTCAAAAGATGGATGCAGCAGGCGGTTTATCCGGCACGAAACTATCGGACTTGGCCAGTACATTACGCGAGCGGGGCTTTACGGTTAAAAAACTTACAGCACCAGCAAATGCGCCTTTTGGTGGTGATCTAACACTAACGATCCAGGCAACGAAACCTGAACATCGGATTCAGCCGAATTTATCTATGAAAGAAATTAATGTGAACTATAATTTCTCCCGTACTGTGACTTGCCGAAAAATCGTGACAGCAGCTGGCGAGCAATGAGCAGGCTGCGAGCAAAAAAAGGCGCGGTCGGCATGGTGCTGATGGCCTCTGCATTTTTTATTTTGCTGATTTTGCCATTAATGAAAGCGACGATTGATTACAATTTACAAGTTGTACGGCATCAGCTTTGCGGCTCGATTTTGGAAGCCAGTATGCCAGCTGCTTATAAAGCCGTATCAAGCGAACAGCTTTCACTAGGAAAGCTTGTGCTCAACCAAACCCAGGCCAACTCGTTAATTAAGCAACATATTAAGCAAAATATGAGCGGTGTGAATCTGAATGCCCAGTTAAAGTCGCTTACAGTAAAATATTCAACTAATAAATATGCAGAAGCAGAAAATCATTGGCTTAGCCGAAACCGGCCGCAAAACATGCCTGTGGTTACAGCTACAGCTGTCTGGGTATTTACGGACGGCTGGCAGTGTCAGATAAAGGAAAGTATTGAGTTGATTCTGGACTAGCTTCAGGCAAGTTAAGGATAGGAAATGTATCGGCATCGAATAAACGTAAATGTTTATGAAAGGAAAACGCATGACAAAACGAAAACAGCTGTTAGCAGCTGCCGGACTAGCTGCTTTGTTAGTCTCCATAGCTGTCATTGTCGGATTGGGGCGGCCAAGCCTGGAAACTACCGAGGTGATAGCGCTAAACCATGACATTGCAGCTGGCAGGATTCTTGAAGCTGCAGATCTGAAAATCGTCCAGATTCCACTCGATTCAGCAATCGATTCTGTTGTAAAGACTCCGGAGGAAGTCATTGGCAAGGCTGCGCTGCATAGTATTTATGCGGGACAGATCCTGCATAAACAATGGCTGCGAAACCAACCCGCCGGTATTGCTTATCCTGATGCCGCAACGGACAACAGACTTTATACTTTGAAACTTCAACCGGAAAACGCGAACGGATACTGGTTAGCGGCAGGTAATCTGGTTGATGTGCATTTAGTCCAGCGCGGTTCTGCCATCGAAGCCGCGAACTCAATGCTGCCGGAGATGCTGCCGTCACTTAAGATTGTTGCACTGCTTAATAATAGTGCTGAAGATAAATCAGTTGCAGGAGTTCCCGGAGTTCAGTCCAATGACCCGCTGGTCTGTCTTGCTGTCAATACGGCTGAAGCCAGAATACTGGCTATGGCAGAAGCTGCCTGTCTGATCAAGCTTGTACCATTAAATGAACCACTAACTGGCTTTTAGGATCAATTTCTTTTATGATCTGTTGCTTTCTGCTAGAATAGCGACAGGTGATTAATATGTTAGAAGATCTACTGCCAACAGTTGAAAAAGGGTTACTCAGCGCTGCCGGATCGATCCCAGTTGTTTTCAAGGGCATCGAACGCAGTTTTGAGAAAGGCGAGGCAGAAACCGAGCCCAGTCGGCATGAGTATCATGAGCTGACTTATTTGCGTAGCGGTAAGGCTGAATTTGAAGTAGCCGGCCGCAAGCTTATGGTTGAACGTGGAAGCGCCGTAATTATCCGGCCGCAAATGACCCATGTCGTTAGAATACCCGATGGCTATGCCGACATGATGGTTGTGTATTTTGGCTTTACCCGCACACCTTCTGAGATCGCGGTAAATACTGAAAAAGCCGGTAACGGTCCCGCTGTTCAAACCGGACAGGTTAAGCGCACAACAGACATCGCCCCGGCAACAATCGAACAGTTTCTGCATTTTGCTTACGGTTCACAAAAACCTGAAGACGGCAGGGAGAATGATCCCATGATTCAGATCAAGGGCCGCAGCCGCCGGGAAATTGCCGCGCTGATGGAACGGATTTTGTATGAGAGCCGCAATGAAGCTTTTGGCAAAGAACTGATGATGCAGCTTCTGGCGATTGAGTTATTGGTTGTACTGGCCCGTGGCCTTCGCGAGGAATGGGAAGAGAGCCTGCGTGTACGGACAGGCAAAGCGAGAGAACTTGTAAAAATCGCCAGGGAATATATAGTAGAGAATCACGATCGTGATATTTCGGTCGCAGATATAGCCGGTTATGTTTTTTTGAGTCAAGGTTACTTCACTCGAGCCTTCCGTGAAGAAACGGGAATGAGTCCGATGGCCTTCATGATGCAGGTTCGCGTCAACCGCGCTTGTAAACTCCTGGAACAACGCGATATGAAGGTAAGTGGAATTGCCGAGAAAGTAGGGTTTTCCAGCCCTCAACGGTTCAATGCAGCTTTCCGGAAACATGTCGGGATGACACCGATGGAGTATCGCAAGCAGGTACAGGAACGCAAATACGGTGCAGAATAGACTTATAGGAGGTTGAAGCTAATGTCAGCCAAACAATCCAGCAATAAAGAAGGCGCGAACCAAGCGCCTGATCATAAATGCCCTGTGCAGGCAAAAATTGACACTAATCCGGGAACTGAATCTCCAGTTGATTTCGAGTTTGATCTGCCTCGCATTGAGCGGGCAGTAGGAGAAATATTGCTGGCAATTGGTGAAAATCCTTGTCGCGAAGGGCTTATCGATACTCCAAAAAGAGTAGCTCGCATGTACAAAGAAATTTTTTCCGGCATCCATGCCAACGTCGACGAGCAGTTTCGAGTTTTTCACGAAGAAGACCACGATGAGATGATTCTGGTAGGTGATATTCCGTTTTATTCCATGTGTGAACATCATCTGCTGCCGTTTACCGGCTGTGCCCACGTTGTTTATATTCCTTCTGAAGGCAGAATTCTCGGTTTGAGTAAAATTGCTCGTATTGTTGATATTATGTCGCGGAAACCCCAGGTGCAGGAACGCTTAACTTCACAGATCGCTGACACAATTGTCAGGGCTGTCGACCCTTTGGGTGTCGCAGTAATTGTTGAAGCCGAGCATCTATGCATGACAATGCGCGGAATTAAAAAACCCGGTTCCAAAGCGGTTACTTCAGCACTGCGCGGCTTGTGTAAGAGCGATGCCCGTTCCCGGGCTGAGGCATTGGCACTTATCAATCGTCCCAGCAGGTTTGGCGGTTGATCATGCCGGCAAATGCATTGGTTCCATTTGCACAAAGCGCTGACAGGTTTTTCCAGGCGCAAGGACATCGTTTTCCGCTTGGCAGCAAGACATACTTAATGGGAATACTTAATGTTACTCCGGATTCATTTTCCGATGGTGGCAAATATTTGCAGCTCGATACGGCTTTGCGGCAAGCTGAAAAACTGATTGCAAGTGGTGCTGATATTATAGATGTTGGCGGAGAATCAACTCGGCCGGGCTATATTCCCGTACCAGCTGAGGAAGAGGCTGCCAGAGTTGTGCCGATTATTGAAGCTATTAGCAAGCACTTTCCCATTGTCATTTCGGTTGATACTTATAAAGCAGCTACAGCAGCTGCCGCTCTGGCAGCAGGTGCCAGTATAGTCAACGACATTAGCGGCTTACGTTCAGATTCCGGTATGGCCGAAGTAATTGCTAAGAATAATGCTGGCGCAGTTTTAATGTTTCACGCAGGCTTACCTTCAGAGTTGCTAAGCGAGGCTGAACAGGCTCTTACGAGGACTGACTGGCAAAACCGGATGGTACAGTTTTTATCAATCAGTCTTCAGTTAGCCGAAGCAGCCGGGATTGAGAAACAGAATATTTTGCTGGACCCCGGCGTAGGTTTTTCTATGACTTCTGAGGAATCTATTGAGATACTACGCAGCAGTCATT
>CAYPHB010000114.1:0-2374 GCA_964410445.1 uncultured Oscillospiraceae bacterium
ATGTTTCTTGTCACCAATAATTGCCGTAAGTGCCTGGCACACCCTTGTACGGCTGTTTGCCCGGTTAAAGC
This sequence comes from uncultured Oscillospiraceae bacterium, assembly GCA_964410445.1. Taxonomy (GTDB): domain Bacteria; phylum Bacillota; class Clostridia; order Saccharofermentanales; family UBA5734; genus JAXGXQ01. Next base: position 72 of record CAYPHB010000114.1, read on the forward strand.
AGTTTCCATGGGCCGCTATGCGGCTGAAATCGATAACGAAAAGTGCATCCATTGCGGGCGCTGCGAAAAAGCCTGCCCCTACAAGGCGATAGTCCGTACCGGCCGCCCTTGCGCCGAGGCCTGTGGTGTTGACGCGATTACGAGTGACGAAATGGGCCGGGCAAAAATCACCGACCGCTGTGTTAATTGCGGCTTGTGTATTGTCAGTTGTCCCTTCGCAGCCATAACTGATAAAGCTGAAATATTCCAGCTGATTACTGCAATCAGGCAGGGTCACCGTGTATATGCTGAAATCGCGCCTTCGTTTGTCGGCCAGTTTGGGCCGCTGACGACGCCGGGACATGTGGTCAGCGGCTTAAAAGCCTTAGGATTCATTGATGTGGTTGAAGTTGCCCTCGGTGCCGACATTGGTTCACTGGGTGAGTCCGAAGAATACCTGAGAAGGGTTACTGATGAATCTTTCCTTGGCACCTCCTGCTGCCCGTCCTGGGCAGACTTGGCCCGCCGTTTTTACCCCGAAGTGAGTGAGCATGTCTCCGTTTCCCACACACCGATGGTTGCTACGGCTCAACGTATTAAAGACAGAGACCCGGAAGCTAAAATCGTTTTCATCGGGCCTTGTACGGCCAAAAAAATTGAGGGTCTGGAACCTGCTGTGCGTCCTTATATTGATTATGTAATTACCTTTGAAGAATTGATGGGCATGTTCAGCGCCAAGTCAATCGAGCTGACTGATCAGCCGGAAGAAGAATTCCTCACCCTGGCATCCAGGGATGGCCGTAATTATGCTGTTGCCGGCAATGTAGCCCAGGCTATAGCTGCCTGCATCGAGCGTAAGGAACCCGGACGCAAGGTGCCGCTGATGAACGCTGACAGTCTTGAAGCATGTCAGAAGATGCTGAAACTCGCAAAAGCAGGGAAAACCCCCGGACATATTCTGGAAGGCATGGCCTGCCCGGGCGGCTGTGTCGGCGGCCCCGGCACCCTGACGCCTATAGCACGTGCGGGTGCTTCTGTAAAACAGTTTGCCGGCAAGTCTGATTTTGAAACAGCAGTTGATAATCCGCATGCTGTTGAAACTCAAAGCCATAAAAGCTGAACTTTGCATGTGGCACCTGTGTTACCTCCAGAAGCGACAATACGGCGTATAATCCTGTATCAATAAAGACACTTAGCAACATCAACCTGGCGCGCTGGCGCGATTTTTTATCAAAAATCCTGATGCGCTTGTGCTTGTTCTGAAGGAGGAAATTCTATATGATCCAAGAGCTTTTAATTACACGAATTCTAGCCCGTGAAATTATTGATTCGCGCGGTAACCCTACTGTTGAAGCTGAAGTAGAAACCGAAGACGGTTCTGTCGGTCGCGCTGCGGTGCCTTCAGGCGCCTCAACCGGTGCTTTTGAAGCCGTCGAGCTGCGCGATCGCGACCCAGGCCGTTATCTTGGCCTTGGCGTGCGCAAGGCGGTCGGGAACATCAACGACTTGATCGCACCTGAGCTGATTGGTTTCAACGCTTTCGATCAGCGCGGTCTGGACCAGCTGATGATTGATTTTGATGGTACAGATAATAAAGGCAAGCTGGGAGCCAATGCCTTGTTGGCAGTATCACTGGCTGTCGCCAAAGCAGCTGCCCAGGCCCGTGGGATGGAGCTATATGAGTACCTCGGCGGTGTTAACGCCCATATTATGCCTGTGCCAATGATGAATATTATTAATGGCGGCAAGCATGCGGATAATAGCATTAACCTGCAGGAATTTATGATCATGCCGGTTGGCGCCAGCACTTTCCGTGAAGCTCTCCAATGGAGCGTTGAAGTTTTCCATACACTGAAGAAGCTGCTAAAAAACCAGGGCTACGCAACATCTGTTGGTGATGAAGGCGGCTTTGCCCCCAACTTTGAAAGTGATGAACAGGCGTTGACTTTTATTGTTGATGCTATCAAGCAGGCCGGCTTTACTCCGGGACGCGATTTCTACATCGCTTTGGACCCCGCTTCGACCGAGCTCTATGAAGAATCAAAAAAGGCTGGCCGGGAAGGCGATTACTATTTCTGGAAATCCAACATGTTCAAAACACGTGAGGAAATGGTTGAATATTGGGCCGACCTGGCCGACCGTTACCCGATTATCTCGCTGGAAGATGGCATGGCAGAAGAGGACTGGGAAGGCTGGAAGCTTTTGACTGAGCGCATTGGCGATCGGGTCCAACTGGTTGGCGACGATCTGTTTGTCACCAATACGAGTCGTATCCGCAAGGGTATCGAGCAAAATATTTCAAATTCTGTATTGATCAAACTTAA
>CAYPHB010000114.1:2474-5292 GCA_964410445.1 uncultured Oscillospiraceae bacterium
TTTGTGTAATTGAAGCTTTTCGTAAGAGTATTCCTGCAATCGTGTGCGGATACCGGCTATAACTTAACCTTTAACGGAAGCTGACTCGGATTTCAGAATCTTGACCAGCTCGCGCAAATGCGGCGGTTTACCATACATCAAAACACCAATACGATAAATCCTGGCCGAGAGCCAGCCTAAGCCAAATATTGTAGCCAGCATCAACAGGATCGAAATTATTACCTGGATCAGCGGTACGTTTGTCATGCTCATGCGGACAAACATTGTCATTGGCGCAAAGAAGGGGATCATCGAACTGACAACTGACAGGGTTGAATCGGGTGTGACCATGATTATGAATGAAATCATCATGCCGGCGACAAATAACAATGTAATTGGCGTAGTACTGGTGTTGATGTCCTCAGTGCGACTAACCAGCGAGCCCAGAGCGCCAAATATGAACGCGTACATGAAATAGCCGAGCAAATAAAACAACAATGTCATTGCCAGCGTCTGCAGAGGCAGGGCAAAGGCTGACTGAACCATGGGAATATCAACAAAATAGTCGGCATTGAATTGATAAGCGATAAATGCTGTCAAAATGAAAACAGTTATCTGGAATAATCCGGCCAGACCTGAGCCAATTACTTTACCGAACATCAGGCTCATGGGGTCGGCAGAAGTAATCAGCATTTCCATCGAGCGGTTGCTTTTTTCCGAGGCGACTGATGTAGCCACCATTTGGCCGTAAATCATTACCGTCATATATAAAAGCATTAAAAGCACATAAGTGGACAGGTATGTCTGTTCCATTGATTTGCCGATATCGCTCACTGTTTCAACCGTTACCAGCTCAGCCGGGGTCAACATGGTGTTAATTTCAGCTTCCGAAAGCCCCAGAGCAGCCATTTGCTGAGTCTTGTACCAGCTCTCCATCATCCCATACATCATTGCTGGCATGGCATCGTCTACCCCAGCCCTTTTTATGATGGCAGTGTACTTGGCAGGACTTTCGATCACAAACACGCCGCGTGCTTCGCCATTATCAACTTGTGACCGCAGTGTTTCGAGCATCGCGGGCTCTGCTGTCGCTAAACGCAAATCAGGCAGAGCCGCACGTATTGTCTCCAATGCCGGCGCATTACCACTGCGGTCGATAATGTAGACTGTGGACGCGGGATCGTCCGTCGGTTCTTGCGGCCCTCCTAAATTTAAGCCTTGAATAGTCTGGATAATGGCAGGAATCGAAATCGCAATTACCAGAAGCAGCGAAACGATCACCATTGTGACTCTGTACCCTTTGCTGTGGGTTATATTACCGAATTCATAGCTAAGTACAGTTTTAAATTGGTTGAAACGGTTGTTCTTCATACTGTCGCGCTCGCTTTCTCAATGAAGATATCTTCCAAAGTTGGCTCGAGCACATTGAAGCGGTCTACCGGCATACCCGTCGCAGCCAGGCTCTGCAGCAGCTGGTTGCGTTGTTCCGGGTGGCGGAGTTTTACAATGCAGCCGTCATCAGTATCTGCAATTTCGCTGAGTATGCTGCCCGGCCTTGCCTGTTGCCGCAGACGGCCGAGCACTTCCCGCGTGGCACCTGCCGGTCCGTCGAGCCGGATATCGATCCGGGAGCGGTCATAACCGCGCTTAATTTCACGCAGATCACCTGAAAGGACAATCCGGCCTCCATTAAGAATAGCTACGTCGTCGCAGAATTCTTCAATATAACCCATTTGGTGGCTCGAGAAAATTACAATTTTTCCTTCATGCACCTGCTCGGTTATAACCTCTTTGAGCAAACGGGAGTTAACCGGGTCAAGCCCACTGAAGGGTTCATCAAGAATTATTATTTCCGGAGAAGCAAGCAACGCCAGCGCAAGTTGAATTTTCTGCTGGTTGCCCTTGGAAAGAGTTTCCAGCTTTTTATCGGTATACTCGCTCATTTCGAGACGTTCCAGCCAGTACTCCACAGCCTTGGCCGCATCTTTATTGCTCAAACCTCGTAAGCGTGCCAGGTAGCACAATTGCCGGCGGATTGTGATTTTCGGGTAAAGTCCGCGTTCCTCCGGCAGATAACCTATCCGCATACCTGAACTGCCGAGATTGCGGCCGTTCAGCTTAACATCGCCTGAATCGGGCGGAAAAACATTCATGATTATCCTGATTGCAGTTGTTTTACCGGCACCGTTACGGCCCAATAAGCCTAAAGCCGAGCCAGCCTGTGCCGTAAAATTCATATTATCAAGGACAGAATTTTCACCAAAGGTTTTTGTCAGATTGTTTACTTCAAGTCGCACGTAATTAAGTCCTCCCGGTATTCTGCGGTGCATATTTAATCATAAATTCACGAAGTTCTTCACGGCGCATCGGCCGGCCGATCAAGTATCCCTGTGCCATATGGAATCCGGCTTCCTCAAGCAATTCAAGCTGCTCTGCGGTTTCAATCCCTTTGGCGCAGCAAGCGAGATCCAGCACTTCTGCCAACTGTTTAATCGCGACAATAATCCGGAGTTCAAGTTCCAGGCTTGTAATATTGACTGTAAATTCCTTACTAAGATCTATCTCGTTGAACGGTATACTGCGCAGCAGGTTTATATTGGAATAGCCTTTGCCAAAGTTGTCCAGTACAAGCCGGACACCCAGCTCATCATGCAACCGGACAAGGTTTTTGATGCCAACCGGCCCTATCGGCTGTTTGTCGCTAAGCTCAAACTGCAAATCGCTTAAATTAAGCCCCGTTTGATTTGCCAGTTCGATAACCTTGTCAACAAACTCCGGCCGATCGGCCTGAAAACCGAAGATATTGATCGAGAGTGTAACTTTAAAGCCAACATCCTGG
>CAYPHB010000115.1:0-3469 GCA_964410445.1 uncultured Oscillospiraceae bacterium
TGATTAAGCGCCTGGGTAATGTATTTATGACCGTCGGTAACAAAACCGGTGATACAGACAAAAAGTGATCCGGGACGGGCTTTGCGGGAATCGTAGACAATATTGTCTATCTCTACGGAAAGATCGCCTTGATGGGCTTGCAGCTCAAGCCCTTCCAGCAATGAGCGTAATTGCATGTTGGTTCCTTTCAATTAAGTACGCCTGTTGCGGCCAGCCTTTTCAGGCTGTTCTGCCAGCAATATCAACTGGGCGCATCAGGCAATTTTAGACGATAAGTTCTGCTAATTCAAGCAGTGTTGCCTTACTGCTCGCCTGCATGAGCACCTTCAACCGGAGCCGCGAAGGTCAGTGTGATTACGCTGCCGCGGCGCAGTTTGCCGGCGTTTGCTTCTGTCTGAGTCGAATTCTTATTGTCCGGTTTACTGCTGCCGGTTTCGGTTTTGTTGCCGGTTTCGGCCTTGTTGCCGGTTTCGGTCTTGTTGCCGGTTTCATTTTGGGGACTGGCAGGCAGGGTGCTGTTACTGGCAGAGCCATTTACCAGGCTGTTGCCCGCTTCATGAGTCGGCGGAACATCCTGAGCAACAACAACTCCAAGACAGCTATCGGCAAAAGCAACGTTTAGGCCACTTTCCGCTGCCGCCCGTTGAGCCTCGTTTACGGTTTTACCGCTAAAATCCGGTACCGAGACATAGGCAGGTTCGGGTTTGTTTGCTGAATAAAGGACGACAACGCTCTTCTTGTGCAGTTTAGCATTTGTGTTGGGATACTGACTACGGATAATAGTTGCGTCAGTCATCTCGGAATTGCCCGCTTCTACCAGAAAACCCTTGGTGGAAAGCTGTTTGCGGGCTTCGGCAAAGGTAAGTCCGCTGACCTCAGGAACCGAATACTGTTTGCTGAGGCTGGACATATCGTCGTCAGAAAACTGGCGCGGCACATTGAGTTGCTCGAGGGTGCGGTTGACGATCTGGCCGACAGCGCGGGCAGCGCCGCTGGAAGAGGTGCGTTTGTCGCGCGGTTTGCTCAACACTACCAGCACGACAATTTCCGGATTGTCGGCAGGGGCTATAGCCCCGAAGGAAATGGTGTGGTCGCCGTTGTCATCTGTGGAGGTGCTGGTTTTGCCGGCGACGCGGTAGCCTTCTGTATAAGCGGCTGAGCCGGTGCCGTAAAGCACAACGCCTTCCATTAAGTCGAGCACCCGGTTGGCACTGGCTTCAGATATTACTTTGCGGACGGTTTCGGCGGGGAACTCTTTCTTGATATTGCCGTTGGCGTCCGTGACAGATTTGACGATTTGAGGTTGGATTAAATTACCGCCGTTGGCGATGGCACTGTAGGCTGTTGCCAGCTGAATCGGCGTAACAGTAGAAGATTCACCGTAAGAAACTGTCGCCAGGTCGATCCGAGCCGGTTTTTCGTGCAGAATGCCTTTGCCTTCACCGGGAAGGTCGATACCGGTGGTCCCCATAAAACCAAAAGCCCGCAAATATTCATAATATCTGTCGATGCCTGTGCGCAGTGCCAATTGGGCAAATATCGGATTGCAGGAACGGTAAAAGGCCTGCTGCAAGCTTTCAATACCATGGCCCGAACGCGAGGAGCAGGAAATAGTCCAGCCAGATTCCTTGAAGGGAGCGTCGTTGAACATTTCCGCTTCCTTGGTCAGATTTTCCTCGAAAGCGATCGCGGCGGTAATAGCCTTAAAGGTTGAACCCGGCTCATAAGTATCGGATATTGCCCGGTTGCGCCAGATTTCTTTGGACAAATAATCAATATCTTCTTTTTTGCTGGTATCCCAGGTCGCGGGATCTTTGCCTGCCGGCACGGCTGTTGGTTCGCGAGTGTCGAACCAGGGGTATGAGGCCATGCCCAGTATGGCACCGGTGTACGGGTTCATGACAATTGCCGAGCCGCCGGCGGTGATGTCATTTACTTTTATGGCATTTTCCAGTTCTTCCTGGACAATCTTTTGAATTGTACTGTCGAGGTTAAGAACGACATTGCTGCCGTTTTGGGCGCGCAGATTAGTCGGCACGGAAAAAGGCAAAACGCCGCGGCTGTAGTTATCGGTTTCAACATAGGTATAACCCGGTTGGCCGGTAAGTTCAGAGTTATAAGCCAGCTCAATTCCGAGCTGCCCGGAAAGATTACTGTTATTAAGGCTGTCCCTGGTATAGTTGGTGTAGCCGATCACCTGCGGCGCCAGTGTGCTGTTGGTATAGAAACGGCGGGGCTCAGCATCTACCCGGACACCGCCAATACTGTTGGTGCTGCGGTATTCCTTCAGGGCGTCGTTTTCTTCTTTGGTAGCTTCTTTTTTTAGCTGAACATAAGCTGCGTCAGTTTTGGCAAACGCCTCCTCAACCTCGGTTAAGGGTAGGTTCAGGATGCTGGCAAACTCAGCTACGATGTCAGCCCTGGGGATGTTTTTGGTGATCGACCGGACATCCTTGGGGGTAATACCGATCCGATAAATATAAGTGGTGCCGGCAAGCTCGATGCCGTTACGGTCCAGGATGCTGCCGCGCACCGGTTGTTCCGTTACTTTCCGATAGTGCTGGCCGGCTGCGGACTCCGCGTTTTCGGCGTAGGCCACAACCTGAATTTGATACAGCTGGTTTATCAGCAGGCCGGCAAATGCCAGCAGCCCAATGGCGAGTAACAAAACACCGCCCCGTGTCCGCTTTTTGCGACGGGGCGGTTTGCCGGCTGAACGCTGTTGCCGGCCTTGAGCTACGGGTTGTCGTTGCCGCTCGCTTGCCAGGCGTTGATCCAGCGCTGAACGGTTGCCCGTCGGTAATTCATCGCGCCTCATGGCTGAGCGCCTTTAACATCCAGGGTTTTGAAAAAGCCCTCCAGGCTGAACAGTAGATTCATTAAATGAGCATCTTCATCTGTTTCAACTCTGGCTTTGTCATTGAACACAACCCGGTCGGTATCGGGCACTACGACGCTTACCATTTGGCTGCGGGCTGGAATCTGCAAACCAAGGCTTTGAACTGCCTCTGTCCGGATTTGGCTGAGTTCGGTTTTCAATGCCAGATTTTCGCTGATTTGACCACTGACTTCATCAAGACGCTTGATTTCGCGTTGAATAGCCAGATTTTTGAAGTTGTCGGACAGGATTTTAGATTGACGCCAGACCATACCACCGAACAGACCTGAAACAAAAACAACAGCGCAGACGATGCCCAGTAAGCTGCGGATCCGTTGCAAAGTAAGCTCGCGCCTGATTTGGCGAGTACGCTCGTTAACCATGCTGATTGGTTGTTTTACGGGTTCTGCCTTAATTCTGGTTGTTTTTACCGGTGCGGCATAAGCAGCAGAAGCCTGGTATTTGCCGTTGGTGCTTCTGTCATATGTTTTATTAGACTCCGGGGCGTATTTTAAAGCAAGATTACCATTTTGCCTGTTTTTTGGCTGATTCATCTTGGCTTTCCTCCAAATTGATTATAGTACTGACATT
>CAYPHB010000115.1:3569-5251 GCA_964410445.1 uncultured Oscillospiraceae bacterium
TGACAAATGGGAAAGTCGCGGGGGCAGATACAGGGGTTTTCGTAGCGGCGGAAGGCTTCTTTGACCAGGCGGTCTTCCAGCGAATGAAACGAAATAATGCATAATCTTCCACCGGGGTTAAGCAATAAAGGTGCACGGTCCAGCAGCTGTTCAACTGCAGCCAGTTCGCTGTTTACTTCGATCCGGATCGCCTGGAATGTACGGCGGGCCGGGTGCTGCTGTTCCCTGAGGCTGCGTCCGGGCATTGCGGCCTTGACAATTTCAGCCAGTCTGGTTGTAGTCTTAATCGGTTCAATTGCCCTTTTTTTAGCAATGGCTTTAGCAATCAAACCCGAATGTCGTTCTTCGCCGTACTCACGCAGAATTCTGGCCAGTTCAGTTTCGGGATACCCGTTCACAACCGTCTCTGCATTCAACATGGCACTGCGGTCCATCCGCATGTCGAGCGGGCCTTCGTTACCGTAGGCAAATCCGCGTTCGGCCTGATCGAGCTGAGGCGATGAAACCCCTAGATCCGCCAGAATGCCATCTGCTTTTTCAAGGTTCAAATCCTGTAAAACATTGCTTATATTCGCGAAATCACTATGTACCAGCGTATACGAGCCTGCACTCTTTACCTGGTTCAAGCGGTTGCCGGCTGCTTTCAGCGCATCTTCGTCTTTGTCGATACCTATAAGGCGGCCGCCTGAACCTAATTGTTCAAGGATAGCGGCACTATGGCCACCGCCGCCTACCGTGCAGTCGATATAAATCCCATTCGGCTTGATCTGCAGTTGCTCAATACATGCCTGCAGCAGCACTGGCTCATGTTCAAATTCAGGCCTGGAACCTTTGTGTCGTTCCATCGTCAGAGCCCGCGTACATCAAAACCACTAAGGTCGACTTCAGAGAGCGAACCTTGCTCTGCTTGCTGAGCGTCGAAGAACGCCTTGGAGCAGATTTCAATTTTGTCGTAAAGATCGATAAAACACACTTCATCACCGGGCTTAACGCCGATGAATGACCAAAGCTCCATACTTACAGAGATGCGTCCTTGAGAATCCAGCTCACAGGCCATTGCCTCACCGATTATGGCACGGCGTAAACGGCGCGCGGCGGGATCAGTACCTGACAGTTGTTCGAGCTGGCGGCGGATATCGGCAAAGCGTTCGGGAGTATAACCGGAGAGATAGCCATCATCGATATTCAGCGTGATGACGAGCGTACGCCCGACTTCTTCACGCAGTCGCGCCGGGACAAAAACCCGGCCTTTGGCATCGATTGTATGTGTGTATCTGGCCATCTTGCTCCTGATAATGCTTTTCGGGGCGATTCTTCATCCACAATTAGCCACAATAGTATCTTTTTGCCCCATATTTCACCACTTGTTGCCATTGTACACGCTAAAGTTGTCGATTTCAATCCGAACCTTTTTAACAGGACATCTGTAACACAATCGTAACCAAACGCAAAAAAGCCGGGCGAAAAACCCGGCTTTTACAAAACAATTGTTCGTTATTTAATTAAATTTTATAAAAATATTAATCGGTTTGAGTCAAAAACTCTGGCTAGTCCACCCCCGCCACATTACGTTCCATCGAAATACTCATGATGACGCCTAGCGCGAAAAAGTTTACCACCATGGCGGTGCCGCCAAGGCTGACAAAGGGCAGCGGAATGCCGGTGATTGGCAGCAAGCCTAC
>CAYPHB010000116.1:0-5249 GCA_964410445.1 uncultured Oscillospiraceae bacterium
TATGATTAGCGCCCGGTCAGATATGGCAGCGTTGATCAAGCGAGCTTCCCGCAGACTGATCAGCTTCTGATCAAGCAGATTGCGAAGCAGGATATCTGCCTGATTCTGCGATAAAGTATTGCCGAGATGCCGCAGAGTATGAATGAGATAACTGTCCGCCGTAGGAAGTTCAACCCGACGAATCCGGATCATACCACCGCCACCGCGTCTGCTTTCCACCAAATACCCTTGCCCGCAACTGAACCTGGTTGAAAGAACATACGTTATTTGTGAGGGTACACAATTTACCTGTTCTGCCAACTCGCCACGGGTGATTTCCACCATCCCGTCGTTTTCCTCGATCATTTGCTTGATTATGTTTTCAATTAAGTCACTGATTCGAGCCATAGGCCGTTCCTCCTCTCCGCAAAAAAATTCACCCTTGGGGTGTATTACTGTCGAAAATTTATCTCTGATATCATTGTCTTTGACTTTGACTATCTTTGATGTTCACCATTCTATTATAACCTATTCAGTCATCTCGTCAAGCAATAACCAGCAAATATTCATCGGTTTATGTTTGAAAACTGCACGATTAGTCTAAAGCCTGACTGAGCCTGCTTGAAGCGGCAGGCACTCGTTCACAACTCGCATATGCTATAATTGAATACACTTTTGAGCATTTATTGGAGATAAAATTTTGAAAAACCGTAAAGAAATAAACCAGGCGGGTAGTGAACTACAAGGGCGACGGCTTTTCTGGTCATTAGTATTACTGGCAGTGATTCTGATCATTCTGACAGCGGCCTTCTGGGTTATCCGCCCCTTGTTGCTGGCAAGTATGCCTGCTGAGGCGCAAACTTCTACAGGTGGTCAACAGACAATTTCTGCTGTAACCGCTGGTGCCGCATCTACAGAAACAGCTGCCAGTGCGGGAGTGCGTTCTGCTGGTAACCTTGCAGATTTACCTGCCGCAGCGTTTGAGAAGGGCAGCACCATAACTGTTGGCGTCAGCGATGCCTTCGGCCAGATAAACCCTTTATACACTGGCGGTGACGCCGACCAGGATGCTGTTGCTTTGATTTTCGAACCTATGCTGCGCATCGGCTCCGAAGGTGAGCTTGAACTTATTTTGGCTGCAAGTATCGAGCCCGATTTACCTGCACGGAAGCTCACGCTAAAGCTGCAGCCGGATCACATCTGGCGTGATGGCAGGGTAGTTAATGCTGCCGATGTAGTATTTACCTATAACAGCCTGCTGTCACCTTCGTATGACGGGCCGCTGGCAGGGCGATTTGAAGATATAATTGCTGTTGAGGCAGTTGATGCAGTAGACGATACTTCCATTGTCGTCATGACTTTTGCGGCAGATATAACAGATTTTGATTACAGCCTGCTGACCGTCGGAATCCTGAAGCATGATTACTACGAAGTTCCTGCTGACCGCGTTTATGAAATGGGACGCCGGCAACAAACACCGGAAGGCAGCGGTCCATATGAATGGCTTGCTGACGGCAATGGGAAACGGTTGCTGGGCCTGCGAGAAGGCTATGCCGGCGAAATTAAGAAAATTGAGCAGCTACAGGTTGCCTCTGATGAAAAATTTCCACTGTTGGAGGCTGGTGTTCTTGATATAGTCCGGCACGATTGGGATGAACGCATTCAGTCACGCGTTGGCCGCCTGCCGGCCTATGCTTATTATGATTCACTGCGGACTGACCAGTATCTGCTGGTCACACCACAGCCTGCGCAAAACGGACTTCCTGCCGATCAGACATACCTTGCTGAGTTACTGGCAACAGCAAGCGGCCGGAAAATTGTTCCAAACCAAATAACGGATCCAACAGAAACAGCAGCTCCTGATCAAACAATGTTTGCAGCAGATAAAGACGAAGCCGCAGCAACGGTTAGACTTGCTTATTTTGCGGAAATTGAAGATACCATGATTAAACAGCAAACAGCAAATGCCGCACTGATAAAACGGCGTTTGGAAGCAGGTGGGTATTCGGTTGAGCTACAACCGCTTTCCTGGCCAGAGTTGGCAAACAGGGCTTCGCTTGGCACTTATCAGCTCTTGTTGTTGCCGGCGGCAACAGATAACCGCCTTCCCAGAGGTATCAATTTGAAATCAAATCGCGACAGTCAATTTATTAACGCCGTAATCGCCTTTGAGCATCCGGAAATCATCCTGGTCAGTTCCCGTCTGAGCGGTCTGACTTTCAACCGTTACAGCATGCCTTTTTCCGCTTCCCCATTAACCTTCACCGATCATTTGGCTGATGTTCGCCTGCTTGATGCCGAAGGCAATCATCGGATTAATTGACCTTGCCGCACAGTCTCATAAGTGCGGCCAGACAAACCGGAGGGTAAACTAAATGAATCGCGCTGAATTTCGTTCCTTAATTCAGAACAAGCCCCTGATTCTGGATGGTGCAACTGGCACCTGGCTGCAAGAGCATGGCCTTACACCAGGTTGCTGCCCGACCACCTGGCTACTGGAAAACCCTGAACCGCTGGTTGAATTGCAGACAAGCTATTATGCCAACGGTGCTGACATTGTGTTGGCATTTTCCTTTGGAGCCAACCGCTTCAAGCTCGACAGCCAGACCCTCGCCGCAGCTTCAGTGGCGGCTGTTAACCAGCAGGTGGCGGCAATTTCACTTGCGGTTCGTGACGCTTGTATGGCAAGCTCCGGAAAAAACTTATTTATTGCTGGTGACTTGGCACCAACCGGTGAATTTCTTTACCCGGCAGGTGATCTGCAATTCGAAGAGTTGGTGAAAGTATATGGCGAACAGGTGGATGGTCTGCTGGCCGCAGGTGTAGATCTTTTTATTGTTGAAACTATGATCGACCTAGCCCAAACCAGAGCTGCTGTGCTGGCTGTGCGCGATCGCTGTGATCTGCCCGTGATCGCTTCCCTGACTTTAGGCGAAAATGGCCGGACTTTGTCGGGCGATTTACCTTTAGCGGCTTTGCTTTCACTGCAAGCCGCCGGAGCTGATGCATTTGGCTTTAACTGCTCATTCGGACCAGACAAACTGGCAGAAATTTTGCTGCCCTTGCTGGCTGAATCGAATCTGCCTTTACTGCTAAAGCCAAATGCCGGTTTGCCGGCTCTGATAAATGGAAAAACCGTTTTTCCACTGTCAGCTCAAGCCTTCGCCATCGCTATGCGGCCGGCGGCAGCTGCTGGTGTCCGTCTGCTGGGCGGCTGTTGCGGAAGCGGTCCAGAGCATATCCGTGAGTTAAGCGAAATGGTTTCCTCTTTCTCCCCTCCAGCTTTTGAGCCACTGGCTCCGGATACCAGAATCTGCTCGTCACGTTCCGTAATCGACCTTACTGATCTTGGTCAGCTGACTGTGCTTGAGGTGCGAAATCCGACTGATCTGGTGGACGAGCTCCTTGCGGTTGCTGAGGACGAGCCCGAGGGAATTTTGCTTGATTTCCGCAGCCTTGAAACATCAGATTATGAGCAGATTCTTATGGCTGTGGCTGAATTGAGCATGTCAGTAACCCAGCCATTGGCTTTTGCCGGTCCTGATGATTTGATTCAGCGTATATTGAGGCAATACCCAGGCAGGGCAGCCATCTACGGGCAGCCTGCTCCATCTTTACTTGATCCCCTGGTACTTTAATATTATGATATTGTACTGATTCGCTACATTTGTTTGTCTTGTGACAGAATGCGACATATGATAGGCCCGATCAATTCCGTATGGAGGGCTTGTCATGCTACTGCCGCAGCGGCTCAAGCAACTGCGTCTGGAAAACGACTTGACACAGGAAGGCTTGGCAAAGCATCTGCCGATAAATCGCGGCACTTATGCCCACTATGAGTTGGGCAAGCGTCAGCCTGACCTTGACACCCTGGTTCGTATCGCTGTTTTCTATAATGTCTCTACTGATTATCTTCTGGGACTGACAGACCTGCCGGTCTCAGCCCAAAGGCTGATCAATTATTGCCAGAAACTGTCACATGAATATCCTGCTAGTAAAGAGCGCGGCGAACTTGTGGCAGATTTTAACAAACATAACCTCCAAAATCCCGAAGATAATTAAAGGGCAGTCTTTTTCAAGACTGCCCTCTTCTATGTGTATCACTATCTACAACTGTTATTTGGATTCATGAGCCTCGAGTAAACCAGAGTTGTGTTCCACTACGGGTACAGCTGTGATATTACGGTATTCTGCCATGCCGGTTCCGGCAGGAATCAGTTTACCAATAATGACATTTTCTTTCAGGCCAAGCAACGGGTCGATCTTCCCTTTAACGGCTGCATCTGTCAGGACACGGGTTGTTTCCTGGAAGGACGCAGCTGAGAGGAACGAATCGGTAGCCAGTGAGGCCTTGGTGATACCAAGCAGCACACGTTTGCCACTGGCAGGTGTCAGCCCGCGGGTCTGTGCTTTAATGTTGGCATCCTCATAATCGAACATATCAACCATTGAGCCAGTCAGCAAGTCAGTATCTCCCGGATCATCGATACGCACCTTGCGCATCATCTGGCGGGTGATGATTTCAATATGCTTGTCGTTGATTTCAACGCCGTTGTTCTTGTAGACCTTAAGGACTTCCGACAAAATATATTTCTGAACTCCGAGCACATTCTTGACTCGCATGATATCGTGCGGGTTTACTGAGCCTTCTGTCAACAGATCGCCAGCTTCAACTGTATCGCCTGTGCTGACCAGCAGTTGTGAGGAAAGTGGCACAGGCAGCACGGTTGTGTTGCCATCGGCAGCGGTAAGTGTGATTTCACGTTTGCGTTTGCCGGTATCTTCAATCCGCACAACACCGTCGTGGTCGGCAATCAGCGCCTGGCCCTTAGGTTTGCGGGCCTCGAACAGTTCTTCAACACGCGGCAGACCCTGAGTGATGTCTTCACTGGACGCGATACCACCGGTATGGAAGGTACGCATTGTCAGCTGTGTACCGGGTTCACCGATCGACTGAGCGGCCATAATACCAACAGCTTCGCCGCCGACAGCCGGTTCGTTGGTCGCCAGGTTGAGGCCGTAGCAATGAGCGCAGACACCATAGCGGGCGCGGCAGGAAAGCACCGAGCGGATCGGGATATGCTTCAGACCAGCTTCCTTGAGCGCGTTGATCTGCGGTTCACGGATTAGAGTGTTCTTCTCCACCAGCACTTCGCCGGTTTCGGGATGCACAATATCGATGGCGGCATAGCGGCCGTCAATCCGATCCGCAAGTGACTTAACCACCATGTTGTTCTTGCCTGTTCCGACCACAACTTCGCTGACCGTAA
>CAYPHB010000117.1:0-5236 GCA_964410445.1 uncultured Oscillospiraceae bacterium
TTTCTTTGAAAAGTTTTTCGTAATAAGCAACGATTTCGTCCGGCAGGCCGATCGGACCGGCTACGCCTTTGACAGAACCCCAGGTTGCGAGATCAATGCCCTGTTCTTTCAGAGTCGGGACATCGGGCAGAGCCGGATCACGCTCAGGCAGAGCAATACCGAGGGCACGCAGTTTGCCGGATTTCAGGTGGGCAGCGATTTCTGCCGGATGGCCGCCGCCGAAGTCAGTGTGACCGGCCAGTAGTGTAGTGGTGGCCGGGCCGCCGCCTGAATGCGGGATCGGGGTGACATTGATACCGGCACGTTTGCCGATGCCGCGCATAACAAAGTCAACAGAGCCGGCAGCAGTTGAGTTGGCAGCTGTAAGTGTCTTGTTATTGTTCTTGGCGTCATCAACGAGGTCTTTCATTGTTTTATAGGGAGAGTTTTCCGGCACCGCCACTGCTACGGAGTGGATCGATACGCGGGCGATTGGGCGCAGCTGTTCAAAAGGTTTGTACTGAACAGGCTGGACGTAAGGCATAACAAGTTCAGAACCGGAACCAAAGCCGATGGCGATTGTATAGCCGTCAGGCTTGGCATTGGCAACAAACAGGTTGCCGGTAACACCGCCGCCGCCGGGTTTGACAGCAACTGTCAGGGGCTGGTCACAATGCTTTGACCATACCTTTTCCACTGCACGGGCGAGCAGATCGGTTGAACCGCCAGCGCCGTAAGGCACGATCATGGTGATGCCTTCTTTAGGCTCCCAGGTTTTGGCAGCTGTTGTTGTTGCAACAGTTGTGCCGGTTGTGCCGGCTGTGGTGCCAGCCGTGGTGCCGGCCGTTGTTGCCACTGTGGTTGTCGCGGTTGAGCCGCAGGCAGCCAAAACCAGGGACATAATGACCAACACGGCGATCATCATTACAGAAAAGGTCTTTCTCTTTCCGGAATTCATACAATATCTCCTTCTCTTTCCTATGTTTCAGTTTTTTTGTACCGACGTTATTGACTGCCTGAGAGGCACTCTACTCCCCCTCCTCCTTGCATCGGTACGCCTAATGAATGCTAGCCGGTATAACTGGTATACCAGATCGCATCTCCAAGATAGCACCAACTTCTATATTAGTCAATCCATTGCATATCGACAAAAATACCCTCGATGCTTTGTGAAAACCGCATAAAAATTTTCATAAATGAAAAAGCCATGATTTTAATTTTCTCGGCTAACACCAGACTTAATTGACTGTAAATAAAGGCAATGATACTGTAGCAATATGAAAATGCAACGGCTGGACCCAAAGGCAAAAACGATGTGGCGCCTTTCGCGCGCCCTGGGCTTAATAATTATAATTGGCATCTCTCTGGGCGCCTGGTTTCTGGTATTAAGGCGTCTGACAAATATTTCCCTGACTCTCAGGCTGTTCATCGCAGGTGTGCCTGTTTTGCTGCAACTGCTCAATCTGTTGATTTATCCAACGATTGAATTTTTGCAATGGGCTTATCTGATCACTCCGGACCGCATCGAAATCCATAAGGGCATCTTTTTTCATTCAATCGACATCATTCCGATTTCACGCATTCAACATGTCACTCAGTCTGAAGGCCCTATCGCCAGGCTTTTCAAGCTTGCTACCCTCTCAATCCATACGGCGGGCGGTTCTTTCAAAATTGTTGGCCTGCGGCGGGAAACAGCTCAGTCTGTTGCTGACAGCCTCAAAGATGTGGTTAACCGCAAGCTGACTGAGAGTCAAGAATAATGGAACCTATCCGCTGCCATTTTACGGTTATTTTTGAGCGCCTGTTCAAAGTTTACTGGCAATTACTGATTGCCATGGCTATTCCGCTGTTTTCCAGCGGTTTGGGCCAGGTCCGCGGCATAGCCTTCTTGCTGTTTGCGGTCAGCTTTGTGATACTGGCTGGTCTGCAGGTTCTCTATTGGCTGAACACACGGTTGTTCGCCGACGATGAGCAGGTTTATGTGCAGTTCGGATTTTTCTGGAAACGGCAGCTTACTATCCCTTTCAGAAAAATTAATACTGTGGATTTGAGTCGCAACTTGTTTCAGCGGATTGTGGGAACCTGCCGCCTCAAAATCGACACAGGCGCTGTCAGCGGCAAGGCCAAGGGTGATGCCGAAACTGATCTGGTGTTCAAGCTGGCTGATGCTGAGCGGATCCGCGCCCATATTCTCTCGTTGCGCGGCGGTGTCGCTTCTTTGCACAATGATTTTGTTGATCTGCCTGCAGGTATAACAGAGCTGGAGAACGCGCCTGGCATAGAAGTCAGCGGTGCAAGATACCGTCGCGTCGATTCAGCCACAGGTAATGCAGGTAAATCGAGCAGTGGGAATGCAGTTGCAGCGAGCAGCAGTAAAGCAAATGGCGGTTTGCCTGCTCAGTTGACCGGCGCACCTCCGGAAACTGTGCTGTTTCGCGCCCAAACCCGCGACTTCTTTCTCTACGGCTTAACACAAAACAAAGTACTTACCGGCTTTTTATTAATCTTTTCGTTATCAGCAACTGCGGGCGAATTTCTTGGCGAAGGCTTTTATGAGCAGGTTTACGCACTATTCAGCCAGGCAGGCGCTTTCCTTTCCCGGTTTGAACTGCTGGCGCTGATTATTGCCGTTTTGGTGATTTTCATTATTTATTATTTACTGGCAAATATCATCAGTGTGCTGACAGCCGTTGTCCGCTTTTACAACTTCAGGGTCAGCCGGGCGGGCGACGCCATTCACATTGAATACGGACTGATTTCAGTGCGCAGCTACACAATGCCGCTGCGCAATATCCATGCTGTTATTGTTAAACAAAACCTGCTGCGCCAATGGTTGAAACAATGCTCGGTTGAACTGGTATCGATCGGCTATGGTGATGACGGCCATGAAGTGGCGCTGCTTTTCCCGCTGATACCTGTTGCCATACTTGAAGCGACTTTGAAAGAAGTCCTGCCTGAGTATGAAGGCAGTTTAGCCCGTACCAAAGCACCAGCCCGGGCGCGCCGGCTATACCTCTTCCTGCCTGTTACCTTACTGCTGGTGCTTACAGCCATCCCGGCTATTCTTTTGGAATCCCTGATTTGGCTTAGCCTGCTAGTGACACTGCCTTTTTTGATTTGGACCCGCCTGCTCAACCACAGGCATGCTTCAATCGGCTATTCCCCTGACCGGCTGGAAGTTACCACCGGCGGTTTCAATTACAAGGAATATCGCATCCGCATGGCCGCGGTTCAATCGGTCAGCACCCATAGCACCTGGTTCAGCGAACAAATTGACCTGAAAAGCTACAAGGTTGATTATCACGCCCCTAAGCTGCGGGCTTCAGCCAATGTCAGCTATTTGGCGGCTGAACACCTTGAAGATCTGCGGGAATTATTTATTTAGCTTCTCGATCCTTTATTTAGCAACGCAAATGAAGCCTTGCGGACTGTCCAGTCTGCAGGCTTTTATTAACTAAGACCCAGTTTATTAAATTGACATAATAGATTAAATAGACCAAAATTAATCATAGATTAATCTGAAGGGAGTACATTACATGAAAAGCATGAAAGGCACCCGCACTGCTGAGAACCTGCTCAAGGCTTTCGCCGGTGAATCACAGGCCAGAAACCGCTATACCTATTACGCTTCAGTCGCTGACAAGGAAGGTTACAAGCAAATTCGCAATATCTTCATTGAAACAGCAGATAATGAAAAAGAACACGCTAAGCGCTTCTTTAAATTCCTGCTCGAAGGCTTGCAGGATGAACTGCCGACAATGGTAGAAATCAATAATGCTTCCTACCCGGTAGCCCAGGGAACAACTCTTGCTAACCTCAAAGCCGCTGCCGCTGGTGAACACGAAGAATGGTCAGAACTGTATCCTTCTTTCGCTAATGTTGCCGATGAAGAAGGCTTCCCGGATGTCGCCGCAGCCTTCCGCCATATTTCTGCTGCCGAAAAGCGCCACGAAACCCGCTACAACAAGCTGGCACACAATGTCGAAACAGGCACTGTCTTCACCCGTCCAGAATCAACTTTCTGGAAATGCGGCAACTGCGGCTACATAACCGAAGCCAATACGGCGCCGGCGGTCTGCCCGGCCTGTCTGCATCCGCAGGCACATTTTGAAATCTTTGCTGAGACTTACTGACAAAGTGCGCTTTGCTCATAATCCGGTTAGGGTTAATTGACATTTTCGATCACAGCGCCTGGTGGCTTAATCGCCCCGGGCGTTGTTATTGCATTTTTATTCATATTTGTGTATATTTATTAACGGTTTAGCGGCCGCAGCTTAATCAGACAGCGGGCTAAACCAGCAGAACATCTGCAGATACTAGCTTAATCAACGAATAATTTCTATGCCATGGGAGGCAGCTTATGCCAAAAAGGACAGATATCCATAGGATCCTGATCATCGGCTCCGGACCGATTATTATCGGCCAGGCCTGCGAGTTTGACTATTCCGGCACCCAGGCCTGCAAGGCCTTGCGCAATCTGGGTTACGAGATCATTCTGGTCAACTCCAATCCGGCTACAATTATGACCGATCCTGAAATTGCCGATGTTACTTATATTGAGCCGCTCAACGTCGAGCGCCTGACAGAAATTATCGCTAAGGAACGCCCTGACGCGGTTCTGCCCAACCTGGGCGGTCAGTCGGCACTTAATCTGTGTCTCGAATTGAATAAAGCCGGTGTATTTGAGCGCTACGGCGTCAAAGTAATCGGTGTCCAGGTGGACGCGATCGAGCGCGGTGAAGACCGCATCGCTTTCAAAGAAGAAATGGGCCGGCTCAACATCGACATCCCGGCAAGCAAGCCCGCCTACACCATTGCCGAGGCGGAAGAGATCGCCTGTGAACTGGGCTACCCTGTGGTAATCCGGCCGGCTTTCACGATGGGCGGTACCGGCGGCGGCCTGGTCTACAATATTGATGAACTGCGGGTTGTCGCTCAGCGGGGTATCAGCGCCAGTATGGTGGGGCAAATCCTGGTTGAGGAATCGGTGCTTGGCTGGGAAGAGCTGGAACTGGAAGTTGTCCGCGATGCCAAAAACCAGATGATCACCGTCTGCTTCATCGAAAATATCGACGCGGTCGGCGTACATACCGGTGATTCGCTTTGCGCCGCTCCCATGCTGACAATAAGCCAGGATCTGCAACAGCGCCTGCAGCGCTACGCCTATGCTGTTGTGGAGGCAATCCAGGTTATCGGCGGCACCAACGTTCAGTTCGCCTATAACCCGCAAACCGACCGTATAGTCATAATTGAAATC
>CAYPHB010000118.1:0-3974 GCA_964410445.1 uncultured Oscillospiraceae bacterium
CATTTGCCTGACCAGCTCGATCGGTGAGCCTGAGATAGCTATCACCAGATGCCCCTGATTTTTATGCCACTTGATTTTGTCGCGTGAATAGGTATAAACCCGCTCGCCGCTTTGTTCAACAACTTTACCGGCGATGTACTCAATGTGAAAAGGCGAGGTGTCGACGACTGTTTCCGAATAAATATCCACCATCTTCTGCAAGTAAAGGTCGTAGTCACCCATCCGCCGATTCCAGTTGGAGTAAGCAGGTTTGACTTCCTCCTGCCAACGGGCGGTGTCGATCAGCTCATAGCGGATCATTTTCTTGAACATCTCGCTGATCAAGCCCTCGCGGGATATTGTACCGTCAATATCAAAAAATGCCGCGCGTTTCTTCATCTGAACGCTCCCTTATAGTGATAAAAGCTGTTTTCTTGTTAGAGCTGTCTTGAGAATAGCCTTTCCGGCTAAGTCAGTCAACCACAAGTAAAAAGGCTCAAACCGCAACTTTCCAATGTTTTTTGCCACAGACAGCGAATTTTCTTGTAGATAAATTGCTCTCTATGTATAATTTATTACGGTAAATCATCTTGCCAAATCGATCCGAATCTTAAGGAGCTTGTTTATGGACATTATAGTAAGAAGTAATTATGTCGAACTCAGCCGCTATGCAGCCGAGATCATTGCCAATCAAATCAGGAAAAAGCCGGACAGTGTTATCGGCCTGGCTACCGGCAGCACCCCTATTGGCACCTATCAGGAACTGATCAGGCTCCATCGGTATGAAGGGCTCGATTTTTCACAAGTGCGAACCTTCAACCTGGACGAGTATTACGGCATTAAAATGGAATTAGACAAACCCTATGAGGAAGACCAAAGCTATGCCCGCTTCATGTATGAAGAGCTGTTCAAGGGCATTAATATAAATCGCGAATACACCTATGTACCGAATGGTCTCTGTGAAGATCACAAGGCTTTCTGCCAGTGGTATGAGGATGAAATCAAAAAGCTCGGCGGCATTGATCTGCAGCTGCTGGGCATCGGCGGCGACGGCCATTGGGGTTTCAACGAACCTGGCTCTTCCCTCACCTCCCGCACCCGCTGCCAGGCACTGACAGCGCAGACACTGGACGATAATTATGAAGCCTTTTATAAAAAAGCCGGCATCTCGCGGGCTGATATGCCCCATTTCGCGCTTACCATGGGTATCGGTACGATTCTGGAAGCCAAAACCCTGTTGATGATCGCCAATGGCAGCAAAAAAGCGCGTGTTGTCGCCGAAGCAATCGAAGGCCCGCTAACCAGCCAGATAACAGCTTCCGCGATTCAGCTGCACCCGGGCGATATCACCGTAGTGCTTGACGAAGACGCTGCCTCACAGCTGAAAAATCTGGAACACTATACTTTCACCGAAAAACTGAAAGAAAAATTCGGTATCAACTGAGAAAAGCTGTCAACAAAACTTTGCAGATACTTAAACTGAGTTAACCAAAATCGCGGCTAGATCTTTTGTATTTAGCCGCGGTTTTTTTGTAACAGTTACTCATACTTTTGAAAACATATCCTGCGCATAGTCCTTTATGTTAGCAGGATTAATCATCTGATACTTCTCTTTTACTGTACTAAAATAATCACCAATAACCTTTTTAGGAATAATCTTATTTGTAGGTGCTCCTGCGGGTAAATTACCACGTGTTAAAACCCAAGGGGCTTCGACATGTGTAAACGCCTCAAGGATTTTACCACTATAGCAACAAAGATATTTTGCAATGCTATCCAGAAGAATTTTCTCTTCAGCTGGTAATGACGAAATATCAGGTTCCACGGGTTCATCAATCTGATCATAACTATAGCAGCGGTATTTATCATATATCTCATGATAAACAGGACCATGAACCCAAGCTTCGCAGTCATCAGCAAAAAGAAACTTACCCAGAAAAGCTTTGCTGAAACCTTGCGCATAATACAGAGCTTTTTGCAAAGAAAGCGGGGTAATGTCCCGACATTGCGAAATAAGGTATTTAGCAACAAGATCTAGCTTTGAACTCGCAATCGGCTCAATACTTAGGAGTTGTTGTGTTGCTTCTTTACTCTTGCTAAATGCTAACTCACTTTTCAAATTCTCTTTTCCACTTTCTAAAAGCGAAAAATAATATGAAGGGTCTGCAAGAATTCTTTTTAGTATTTCAGAGTATTGCTTCGATGGAATATCCCCGTCATAGTATCTGCTAAAAGTATTTTCTCCCCAGCCCAACAAAAGCGAAAGCGGTCTTTTACCAATATTATACTTATCTGGAATTTCTCTAATATCTTCAAGCGAAATTATATCGTGCTTTTCACGATACAAATCATACAAGGTTTTTAAATTCTCATCTTCAATTTCATGAACATATACTTCATTTCCACATTCATCACAATAAGCAACCTTTGCAATAAACTCAAAGGTTTCATTCTTTAACTCAGCGCAATCAAGTTTTTCTCGTACTGAAAAACTGACATCCTGCCTGCACTCAGGGCAGAATACTTTGGCTCTCATGTCCCTACCTCCCTATTTTATTTGTGCACTATCATAGCATCTAAATGTATCATTTGCAATAAAAAATGCACTATATAGTGCATTTTTTATAATATCTTTCGTTTTACTAAACTCAATTCAAACTCTTTTAAATCTTCTCTCTTGCGACATAATGCGTGTGCAGCAGCTCGTGCGCTTTTTCGCCGTAGGGCTCGCCGAGGAAATCCTCGTACAGTTTCATCACGTCCGGGTTCTCGTGCGATTTGCGCCGCGGCTTGCCGGCGTCTTCGCGGTAGATCGCTTCGTAGCGGGCCTTGATAATTGATTCATCACCGTGGTGATATGGCTGGCCGCCGCCGCCGATACAGCCGCCGGGGCAGGCCATAATCTCGATCGCGTGAAAGTCGGATTCGCCGCTGCGGATCTTATTAAGCAATTTGCGGGCGTTGCCGAGGCCATGCGCGACGCCAATATGCAGCGGGGTATCGCCAAAGTATACTGTCGCTTCCCGTATTCCTTCCAGGCCGCGCAGCTCAGTGAAGTCAATCCGCTCCAGCGTTTCGCCTGTCACCCATTCATAGGCGGTACGCAGCGCCGCTTCAATTACGCCACCGGTTGTGCCGAAGATCACGCCGGCGCCGGTGGACTCACCCAGCGGATTGTCGAAATCCGCATCGGACAAGCTCAGGAAATCAATGCCGGTTTCCCGAATCATCATGCCCAGCTCGCGGGTTGTGATTACGTAATCGACATTACGCGTATGCTCGTCGCCCAGCTCCGGCCGGGCAGCCTCGTTCTTTTTCGACAGACAAGGCATAACAGAAACTACCACCAGTTTTTCAGGGTCGATGTCGAATTTCTCGGCATAATAAGTTTTGGCGATAGCACCGAACATTTCATGCGGCGATTTGCAGCTGGATGGCACGTCCAACAGATCCTGGAATTGATGCTCGAAGAACTTTACCCAGGCCGGGCAGCAGCTGGTCAGAATCGGTAAACGGCCGCCATGCTGCAAACGGTGGATCAGCTCCGAAGCTTCTTCAATAATCGTCAGGTCGGCGGCGAAGTCGGTGTCGAACACTTTGGCGAAACCAAGCTGGCGCAAGGCCGCCACCATTTTGCCGGTGACAATTGTCCCCGGTTCCATGTCAAATTCTTCGCCCAGCGCCACGCGCACAGCCGGCGCCGTCTGAACGATCACTGTTTTCTCGGGGTCATTAAGCGCCCGCCAGACATCGCGGATGTTGTTGATCTCGGTTAGGGCAGCCGTCGGACAAACGGCGACACACTGGCCGCAGTAGGTGCACATGGTATCCACCATCGGCAGCCCGAAGGCAGGGCCGACTATCATTTCGAAGCCGCGGCCGATACCGGACAGAATGCCGCAGGTCTGCACGTCGTTGCACATTGTTTCACAGCGACGGCAGCGGATGCACTTATCCAGATTACGGTAAATCGCCTTACTGGAAACATCCTTGGG
>CAYPHB010000118.1:4074-5229 GCA_964410445.1 uncultured Oscillospiraceae bacterium
TCTCGATCGCGTCAAACGCACAGGCCGTGAAACAGGCCCCGCATTTGATACAGCGGCTTTGGTCGATAAGATGCGGTTTCTTGACTGTGCCGGAAATACACTTGACCGGGCAGGCCCGGGCGCAAGCCGTACAGCCAATGCACTTGTCGGTGATAACGGTGAACTGGAGCAGGCTCTTGCAGACCCCGGCAGGGCACTTTTTGTCGATCACATGGGCCTTGTATTCGTCGTAGAAATGGTTGATTGTACTCAATACGGGGTTCGGCGAGGTCTGGCCGAGGCCGCACAGCGCGGTGTCCTTAATAATCTCGCCCAGCTCCTTAAGCTCTTCCAGATCATTCATTTCTGCTTTGCCTTCTGTGATCCGGGTGAGAATTTCATAAAGACGCTTGTTGCCGACCCGGCAGGACGTGCACTTGCCGCAAGATTCATCCATCGTGAACTCGAGGTAGAAGCGGGCGACATTAACCATGCAATCAGTTTCATCAAGCACGATCATGCCGCCGGAGCCCATCATCGAGCCGGCTTTGATCAGGTTGTCGTAATCTATCGGTGTATCCAGCATCGCGCTCGGCAGACAGCCGCCCGACGGGCCGCCGGTCTGCACAGCTTTGAACTCATGGCCGTCACGGATACCGCCGCCGATATCGAAGATAATCTCGCGCAGGGTTGTGCCCATCGGCACTTCAACCAGACCAACATTGTTGACCTTGCCGGCGAGCGCGAAAACTTTGGTACCATGGCTTTTTTCTGTGCCAATTGAAGCGAACCAGTCAGCGCCGCGCTGGAAGATAACCGGGATATTTGCCAGGGTCTCGACATTGTTGACGATTGTCGGCTTGTGCCAGAGACCGCTTTCGGCGGGAAACGGCGGCTTGTTGTAGGGCTCGCCGCGGTCGCCCTGAATCGAGTTGATCAAGGCAGTTTCTTCGCCGCAAACGAAAGCGCCGGCACCAAAGCGGATATCGACATCGAAACTGAAGCCGCTGCCCATGATGTCATCACCCAGCAGACCGTATTCGCGCGCCTGTCGGATCGCTACTTGCAGGCGGTGAACAGCCAGCGGATATTCAGCGCGAATATAAACGAACCCTTTGTGGGCGCCGATGGCGTAACCGGCAATTGTCATGGCTTCCAGCACACTGTGCGGATCGC
>CAYPHB010000119.1:0-4620 GCA_964410445.1 uncultured Oscillospiraceae bacterium
AGTTTGTTATAATCGAAGTTATAAAAATTCCGAATCGTTGTAAATTTGCCGATCAGAACCCGGCCGAAGAAATATTTTCAGACACTTTCATCAGTTGGGTTAACACAAGTTGATTAAAAAACTCCACTAGCTATCCAAAACCACTGGCGAATTAGCCAGGGAAAGTAAAGAGAGGAACAATCAAAATGAAGAAACGCGTAGTTCTATCACTGCTCCTGATCGCCGTACTCGCGCTGAGCGCTTGTACAACTACAGCCACAACAACAGCTCCTACAACTGCCGGCACTACTGCCGGGACAACCGCCGGAACGACAGCCGGCACCACCGCCGGAACCACAGCCGGAACAACTGGCGGAACCACTGCCGGTACCGGACCTTATGATAAACTCGACAAAATTTATATTGGCGTTACTGCGCCGATGACCGGCACAAACAAACTGGTCGGAGACTATGTCATTAACGGTGCCAAGCTGGCCGCTGAAGAAATAAATGCCAAGGGCGGTCTGCTCGGCAAACAGATCGAACTGGTTATGGAAGACGAAGTTGACAACCAGCAGGCTTCCGTTAACGCGATGACCAAGCTGCTCAACAACTCTAATATCAGCGCTATGTTCGGTTCAACCTATTCTGCTTACTGCATTGGTGTTTCACCGACAGTCAAAGAAAAAAAGATCCCGTTTATGGCCGGTGGTTCATCTGCTAATATCCCCAAAGAAAACAATATGTACATGTGGCAGGCCCGCATGACCGACGATAAATCCGGTCAGCTGCTGGCAACCGCTGCCACCCAGACCCTGAAAATGAAAAAACCCGCTATCCTGCACATCACTGACTCCTTCGGCACAGGCCTCAAGGACCAGACAGTAGCTGCCCTGAAAAACATGGGTATCGAAGTCGCTTCCAATAACGTCTATGGTCACAATGCTGATGAAAAACAGTTCACCCCGATCATCAACCAGATCATGAACTCCGACGCTGACGGCCTGATCGCGATCAGCCATCAGGTGCCGGCCGCTCTGATCATGGCCCAGGCAGACAGCGCTGGTCTGGATCTCCCGCGCCTCGGTTCCTCATCCTTCGGTTCCGCTGTAGCCCGTCAGTCCTCCGGCGCAGCTACAGACGGCTGGTATGCCGTTTCAGACTGGACAGTCGAAGTAACAACACCTGTCGGCAAAGCTTTTGCTGAAGCCTATCAGGCAAAATACAATCAGGAATCTGATATGCCTGCCGTTACAGCTTATGATTCAATCAAGCTACTGGCGGAAGCAATCAAAATGGGGAACTCCGTTGAGCCTGAGACTATCAATGAAAACTTGGGTAAAATTACGAATTTAGAAGGCGCAATGTCAACATACAAAGCACAGCCGAACCGCTGCTTCAGCACTTCTCAGTTCCTCACGCTGAATAAAGACGGCAAAGCGACAATGGTCGAAGTCGTCAAAGTTCAATAATTATTACAGTTCCCGTTGCAGACAGAGGGGCGATTTATATCGCCCCTCTATACTGTAAACAGCAGATGAAAATCAAGAGGGGTGTGCGAAATGACCCTGTTTTTCCAGCTATTAGTTAATGGTATAGCTATGGGCATGATTTATGCCTTGATGGCCATGGGTCTGATTTTGCTGATTCGGGCCATCGGCGTAATGAACTTTGCCCAGGGCGACCTGTTGATGATTGGTGCCTTTATTACCTGGGCGCTGACCAACCAGGTAAAACTGCCTTTTTACGCCATGGTGCCTGCGGCGCTGATCAGCTTCGCATTGGTCGGCATTGTCTTCATGTTCCTTGTTTACTGGCCGCTGCGTAATGCCACATATCCTACGGCGACGGTAATCGCGACCATGGGCGCTTCCATTGTTATCCGCGAACTGGCAACACTGATCTGGGGCAGCCAGCCGCTGACTTCGCGGCCGATTATCCGCGGCTTTGTGCAAATCGCCAGCGTCCGTTTGCAGTACCAATATCTGCTGACAATACTGGTTGGCGGTATCCTCATTTTTCTGGTGTTTACTCTTTTTGAGAAGCTCTATGCCGGCAGAATGATGCAGGCAGCCGCGCAGGATAAGTATGCAGCCGAGCTTCTGGGTATTCCGACTATTCTCACTACAGCTGCTACCTACATAATTGTTGTTACCCTGGCCTCCATCGGCGGTTTTATGATCGCGCCGATGTTCATGGTTAACGTCACACTTGGCTCCATGCAGCTGCGTGCCTTTGCTGGCGTCGTTATTGGTGGCTTCGGCAATATCAAGGGAGCGATTTTCGGTTCATTGCTTATTGGGTTAGTTGAATCCTACAGTTCGCTGATTACAACGACCTACAAAGACGCAGTCGTCTTCCTGATTTTGATAATTGTCCTTTTAGTCCGTCCGCAAGGACTGTTTGGCGATAAGATCGCTGATAAGGCCTGAGGAGGAAGAAAATGGAAAAAAGAATTAAACATTACAAGAGTACACCCATTGGCACCATTCTGGTTTTTGTCGGCCTGGCACTTTTTATCATCATAGCGCCGCGTTTTACCAATGATTACAGCATGATGGTGCTCAACATCGCCTGCATTAACAGCATCGCCACGCTCGGCATTTCCATTATGCTGGGCATGGGCGGCCAGTTCTCCTTTGCCGCTGTTTCATTCATGGGGGTAGGCGCCTACACGGTAGCCAACCTGACCAACGGCCGCAATGGGTTTATCATGGAAACAATTCCTGCTTTGTTGATTGCGGTTGTTGTTGCCACAATTCTGGCCTACATAATGGGTCTGATCCTGTTCCGTCTGCATGGTACCTACTTTACCTTTGCCACTATCGGACTAGTGCAGGTCACCTGGGCCATCTACATGAATTTCAAACCTCTTTCGGGCGGCCCCGACGGGATCTCCGGCATTCCGTTCATCGGCATTGGTGACCTCAAACCCGCCTCCTATAACACCTGGTTTTATATCATTATGGGCATCGTCATCGTTTGCATGATCTTGGTTGAACGTATCCGCCGCACCCAGCTCGGACGTTCACTGGCTTCAATTCGCGACAACGAAATCGCTGCCCAGACACTCGGAGTCAACGTCTACAACACCAAAGTCATCGCCTTCACAATTGCCGGCACGCTCGCTGGTCTTGCAGGCGGGCTGGTGGCAATGCACAACCGCTTTATCGCTGCCGATCTTTTTACGTTTGACGTATCCACAACCTACGTAATTATGGCAATGCTGGGCGGTGTCAACAATACGGTCGGCACCTTCGTCGGCTCACTGCTCGTAACCATGCTGCCGGAATGGCTGCGCCCTGTGCAGCAGTACCTGAAGCTTGCTTATGGCATCGGGGTTATTTTGCTTATGATCTTTATGCCCATGGGTCTGGCCGGTATGGTGAAATCAATCACTACGCGGTTTCGCAGAAAAGTGGAGGTGACGGTGAATGAATCCAATACTAAGGCTTGATGGCGTCAGCAAACGCTTCGGCGGTGTCGTCGCGGCCGATGAGGTCTCTTTTTCCGTCATGTCGGGCGAAGTGCAGGGGCTGATCGGTCCCAACGGTGCCGGCAAATCCACCATTATGAATCTGATCAGCGGCATCTACACACCTGATGCCGGGCGGATTTTTCTGGATGAGGAAGATATTTCTAGCTGGCCTTCACATGAAAGGGCCCGCCATGGTATCGGCCGCACCTTCCAGACACCACGTTTTCTGCAACGCTCCAATATCCGTGACAACCTGTTGCTGGGCACTGACCTCGGCAAACAGCCAGGCTACCTCAAATCATATTTTTCAAAACCTTATACAGATTTTGAAGACAATCTGAATGAACTGATGGAAGTCGCGCGTTTCAGTTTTAACTGGGACGATGACATCACTGCGTTGCCTTATGGCCAGCGCAAAACCCTGGAAATTGTCCGCTCAATGCTGGCTAACCCGCGGGTAATGCTGGTAGACGAACCTGCCGCAGGCCTCAACAACGTCGAAATTGAACACGCTATGGATCTTTTGAATCTGGCTGCCAAACGTGGAATCGGCGTACTGCTGATTGAACACTCAATGGACATGATTATGAATATCTGCAAGCAGATCGTTGTTATCAACTTTGGCAAAGTAATCGCCTCGGGTACACCTACTGAAGTTTCCAGCAACGATGAGGTAATCGAGGCCTATCTGGGAAGGAGTCTTGAAGATGCTTAAGATCAGGGACCTGCATGCATATTACGGCCCGATCGAGGCCCTCAAAGGCATTGACCTGGATATCAAAGCAGGAAACATCACCTGCTTAATCGGTTCTAACGGTGCTGGCAAAACAACACTGCTTAAGGCGATTTCCGGTATGATTGAACGGACCGGCAGTATCATTTTTAACGATGATGAAGAGCTGATCAATAAAAACTCAATCCAACTGGCGCGTAAAGCCATAGTGCACGTGCCGGAAGGCCGCCATATTTTCCCCGGCCTTTCGGTGGAACAAAACCTGGAGGTAGGTACTATTGCCTGGCACGGTTTTTTCGGCCGAAAGCCATACACCGAGGATTTAAAATCGGTTTTTGAGCTTTTCCCGCGTCTGGAAGAACGCCGCAATCAGCTCGGCTGGAGCCTTTCCGGCGGCGAGCAGCAAATGCTGGCGATCGGCCGCGCCCTG
>CAYPHB010000119.1:4630-5151 GCA_964410445.1 uncultured Oscillospiraceae bacterium
CGGCAGGGCTATTATGGCCCGGCCGCGGGTGCTTCTGCTGGATGAACCCTCCATGGGTCTGGCACCGGTAATAGTGGCAGATCTGTTCCGCCGCATTGTCGAAATTAACAAGCGCGGTACGACGATTCTGCTCGTGGAACAGAATGCCAAACTGGCTTTGGAGATATCGCATGAAGCCTACGTTATAGAGCAGGGAAAAATTATTCTGTCGGGCAGAGCCGAAGAACTGCGGCACGACGAACGCATTATCAAAGCCTACCTTGGTAAACTGGCAACCGCGAAAAAGCCAGCTCGGTGATAACCGTTAGCGCCTGTTTATGATAAACTAGTAAGAGCGCGATCCGGCGCTTAATGGTAAAACACAACAACTGGCCGGATATTGCCATAATTGTCTGCCCGTATAACGGCTGAAAATTTCAACACCAATCCAGCACAAGCTGAAATAAGAAAGGGGAAAAATATGAACCAACCTATGCAAAAGTACATGAAAGTCGGCCTGATCCACTTTATGGCCTATCCAT
>CAYPHB010000120.1:0-2480 GCA_964410445.1 uncultured Oscillospiraceae bacterium
CAAACTCATCGATTCCATACACAAAAGCCGCCAGATCCGCGACATCTTTCAACTTAGCAAGCTTAATCTGCGGCTTATTTATCTGCGGCTTATTTAGTGATTCTTGCCGCCTCGATTGTGGTTCAACTACTGCTAAACTCTGTTCAACGTTACCGCTTGGTGAATTAAGAGTCGGCCGCTTCATCATGAAAGTATCGTTGAAGCTGAAGTCCGGCAAATAAGGTTTTAACCTGTCAATTACCTGTTTCTTGCCGGAAAGCATTCCAACCTGCCGAGCTTTGATCGTTGCGATTATTGGCGCGACGTCAAAGTTGTCGTGCTCACTGTAAACAATAAAGTTTGTGTAGTAGCGCAAAACAATGCTGTCAACAGCCTTCTCCGATTCTTTGCCTGGCAGAAAACGCGCCCGGATTTCCTGAAACGGTTCATTGAATCCGTAGTTTTCAACGTCCCCGATCAAGAATAAATTGAACTCAGGTTCCTGCTTCAGCAATCGCATTAACCAGTCGCGGTCAGTTTCCTGCAAGCGCAGCATTGGCGCTGCTGCATCAGTTTCAGCCTCTAAAAGTTTTGGAACCATTCTGTACTTCTCCATTCGGATTCTTTTAAATATAGAGTTTGACCCTGACGCCTCTTGTTAAATCTGGCGCAAAGCATCGAGATCTTTGATGGTAAATGAAGAACGATAAAAATCTATAATACCTTCGGAGCGCATGCGGCTGAGTTCGCGCGACATTGAAGGACGTGAAACATTGAGATAGTCAGCCAGTTCTTCGCGTTTAAGAGGTACCATGAAGTTGTGGCTGCCCGCCTGGAGCTGCTGTTCAAAAAGGTAAGCAGCAAGTTTTTCCCTCATACCACGCAGTTTCAGGTAATTGATCCGGTTGTTCATGGCGATTGCTTTGCGGGCAACTATGCTAAGCATATTACCGATTAACAGCTGGTGCGACTGACAGACATTACAGCAGGGCTGGCTGATTTTTTCGTAGGGTAAAAACATTACCGTACTGGCAGTCGTGGCAAAAACATTGTTTGGCCAGCGATAAGTGCCGGCATACACCGAGACCTCGCCAATAAGTTCACTGGGCCCCATAATTCCTATGATCAGGCGATTACCCGCATAGTCTTCCTGCTGGATCATAACCTCACCAGTCAGAACAATTCCGAAAACTTTTTGTGGCTGACCCGCTATGGCGATCGCTTCATCTTTTCGGAAAAGTTGAATCCGCGGGCAAAAACAAGGCATAAGCTGAAGGATCTGTTCGTCAGTATGGCCTTTGAAAAGCTCGCAGTTTCGCAAAGCAGGCAAAACGGCTTCCGGAGAATCAGGTGGCACGATTTTTTCTGCACCCGCTGTTTTTTGTTTTTTGGGCCTCAGGCTGCGTTTAGATAATGGTTTTTCTGCTGACATCGGGGCCTCCGGATAAAGATTTTATTAATTTTAGTAGCCAGAGCAACGTAATAATTCAACTAATTATATTACACTGTTAACGGTAAACAAATGCCCGCTTAGCTTAAATGATTGAAAATTAACTTGCGCATGTATAGCAATTAATAGGATGTTAATAAAGCAAGACATAAATACCCCAAACAACAGGAGGAAGTATGATCCGAGATATTATTACGATTGATGAAGAAAAGTGCAATGGCTGCGGTCTATGTGTCAACGCCTGCGCTGAAGGTGCACTGGCCATGGTGGACGGAAAAGCCCGTCTGATCTCTGACAGCTATTGCGATGGTCTGGGCCATTGCCTGCCCGAGTGCCCCACTGGCGCTATTTCGATATCACAGCGTGAGGCTGATGAATTTTCGCTGCGCCCCGACCATCCGGACGCACAGCCACAGGCGCAGGCTGCTGAATCCGCCAAATCTGTGGAACCTGCACTCGGCTGCGGTTGCCCCGGCAGTCAGTCTCGCTCCTTGAAAACGGCGCCAAAACGTCCTGTTCTCAAGAGCACGCCTTCACCTGCAGCCTCTGCTGATGTTGAGCTGGAATCGGAACTGCGCCAATGGCCAGTGCAGCTTAAGCTTGTTCCTGTTAACGCCCCTTACCTCAATGGTGCCAAGCTTCTGATCGCAGCTGACTGCGCGGCTTATGCCCGCGCTTCTTTCCACCAGGATTTCATGCGCGGCCGTATTACCTTGATCGGTTGCCCCAAGCTTGACTCCGGCAGTTATGTAGAAAAGCTGACCGAGATGCTTCGCGTAAACCAGATTAATAGTATAATGGTTGCAAGGATGGAAGTCCCCTGTTGCGGCGGCTTGGAAATGGCCGTTAAACAGGCTCTGATCAACAGCGGCAAAATGATTCCCTGGCAGGTCGTGACTCTGGGAACCGATGGCAGCATTGTTTCTGAGTGAAAAAGTTCAGGCAAGACACACGCGGTTAAATTATAATCATGATGTCAGGTCCAAAGAGACCGGTAAATAAGGAGGTTCATATGTCCAACAAGATGCTCTGCTTCCAATGTGAACAAACC
>CAYPHB010000120.1:2580-5124 GCA_964410445.1 uncultured Oscillospiraceae bacterium
AAATAAGGAGGTTCATATGTCCAACAAGATGCTCTGCTTCCAATGTGAACAAACCGTCCCCCACAAAGGCTGTACAATTAAAGGTATATGCGGCAAAGAGGCCACTACATCCAATTTACAAGATGAATTAACCCTGGCACTGATCCGCTATGCTCAGGCAATGGAGGGGCAGAAAGTTTCCGACAAAGACGCCCGTCTGATGATGGAAGGTCTGTTTACAACCATAACCAATGTCAATTTTGACGATCCCTCAATCCAAAAGCTGATTGCTCATGTTGATGCTGTTGCGGACCAGCGCAATGCGGCCGGCACCGGCACTTCTGCTGCTGCGATCCTCAGCCCTGATCAGCTTTTTATCGGTGACCCCGATATCGTTGCCTTGCGCACTCTGCTGCTGCTTGGCCTGCGCGGCATGGGCGCCTACGCCTTCCATGCACTCGCTCTCGGCAAATCAGATGATGCAGTCAACGAAGGAATGTTTTCAGGTATGCGTGCTGTTGGCACAAATCATACAGTAGCCGAATGGCTGGACCTGATTATGGAATTCGGTATGACCAACTACCGCTGTATGGAGCTGCTGGACGCTGCCAATACCGGCGCTTATGGCACACCCGTTCCAACTGAAGTAACCCAAATTATTGACAAAGGTCCGTTTATCGTCGTAAGTGGGCACGATCTGCACGATCTTAATCAACTGCTCGAACAAACAGCCGGTAAAGGTGTTGACATTTATACCCACGGCGAAATGCTGCCGGCACACGGCTATCCGGAACTGAAGAAACACGCTCACCTCAAAGGTAACTTTGGTACAGCCTGGCAGAATCAGCAGAAGGAATTCCGCGATGTTCCCGGTGCTTTCCTTTTCACCACCAACTGCCTGATGCCGGTACGCCCTGAGTACGCTGACCGCGTCTTTACTACAGCGGTTGTAGAATATCCGGGTCTCGTACATATTGACGAAGTTGATGGCAAAAAAGACTTTACACCGGTTATCGAAAAAGCCCTCGAACTGGGCGGCTATACTGAACCCTTTGACGGCCTGCCCGGTATCAATGGCGGTCAGACTGTCACTACAGGATTCGGCCACGGTACAGTCCTTTCCGTTGCTGACCAGATTGTTGCTGCCGTAAAATCCGGAGCTGTTAAGCATTTCTTCCTCGTTGGCGGCTGCGACGGTGCCAAACCAGGCCGTAACTACTACACCGATTTCGTAGCCCAGACTCCGGCTGACAGCATTGTCCTTACTCTGGCCTGCGGCAAATTCCGTTTCAATGATCTTGATCTTGGCAAGATTGGTCCTTTCCCGCGCATTATGGATATGGGTCAGTGCAACGACTCATACTCTGCCATTCAGGTAGCGCTTGCCCTGGCTGACGCTTTTGAAACCGATGTCAACAGCCTGCCTTTGTCAATCGTTCTCTCCTGGTATGAGCAGAAGGCAGTTTGTGTGCTGTTGTCACTACTCGCGCTGGGTGTCAAAAACATCTACCTTGGACCGACACTGCCGACGTTTGTTTCACCAACGGTTCTTAACGTTCTGGTTGAACAATTCGGCCTGCGTCCGACAACAACAGCAGAAGCTGACCTTAAGGCAATTCTGGGTTAAACGAAGTAAAAACGGAAATCTTTCCGTTCGGGGGTATGTACAATGAATTATGATGTGATTGTTATCGGCTACGGACCTGCCGGTACCAGCGCCGCTATCTACGCCGTTCGCGCAGGGCTTTCTGTGCTGCTGCTCGGCCGTGACGCCGGCTCGCTGGCCAGAGGCGAAAAGATCGAGAACTATTACGGCTTTGTCGAACCTCAGAACGGGCCTGAATTACTGGCAGCAGGGCTCGATCAGGCACGAAGACTGGGTGTGAAGATTGAAACCGCAGAAGTTACTGCCGTCACTGTCACTGAGGGATTTATTGTCAATACCAGTGAAGCGGAATACAACTGCAGTGCCCTGATTATCGCTACAGGCATGCCGCGCAAAAAGGCTACCGTTAAGGGAATCAGCGACTATGAGGGCCGGGGCGTCAGCTACTGTGCCGTTTGCGACGGCTTCTTTTACCGCAACAAGACAGTAGCGGTGATCGGCAGCGGCGACTATGCTCTGCATGAAGCGCAGGATCTGCTCCCCTTCGCCACTCGAATTCATCTTCTCAGCAATGGCCGCCCCCTCGCAGCCAAACCTGAAAACGACAAAATTGTGGTGGATGATCGCAAGCTGGCACGTGTTGTCGGCGATGATGACCGTGTTACCAGTATTGAATTCGAAGATGGTGAATCGCTGGCGGTTGATGGTATCTTTGTCGCCGAAGGAACGGCTAATGCCGTAGATCTCGCGAATAAAATCGGAATCGAAAATGACGGCAAAGTAATCCTGGTTGATGCTGACCAGAAAACCAGTTTGAACGGCTTATACGCTGCCGGCGACTGCACCGGCGGGCTACTGCAAGTAGCGGTAGCTGTAGGCGAAGGCGCCCGCGCCGGAATGTCGGCAGCTGCTTATGTCAAGGAGCAGCGCGGCGAAAAAGCCCAGAAAATGCAGTGGTA
>CAYPHB010000121.1:0-5122 GCA_964410445.1 uncultured Oscillospiraceae bacterium
GACTCGAAGGTAGCCGAGTGGGGTGAATGCCATCAAAATGATAACTGCAGCAAGGATTGCTGTTTGTGCCATCCAGAGGGTACGGGCAGAATTATCTGTTTTCATATACTTTGCTCCTGTTCTTGCTACCCCGTAACGGTGCTGCAAAAAAATTATGTCTGCGGACTAAATACTTTGATTGTATAAATATACTATGAATTTTAATAATCCGCTACCTGTTAAAGCCATTGCCGTAGCGTTCGCGCTTATCTTCATACATTCTTTTTTCCGCCAGCTGCAATAAGGCTTCCATGTTGTCCGGAGCAATGTTTTCCGCGGTGTTTGTCGCACAGCCGATTGCGAGGCTTGGCTGAATCGGGTCAGCCGGGGCTGCGGCACACAAGGCTTTAATTCGTTCTTTTATTTTCAGGCAGGACGCTGCGTCTGTTTTGCTTAAGATAATTGTGAATTCGTCACCGCCCCAGCGGGCCACAATATCCTCATGCCTGGTTGCCTGTTTAAGAATGTTGGCGATGCTTTGCAGCAATCGGTCACCAACCAGGTGACCGTAATTGTCGTTAGCTGCTTTTAAGTCGTTGCAGTCGCCCATGATCAGGGAAATCGGATACTGGCGGGGAGTGTTGAGCCGGGCGAGAATTTCTTCAAAGAAGGTCCGGTTATATAGCCCGGTTAAAGTGTCATTGTAACTGACTCGTCGAATCTGATCGTTTTGCATTTTTTCCCGCGTTATGTCGCGGAATACTGTGACATTGCCATAGTAGCTAAGTTCATGACTGATTTCGGAACTGTTGGCTTGAATATTATACCTGTTGCCGGCGCGGCTGATGAGCACGAGGCTGCCATCAGTTTCGGAAAGCGGATGCAACTCGGCAACCACGGCGGGTTCGTCGGGATCGCTGACCAGTTCAGTTTGAAACACCTCGGAAAAAGGCCGGTTTTTAGCCTCAGCGGCTGTCCAACCGGTCAGCTGTTCGGCCATTTGATTCATTAAGGTAATTTTCCCGCTGGGATCGGTTGCGATTACTCCTTCGTTCAAAGCCTGAATTGTACTCGCCAGCCTGCTTTCGTTGAAACGGATTTCGAGTATTCCCTGCTTACGCAGTAAAGCGTTGATAATTATTTCACCGATCAGGCGAATTAAATCGAGATCCTGCTCAAAAGTATCCTCGTGGTAGCGTTCCTTCAGAAAACGGAAATGACCGGCAGTATCACCGGCAATTGCGATCGCGACCGAAACGGTCTCAAAAGGATCTGAATTAGAACGCCAGCCATTTTCCGCTGCTGAGGCTGCAGCTTTTTTGGCTTCACCGCGGGCGTTAACCACTGAATAGTTTGCAGGATTTTTTATTCGCTTCGTTTGGAAGATTTCGATGCTGGTTTCAATTACCCCTTCAAAGTCACCGATGTTTTTCAGGGCGGCGATGATCGCTTCATCCAGGTCGTCAGGCTCCACTGCGATAAAGCGGGCGGAAATTTTCGAACTCATCTGCTCCAGTGCCAGGCGATGCTGCAGAGCTTCGTCCATCAGGTGCAGGCTGGTAACTTCCTTGAGCAACAATGTGCAGCCCAGATAACGTCTGCTTTCGGTCAAGGCCGGGTAGGCAGAAATTTGGATAATCCTTCGGGAGTTTTTATGCGGCAGCAGCTCTACTTCACGAACTGGATTATGGCCGGCTCGGCATTCTTGTTCGATTTCTAACACAACAGAAGCATGACGCCAGCTAAGCAAGCGTTCCAGGTGTTGGCCGATTGGTTCAAGATCTTCGTTGGCCAGCAGTTGGCGGGCTGGATCATTCAGGTAAGTAATAGTGTTATCAGGTGCCAGGCAGAAAAACGGCTGCTTAGCCAGCTCGGCAAACGCGGCGTGATTGTCCGCATTCAGAACAAAGACAGAATTGATATTTACAGCCGCGACCAGAGTCAGCGGCGAACCCAGGCATTCCAGGTAGATGGATGGTGAAACAAGCAGTTGAGTATAGCCTTCGGTTTGCTCGGCTTGCTCAGCCTGTTCAACTGCGACAGCAGCCGCTGTCGGCGGTGTATTTGCTGAGGGAGGGGTAATCTTAAGAAGTTCGCTGGTTCCTCTGCCCAGAGTCAGCAGCCGATCCATAAAAGACGCGGCTGCCTGCTTGTCAGCCGGGAGCAACAACTCTTTTATATTCGCCGGCTGGCGCTCAAAGTCCGGAAAATACCCGTAGATAGCCAGTAAATCACGGTTTGCCTGAAGAATTGTGCCATCCAGTTCCAAAACAGCGAGCACTTCCGGCCGGATTTTAATGTACTCGTTGAAAAGCTGCTGGTTTGAATCGGAAGCCCAATAAACTTCGCCGCGTGCATCGCCGCGAATTTTGGTTCCGGTCAATAATCCCAGCAACCTGTCATTCAGGGGGTTTTGCCCTTGCAGGCCACTCCAGCTGTTGAAGTACACAGGCTCAGTCGACAGCGATTTGAGTTGCGTTTCCAGTCGAGTATTTCTTTCCTTTAGCAGGCGTAAGCGCTTGGCACCTTCGGGACGGCGAATGCCAAACCATTCAGCATACATGCCGAGCAGAAACCCCAAAAGCGGCAAAGCTGCAAGCAACAGCCATTGCGGCTGCAGAGCCTGCTGCAGTATAGTCAGGGGAGAAACTGCGTCTGAAGCTGCCGAAAATTGCTGAAGAATAAGTTTCGCAGCGATAACAACACTAAAAAACAAGCCGGAGAGTAAACCAGCCAGCCTGCCTAAAGTCATCGCCGGTAAATAAATTAAGACCAGGGCAAGCAGTACGTACAGCCAAGTGACGCCTTCGGCACGCCAAATGTAAAGCAAGCCGTAGGCTAGATGAAGTAAAACCAATGGTAAAA
This sequence comes from uncultured Oscillospiraceae bacterium, assembly GCA_964410445.1. Classification (GTDB taxonomy): domain Bacteria; phylum Bacillota; class Clostridia; order Saccharofermentanales; family UBA5734; genus JAXGXQ01. The sequence continues at coordinate 2,845 of CAYPHB010000121.1, forward strand.
CAATTCGCGGACTGAAGTCACTGCGACGCGATAACATTAAATCACAACCCATTCAGTTTTAATGGAATCCGCTCTGCTATTTATTGATTTATGGAATATTTATTGGTTATTCAAGTATACCGTATGAAACATGATCTGAAAATAACAATATAAAATTTCCTCGAACTGCTGAGTAATCTAATAACTTTTGTTATACTCAAAGTAATGTAACGAATTAACAGAGTAAAGTGACAAGACATTTCAGGAGAGACAGCAGATGAATTGTGAATCGGTGATAAATGACACGGCCCTGGAAAAATGTGATTCCTTGATCCAAAAATGCAAGGATGCGTTAAACTATCGCGATGTTGACCTGGCCAGGAGGATACGTGATGAAGCTACCGCCATATACCAGGAAGTGATTCCCGGCTGGCATGGCGGCTTGATGGGTTCATACACCGGTTTTTATCTAGATGATGTTGAGATGATTCTCGGCAAGCTGAGCATTTTTAAATCGAATCAGCAAACCAAAACGTGCCGCGACTATGTTCAACTGACAAAGGTGGTGGAGAAAGTCATGAGTACAAATACACTTTTTGAGAACACAATAAACGAAATGAAGCAATGCGCCTTCGCGCAGGAAGCAGATTTCGCGGCGATATTGGCCCGGGTACGGGAGTTTCAGGCAATTGCGGAAAGTCCTGTCAGTTTTAAGGAACGCTGGGATTTAGTAAAGCCATTCCTGCATTGGCTGACTACACTGGACGCCGACGTTGCTGAGCATCTGTTGCCGCTGGTGATGCGCAGCGCCAAGTAGTAAACTGAATTATCTGCTTTTGGCGGAAAATGCATATCAAAGGCCATTGAAAATTCAATTAATTTAAGCATTCATTTGAGAAAAGTCTGTTTGAATAATCAGATAAGAAGAATCTGTTTGAAGGAAAGGCGGTACCCATGGTTAAGTTGCTGAAGTATCCGGAAGATGAAGTTGCTTTGAGGAAAATCTGTTCGATGATCGATTATACCAAGGCTTTGAACCCGAACTGCACCTCGAGAGATGTTATTGAGGCTTGTGACATTGTGCGCCGCTACCAGTTTGCTTCTGTTGTTGTGTATCCAACCTGGGTAAAGCTCGCGGCTGAACAAATGCAGGGCAGTGGCCGCAACATTCAAACCGCTATTGGTTATCCTCACGGCTCGACTACTATCGAAGCTAAAACAGCCGAAACAAAACAGGCTTTGTTGGACGGCGCCAACGAAATTGACATGGTGATTAATCTGGCGCGCTTTTTTGACGGCGATTATGATTATGTCCGGCGCGATATTGAATCTGTTGTTTGCACGTGCGCTGAATTCGGAGTATATGTTAAAGCAATAATTGAAGTTGGTTACCTTACGGATGACCAGATGCGTCAACTGGTTGAAATTGCTATTCAGGCTGGTGTGCGTTTTGTTAAGACCTCTACAGGCTTTGGCCCCGGCCGTGCCACCATGCATAATGTAGCTTTGCTGGTTGATGCTGTTGCCGGTCGTTGTGGCGTCAAAGCAACCGGCGAAGTCGCCAGCCTCGAAGATCAGCTCGCCTTTATTGAACTGGGCGCCACCCGGGTGGCGGGACGCGGCCAGATAGTTGACCAGTTGCGCCGGATCGGGATGGATCACTGAACAATCCGCTGGGAGAAATCTTCACATTTCAGGTGAGCGACTTTGGCGACTCCAAGACGAAAAATGGATTTATGGCCCTTGATTGTCGGCGTAATCGCGGCTGTGGGAATTATCGGTTCCGACTCCACTGGCGGTATTACTAAGCAGACACGGGGACCGGATGAAACAGAGCGCTGGGCTACAACTGCTGTAACAACCACAGTAAGCACGGAGCCGGGTTTTGAGGTAGTAAGTTTTACCAAGTCGGTAAAGCTTGGTCAACAAGCATCTATAAGCATTATTGCCGAGCCGGGTGTCACTTACGACATCCTGCTGAAAATTGGTAAAAGTGCCGGCGGAGTTGCGGGCATGGAAGCCAAAACTGCCGACAATGAGGGCAGAGTCAGTTGGGAATGGCGAGTGCCGATGTTTTCGGAGCAAGGCAAATACACTTTGGAGATAACCGGCGGCGGCAAAATCTGGCAAACTGAATTCGTAGTCGATTGAATGACAAACCGGATTTGAAGTTAGTGATTAACTGAGGTCGGCGCAATATTTTAATGACTTTTTGTGCCTGAGCGAAGCGAAAGGAATGAATTATAACTATGTTTGAACAAGAAAAAATCCAAAAAGTAATGAGCCAGACAGGCGCTGA
>CAYPHB010000122.1:0-5057 GCA_964410445.1 uncultured Oscillospiraceae bacterium
CCAATTGCAGTCATGAGAATAATAACGGCAAGTTCTGTGCCAATTGCGGCACCGAACGCCCCAAAGACCAGTTTTGCTCCAATTGCGGCCACAATCTCGGTCCCATCAAACCGAAATTCTGCCCCAACTGCGGTCACCAACAAGAATAATGTCTTGAGCCGGCGGGTAGTCCGGAAACGGACCGCCCGCCGATTGTGTCTTTATTTGGATGGAGTTATATGGCAACAGCAACCATTAAATGTCCAAATTGCGGTGGTGGACTTCAATTTAATCCCGAACTGCAGAAATCAAAATGCCGTTATTGCCTGAGCGAGTTTACTGCTCAGGACTTGGCGGCTGTTTTGCAGGCAATTGAACAGCGGGCTGATCGTAAACGTGCCGAAGCTAAAGCGGCTGAGGCAGCTGCGGCAGCTGCAGCAACCCCCGAGGAAGCAGAAGCGGCCAGGCTTACCGCTGCCGCGAAAGCTGAAACAGCTGCCGCCATAAGCGCTGAAGCGTCTGAACTTTCTGAAGCGACAGAGCAGGCAGCTGCCGAGGAAGCCTCTTTGCTGCAAACAGCCGCCGGCTATGTTTGCGACAGCTGCGGAGCTGAAGTTATGACTGACGCCACAACCTCCGCAACCTTTTGTTATTATTGCCACAACCCAATACTTATTACCGACCGCCTGACCGGTGAAAACAGGCCTACACGGATTATCCCGTTTACCTACGATCGCGAAAAAGCGGAAGCGGCATTCCTTAAATGGGCAAGGTCACGTCGCTTCGTACCTAAATCTTTCTACAGTTCCTCACAACTCGAGAAAATTACGGGCGTCTATTTACCCTTCTGGATGGCTAACTATCAGGCAGAAATTGATATTGCCGGCAAGGGAGAGCGTGTGCGAACCTGGCAAACCGGCCAGGTGCAAAATACCGAAACCAGCATTTATGAGATAGCAAGACAAGGTACGATTGATATTGACCACATCCACGAGGCGGCTATCCGTAAGTTCGACCGTAAGTTGATTGATTCTCTTTCGCCCTATGACGAGCGTAAGGCAGCTCCCTTTTCGATGTCATATTTGAGCGGATTCTTTGCCGAGAAATTTGAGATCCCACGCCAGGAAGTTGAGCCGATAATTGAAAACCAGGCGCAAAATTACACCAATGTACTTGTTCAGGAAGTGATCGGCGGCTTCGACAAAGTTGATTTGGAGCGCAACCAGGTTGATCTGAAAGTAAAAGGCTGGGATTATGCGCTCATGCCAGCCTGGATGCTGACTTATGATTATCGCGGCAAAAAATACATTTATGCTGTAAACGGCCAGACAGGCCGCTCTTTTGGCGAACTGCCAGTTGACAATAAAAAATTATCGTTTACATCGCTCATCATTGGTCTCATTGTTCTTCTGCTTGTTCTTGTGGGCGGGTACTTTATATGGTGAGGAAAATGATAAGTACTAATAAAACTAAAGAATTTTCAGCTTTTGCCCGTTATCGGCTTGTCAGTAGCCTCTTGCTTGCTTTGTTGCTGTTGGTTGTCTGGATAACCGGCAGTAACCAAATCGCCAATGGAGCTCCCCTGTTGGCTTCCAGCCGTCTGGTTGTTGACCAGGCCAATTTCTTTACTGCAGAACAGGCGCAGCAACTGCAAGCGGAAGCGGCGGCGCTAGGCGCTCAATACCAGATGGACATAGTAATCGTGACGACAACCGATACTGGTGGTAAATCGTCTCGGGATTATGCTGATGACTACTTTGATTTTAATGGTTACGGCGTAGGGCCGGATCGTGACGGCATCCTTTTTCTGCTGGATTACGATAATCGCGAGGCTTATATATCCACATCCGGAAGTGGAATCAAGTACCTGACGGATCAGCGGATCGAACAGGTGCTGGATGCCGTCTTTGATGGTGGGCTGCCTACAGGCGACAACTTTGGCGCTACTAAAGGATTTTTGAATCAAACAGAGGTTTTTCTGCAAGCAGGTATTCCTTCAGACCAGTATGAAGAACCTGAAGACCAGCCACGCAGTCTTTCAGTAGTTGACGGTATTCTGGGTTTACTGGGTGCAGGCGGCAGTAGCCTTGGTTTCTTTGGTACCACTCGCAGCAGTTACAAAGGCAAACCGCGACCCAATGTTTTTGAATTCCGCAGTAATAGTCTTGTAAATATGGGTGTCACTTCGGATAATTTGATTGATTCTTATGTAACCACCCGGCGTTTACCCCCGCCTCCCCCACCCCCAAGCGGCGGTGGTTTCTCAGGCCGTAGTACAACCCATACGAGCAGCAGCGGTCGCAGCCATGGTGGCGGTGGCCGTGGATTCTGAGTTTTCAGGCTTGAACTTTTCGTGAACTGTTGAAGCAGTCAGCAAGAATTCCTTTTAGCCTATTATTTCTTTCGAAAAAATGAGCCAGTTGCTTTTAAAACAACTGGCTCATATACGTTAATTTCTGTCGATATTCTCCTTGTCTCGACTTTACCGACTCCTGTCACGAAAGTTCTGTCGATATACCTTGTCTCTCGCCTTATCGGCTATTGTTGACCAATTCAGTTTCAGCTTTCGTAGCCGGTGCGGCCATTACGGGTTTTCCACATTACCCAGAGTGGTCCAACGAGGCAGACTGTGGAGTAAGCACCGCTTATAGTACCAACAAGCATCGGCAGGGCAAAATCCTGGATACTGTTGATGCCATAGACGAGCGCGAAGATGTAGGCTACGAGCACAGCGCCTGCAACGCAAATGCTTGTGTTGATTGATCTTGTCAGTGACTGGTTGATTGACTGGTCAACCAATTCGTCGAGAGGTATGCGGCCGCCGCTTAACCTTGTGTTTTCACGGATACGGTCATAAATAACAATGGTGTCGTTAACCGAGAAACCCAGAATAGACAAGATTACTGCGATTAGTGTTTCGTTGATAGGTATTCTTAGAACAACAAACACGAGGAAAGCGACGAAAACATCATGCACTAAGGCAATTAGCGCGAACACGCCGGCTGAAGGTCCGGTAATGCTCCTGAAGGAAAACCAGACGTAGAGTACGATCAGGACCGAGGCTACCAATAAGGCCAAAATAGCCTGACGGAAAAACTCAGCGCCAATAAAGGGATCAACCAGGTTTGCCTCTTCGAGCTCAAAAGCAAGCTGCGGGTATTTTGTTTTCAGAGCTTCTTCCAGCTTTATCTGCTGCTCAGGCAGCAGCGCTTCGGCACCAGCCACATTGACGACCAGTGATCTGCCGGTGCCTCCAAGTGAGGTTGTTTCCTGACATGAAACCGGCTCGCCAATTGCTTCGCTGATTACCGCCGCGGCTTCTTCAACGTTAACAGTGCCTTCAAAAGAATATTTGAGAATACTGCCGCCTTTGAACTGGATATCCAACTCAACGCCAAAAACCAGCGTGAAAAGGATGCCGACGATAATGATTACAGATGATATGGTAAAGAATATATTGCGCTTCTGATAAAAACGAAACATTATGCCTGCACCCGCTTTCCGCCATATAGCCAGGGGTTGCGCAGCGATTTATAGCTGCTCAGCGACCCTGTCATCAATCGGGTTGCGAAGACACCGATCAGGCCATTTAGAATGACACCGGACAGTAGCGAGTAACCAAAGGAATACATTTGGCCGGAGCCGAAAACCATAAGTGAAATAGCGGCAATTGCAACGGTAACATTGCCGTCGAGTACTGCCGAGTAAGCCCGCGAGAAGCCATTATTGAGTGCTGTACTCAGGCTGGCTCCGGAGCGGATCTCTTCTTTGATACGTTCAGCGATAATAATGTTGGCATCTACGCCCAGACCAATTGAGAGTATGATGCCGGCAATGCCCTGTAAGGTAAGGGTTTGCTGCGGGATCGAGATGCTCAGCAGTATACCGGTTACCTGGGCAAGCAGCGCGAAACAGGCAACAACACCTGGTAACCGATAGTAGAGAATCATGAAAGCGCAGATTAGCAGGAACGCAACGAGGCCGGCGGTTGTCATAACTTTAAGCGCTTCGCTGCCCAAAGTCGGGCTGATTTGGCTGCTGCTGATGGCCTGCAGAGCAAACGGCAATGCACCGGCGTTGATCTTGTTAGCCAGATCGATTGCCTCTTCCACACTGCCGATATTTGTAATAACTGCGTTACCGCCACTGATAGGCTGCTGAACAACAGGATTTGAAATCAGCGTTTCGTCCATGTAGATGCTGATGGGTTGTCCAACCAGTCGGGTGGTGGCTTCAAAAAACTTCTTATCGCCTTCAGAAGTAAGTTCCAGCTGGACAATCGGAGCACTTGTATTAGTGTCAACCGCAGGGCTGCTGGAAACAACATCCGCGCCGGAAAGCACAACCTGGCCATCCGGATCCTTAAAGGTAAGTAAAGCGGTTTCGCCTAGTTCCTGTAAGGCTTCACCGGCACTGGAAGGTGTATCACCTGATTTGTGCGGGTAACGCACCAGGATACGGCCGCTGCCGCTATCGGTGGTTACTTCCCGGTCAAAGATATTATTCTTGTCCAAACGAAGTTCGATAATAGAGCGGGCTGAGTTGAGCTCCGCTTCTGTTGGTATCCCTTCGAAGTCACGAGGTGCGAAGACAGCCTCCACACCACCGCTGATATCAATACCAAAACGGATATCCTGCGCTCCTTTGAGCTCGAGGTCTTCAGTTTGGCCGGGGACGGGGATGGTAATGCCAAATATCACAAGCAGTAAGCTCAGCAGAATGATCCCCACCACAATAAAAAAGGAATAGGGTTTCGCCTTGACGCTTGTTTTGGCAAATGAGCGTTTTGCCATGTTCCGTTTGCACGTCCTTTCTATAAAGACAATAAGTCGAGTAATCGTGCCCGGAATTGAGCGCAGGCAGGATTTTGTCACAACAAGTTAACATTATATGCAATTTACGAATCTGCTACAAGTGTTGCCGCGATTTCGGAACCGGTTACTGTGCTTAAGGCCTGGGTGTTGTGCTTAAGGCCTGGGTGCTGTTGGCACGCCAGTACAGCCTGTTAAATGAGCGAAACAGGTTTTGGTTTATCCGATTCAGATCATCTACCGTAACCCGCCAGCGCCATTGACCAC
>CAYPHB010000123.1:0-4981 GCA_964410445.1 uncultured Oscillospiraceae bacterium
TTCAGGTATTAGTGACTGTGAGGTCATGCAGGTTCAAGTCCTGTTTCCCGCACCAAAATAAAGGCATAACTTCCATCTAAGGAGAGTTGTGCCTTTTTGTTTATATCAATCAGCATTATTAAGATGCTGAAGATTTATATTTTGGGAATTAGCGCGAACTCCAGAGAAAAGTGGTAAAATCTCGAAGCAAATAGTATTCATCAAATTGTTTCGCCATGAATTGCATTCGTTTTACCACTAAATCTCAATTCGGAAAGATGTCTATGAAACAAAACTGGAAGCAACAATTCGCACTTATCTATGCCGGTCAGGCGTTCTCGCTGTTGGGTTCAGCCGCGGTTCAGTTCGCGGTTATCTGGTGGCTGACAATTAAAACAGAGTCAGCTATTACTTTAACGCTGGCCTCAATTGTCAGTTTTTTGCCAAATATGCTGATAGGACCTTTTGCCGGAGTCTGGATCGACCGTTATAATCGCCGGACAGTAATGATGCTGGCGGACGGGCTGGTCGCTTTCTCCAGTATTGTTCTGGGAGCAGCCTTTATTTTTACTCCGGCTCCGCCCATATGGTTCATATATGTGGTGCTTTTTATCAGAGGCCTGGGCAATACCTTCCATGCCCCTGCCCTGCAGGCTGCTATTCCTTTATTGGTACCAGTGGATATGTTGATGAAAGCAGGCGGTTGGGGAAACCTTGTCGTATCTGCTTCCACAATGCTGGGACCGGTGCTGGGTGCCGTGCTCATGGGCATAATTCCAATAGCAGGCATAATGCTGGTGGATATTTTCGGCGCGTTTTTCGCGATTATTTGTCTGCTGTTTATTACGATACCGGATCTGCCACGTACTGCTGAAAAGCCGGACTTTCGTGCCGATTTCCAGCAGGGTTTCAAAGTCATGCGTCAAAACAAGCCGCTCATGGCAACTCTGCCCGCCTTGATTCTGTCAACCATTATTTATATGCCGCTGGGAGCTTTGTTTCCATTACTGGTGCGTCTGCATTTTGGAGGTGAAGCCTGGCACAATGGCGTAGTCGAACTCGTCTTTTCCACCGGCTTATTGGTTTCATCACTGATCATGGGAATATGGGGCGGAGTCCGAAAGCGATTTTTAATGATCTCACTTGCTATCGGCACGCTTGGTGCAACTGCTCTGGTCAGCGGCCTGCTGCCCCGCAGCGGTTTTTGGCTGTTTGTAGTCTGTTGTTTCTTTATGGGTGGTTCCGGCACTTTCTTTAACGTTCCCTTAACAGCTTATATTCAAGAAAGCACGCCGCCTGAAAGCTTAGGCAAAGTCTTTTCCCTCTTCCTGACCCTGATGACATTTGCCATGCCTGTTGGGCTTTTACTGGCTGGCCCAGTCACAGAAGTTATCGGCCCCGATAAGTGGTTTGCCGGTTCCGGTTTTGTGATGATCGGCGCGGCAGTTATTTGTTTTTTAATGACACGACGTTATGATGGAGTCGCGGTTCCGGAAACTAAAATTGAACAAGAATAAAAAGCAGAATTTACTAGACGCAACGCTCTAACCGTTCATATTGAATATGCCGCCGCAGCTTTTCACAATTTCATCTTCATACAGCTCTTGGATTCGCCTGGCGACTTCGCCCCGATCAGCGTTGCCAATCGGCTGATTATCGATTGATTTTATGGAAACAACTTCAGCATTTGTGCTGACCGTAAGTACCTCATCAGCAGAGTACAATTCCTCGAGTGTCACAGCCTTTTCGATATAGGGAATCCCTGTCTGCTGACAGATTCGCTTAATTACAAGTTTGGTGATTCCCGGCAGGATATGTTTCCCGTCCGGGTGGGTGTATAAAATGCCATCCTTGACGATGATTACATTGTTTGATTTTTCTTCAGTCACGATATTATCACGTACAAGAATAGCCATTTGCACGTTCTGTTTTTGGGCCTGATGCATCGCCAGGACATTGGGCAGCAGATTCAGGCTCTTAACGTCACACATGCTGCCACGCAGATCCTCTGTTGTGATCGCGTTCACTGGTGTTTCTATCTTTGCTGTATTTCTCGGATATTTACAAGTATAACCGTGGAACACAGCTTCCTGGTCAGCGTAAAATCTGAAACCATGCCAACGAAGATCGTTATCACCACGGGTTATCTGCAGATACAAATGACCGTGATCAACTTCGTTTGTCTGCACCAGTTTATTAACCAGTTCATTCACCTGCTCAAATGTTTTTCCTAAATTCAGTTCAATTTTTGCGGCGCTGTTAAACAGCCTTTCCAGATGTTCCCGGCAGGTAAAAAGCTTACCATTATAAATATGAATAACCTCGTATATCCCATCACCAAAGTTATAACCCCGGTCGAATATATCAATTGTTACTTGATTTCGATCAACAATCTGGTCTTTCCACAAAAACTTAATGCCAACTTCCACGCTGCAAACCTCAACTTTCGAAGTAAAAATCAATGGGTTCAGTCTGTATCTATTTATGATTTGTTTACATTATAGCGGTGTTCAGGCAAATGTCGAAAGCAGCGAACCAACCTACCTGATGCCCGGGAAAATCTATATAATGTTACAAGACTATATTTTTCTGGTTTTGTTATTCACAAGGAGAGCTTTTTTGTCGCACCAAACCCTGGCTGAAGTTGAATCAGCTGAATTAATTAATCTAAAAGTATCTGTCCGGGTTCTGGCTGAAGCTGTTTACCGCAGCGGCGGCCTCGCAGGGCATAGCTACGGACCGGTTACAGCGATTGCCGGCATTCGCACGCATCAGCGTTTTGTTGAGCAGCTGCGTACGCAATACCCGACAGCCGAAGTGCAAAACGAGCTCTCCCTACAAGCTACTGAGCTGCTGGATACCGCCCGCGTCAGCATTTCCGGTCGCTGCGATGCTGTAGTTATTGAGCAGGATCGAATTTTGGTTGTAGAAGCGAAATCGTATTTGGGCTTGCCGGAGAACTTACCGCCGGACGGTGAACGTGTGCACTGGGCGCAGTCGCTGCTTTACGCGGCTTTATATGTGAGGCTGCATCAGCCCGTGAAGCCGGTTTATGCTGTGCTTGCTTATGTGGCAGTTGACACTGGCGAAACATTATTTCTAAACCGTCAGGTTCACGTGGCAGGGCTGGACGAATTTCTCAGCAATTCCCTGCAGGTTTGGTCAAAGCTGGCGCTTAGCGCCCGGGATTGGATGCGGCAGCGCGACGCCACCGGCAAAAAAGTTCGCTTTCCTTACCCAGACTTGCGCGATGGCCAAAAACGCCTGATGAAGGAAGTTGTCGGCGCAGCCCGCCATCGTCTATCACTGTTCGCCTGCGCGCCCACCGGCATCGGCAAAACAATGGCTGTCCTGTATCCCGCGGTCAAAGCGCTCAGCCATCACTATATCGACCGCGTATTTTACCTGACTTCAATGACCTCCACCCGCCTGGCAGCCGAAAAAGCCTGCGCTGACCTGCGCAATGCCGGGATGAAGCTGCGCAGCGTTACCCTGACAGCCAAAGAGAAAATCTGCCTGCAGCCGGAGCATTTTTGTGATAACCGCACTTGCCCGCTGGCGCTGCATTATTATGACAACCTGCCGCAGGCTTTGAATGAGTTGCTGACTGTAGAAGCGGTAACTGAAGAAGTTCTGCGCGAAGCAGCTCAACGTCACAAAGTCTGCCCCTTTGAACTGGCACTTGATCTCTCACTTTACGCTGATGTGGTAATCGGCGATTACAACTATGCCTTCGATCCCCGCGTACGGCTGGCGCGATTTTTCGGTAACGAGGATGAACACGACCTGTTGCTGGTGGATGAGGCGCATAATCTGCCGGATCGAGCCCGGGAAATGTTCACCGCCCGCGTCAGCTGGCAGGATATTCGGGAAACAGCTGCCGCTGTAAAAGGCAGATATGCTCCGCTCGACCTTAGTCTGCGCATTCTGATGAGCTATTGCGAGAAAGCCGCGAACGGCCTGGCAACTGAAGAAACTACAATTGAGACTCTGGAGAAAAGTATGCGTGCCGGTGATGTCATGCTCAGCGCCGGTTTTCGGGCAATCCGTTCGCGACCTGCAAGCCTGAACTCGTTGATAAATCGTGTAACTGTGGATTGCCGGACTCTAATTGACATGGGCAGCGATTTACAACAGCGGCGCTTGGTTCTAGACACCTATTTCTCCTTGCTGTTCTTCCTGAAAGTCTGTGAAGAATATGCTGAATCTGCCTATGTCACAACCTACACTTCTGAGGCCTCGCATGACCTTGAAATCAGCCTCCTGTGTCTGGATTCAGCTGATTTCCTCTGGCAGCAAATTGAAAATAAACATGCGGTCGTATTCTTTTCAGCAACGCTGCACCCGATGTCCTACTATCAGTCAATCACAGTGGGGCGCGAAGCCAGTCAGAGTACAGAATGCCTTGAACTGCCCTCCCCTTTTCCGTCAGAAAACCTGCTGCTGATGCGCAATACGCAGCTTTCAACTCTGTTCAAGGATCGGACAGCGACAGTGCAGGCAATCGCCCGTCAGGCAGCGCTTGCCGTAACTCAAAAGGTTGGCAATTACCTGATATTCGTACCTTCTTATTCCTACCTGAAGATGTTTCGTCCCCTGTTGCAGCACGAGTTGGTTAATTCAGCGCCGCGTTCCGAGCGCCCACCAATTAAAATGCTGATTCAAAAGCAAAAAATGACGGATCTGGAAAAAAACGCCTTTTTGCAGGCGTTCAGTACTTATGGCAATAGCACTTTAGTAGGGGTCGCTGTGATTGGCGGTCAGTTCAGTGAAGGCATCGACTTAGTTGGCGAGCAGCTTTCAGGTGTGGTGATTATCGGCGTTGGGCTGCCCCAGCTTAGTCCTGAACGCGAGATTCAGCGCCAGTATTTTGGCGAAAAACTCGGCGCCGGCTTTGAATTCGCCTATCAGTACCCCGGTTTCAACCGGGTGCAGCAGGCAGCCGGGCGTGTTATCCGCAGCGAACAGGACCGCGGCTTTGTTTTATTAATCGACGAACGGT
>CAYPHB010000124.1:0-3674 GCA_964410445.1 uncultured Oscillospiraceae bacterium
TAACTATGTTTGAACAAGAAAAAATCCAAAAAGTAATGAGCCAGACAGGCGCTGAATCGAAAAAAATGAGCGCGTGATTCTAAGTGTATCTTTAACAGTTGGCACAATCGGACTGGTTATCGCCCCGGTAGCGGCAATTATCGGCCTCGGAACTGCCTTAATCACCGATTACACAATCAAAATAACTCTGGATAACGGCTCAGTAATTAATGTCAACGAATTTGCCGTTACCCACAAAATCGTTGACGATTAGCAGCCATTACTCAATTTGTTTGTTGATGGCGAAGCGGACGATTTTACGTGACGTATTCTTTTCAAATTCAGTCTCGCGGATTTTAACCTGGCCGATTGCCTTGTACGAAACGACGCTGCTGTTATATTTGCGGATTTCTGCGTCAAAGTATTCCTGCGCATTCAGGCCATTGGCTGCGAGCCAGTCATAATCCGGGAAAATATCGGCTACGATTACCTCACGGTTTTTCTGGGAACGGCTTTCGCCGGCATAAACTACAACCTCTTCAACGCCCGGGATCGCAGCGATTCCCGCTTCCAGCTCCTCGGGATAGACATTTTTGCCATTGCTGAATACTATAAGGTTTTTGAGCCGACCGGTTATATACAACCAGCCATCTTCATCAAGCTGTCCAAAGTCGCCGGTGCGAAAGTAACCATCAGCATCAAACGCGGCCGCTGTCGCTTCAGGATCTTTATAATAACCGAGCATTACATTTGGACCTTTAACACAGATCTCGCCTTCACCTTTTTCATTCGGTGAGTCGATTCTGATTTTTTCTTCCAGGATCGGCATACCAACGCTGCCTTTCTTTTGGTACTCATTGCGGTTACAGGAAACCAGGGGGGAACATTCGGTGATGCCGTAGCCATTCAGCACTGTGATGCCAATACTGTCGAAAGTATCGATGAAATCCTGCCTTAAAGCAGCGCCGCCGCAAATAACCATTTCCAGTTTGCCGCCAAAGGCAGCTCGAATGCTGCCAAACAATGATCCGCGCAAATCGATGCCGATTTTTCGCAGATTATTGCTGATTTTGAATAGGCTTTTGAGCTGTTTAGTTTTGCCTTTTTCCTTCACTGTCTGCCATAGTTTCTGATGCAGCTTTTCCAAAAACAGTGGCACGACAATTAAGTGCGAAGGTTGTTGCTCGCGGATTTCAGTTGCAATGTAACGCAACCCGCTGGAAATATATATTTCTGAACCCTGGGCAAAATGACCGACAAAAATAACAGTTGAACCGAAGGTATGATGCGGCGGCAGAAGAGCGATTGTTTTGGGCGTTATCGCGAATAGATACATACCGTTAGTCATGTCGCTAACTATATTGGTCTGCGAAAGCATAACGCCTTTGCCCTTACCCGTTGTCCCGGATGTAAAGACGATGGCAGCCGGCCGGTCGGGGTCTATTTCGTAATCATCGTAACTGGTGTCACCGGCTTCCAGACGGGCTTTGCCTTCCATCGCGATCGTGGCTAGATTCAAGTGGCCGTGTGTTTTTGTTTCTCCAGCCATGCAGATCACTTTAATTTGCGCCGGCACTTTTTCCTTAACAGTGTCAATTTTACTTTCGATAGCCTCGCTGTAAATCACCGCTGTACACTCTGCAGTAACCAGGATGTCAGCTATTTCTGTTGGCGGCAGGTCCTTATCAATCGGCACAACAACACTGCCGATTGACATCAACGCGAAATAGGTGCAAATCCAGTCGCAGGATGTTTCGCCAACCAGAGCGATGTGCTGGTCACGGCAACCCAAAACGATTAAACCGGTGCCAATGCTGCGAATGTATTCTCGCGCTTCAGCATAGGTTAATTTAATTGTTTCTTGATCGTGGGGATTAATTTTATAAGAAATTGCAACCCTATTCGGGTATTTACGGGCGACATTTTCTGTCATTATGCGTAAATCTGCAAATTCAGTTGTTTCGTAATAGGGATAGTCTTTCTTCATTTGCCAATTTCTCCTCTGGTGCATTTTCAGTGAAACTAACATATCTATTTTACGCCATTTTGACTAGTTTGCCAGCAATGACCGGATCGGTTAATATATTTATCGTTTTACCGGAGTTTATAGTTTTTCAAATATCAATAGCCACCGGGCGCCATTTTCCCCAAATCGGGATGTCGATGCCGCAATAACCAGGATTTAGCCAAAGGAAATATATATGCATGCATTTTCCAGAACAGAGCTGCTACTCGGTAGTGAAGCGTTAGCAAAATTAAGCCAGAGCCGCGTTGCCGTATTCGGCGTCGGCGGGGTTGGCAGCTTTACCGTAGAAGGGTTGGTCCGGTCCGGCATTGGCAAGTTTCTGCTGGTTGACGATGACCTGATTTGTCTAACTAACCTTAACCGCCAGCTGCACGCCACCCGCGAAACCATTGGGCGCTCAAAAGTGGAAGTGATGAAAGAACGGATCCTCTCGATTAATCCTGAGGCTGAAGTTACTGTTTGGCAGCGCTTTTACCAGGCGCCGCCGTTGCCGGGTAAAACTACTGAAGACGACATTGAAGCGACAGAGACAGAGTGCCCGAGACCAGATGCAGATACAGAGTGCCCGAAGCCAGATGCAAATGCTGATGCAAATGCAGCTGCACCACAGCCGGATGGCCCCGGCCATCAGGTTGCCTGGGCAGATGTTTTAGCTTTTCACGAATCCATTGGCGGCAAGATCGATTACCTCGTGGACGCGATTGACACCGTTTCGGCGAAAATCGATTTGATTACCAATGCGCAGAAGGCTGGCATCAGGGTGATCAGCTGCATGGGCGCTGGCAACAAGTTGGATCCAACACGGCTGGAAATCGCGGATATCTACGCAACCACAATGTGCCCGCTGGCCAGGGTAATGCGCCGTGAGTTGCGTAAACGCCACGTAACGGCGCTTAAAGTAGTATATTCCTGCGAAGAACCTTGCGTACATTGTACCGCTCGCACTGGAACCAAACGACGTTCGGTCCCGGGCAGTGTTTCTTTTGTGCCTTCTGTGGCAGGTCTGATAATCGCCGGTGAAGTGATTAAAGATCTGACAGGCATAAATTCCGAGCCTTTTTGCTGAATATTGTTCATGTGTTTCTAAAAATTGCCGGTTGCTGTCAAAAATTACCAGTTTGCCGCAAAAAATACCGGCCCAGTTGATGCTGGACCGGTGTTTTTTTCGATAATTTCAACTTAAAGCGAAGGTGTATTTAGATTAGTTACGCACCCAATCTTCCGGGTTTGTTTTCAGGTTATAACGGTCACGGATCGATACCAGATTGCTGAGTACACCCGGGCCAATCCGGAAACCGGTCTTGAGCAGACCTTCTTTAATTACAAATTCAGGTTCACCCGGCATCAGGATTTCAGCTGTGTCCGGTGCCTTGCGGGTTGCTTTGAATTCATCGATCATCTGATCCATCCGGGTTTTGAAATATGCCGGATCCTGGAAAGCTGCGATGTCGATAGCACCGAACCAGAAGCCGACGCCCTGGCCGATTTCCGGGTCGGAACGCAGTTCCTGGGTATGCATGCCAAATTCAGCGCCACTGAGCACAGCGGTGAAGACGTCTACCATGATCGCCAGACCGGAACCCTTATAGCCGCCGAAAGGCAATAAAGCTCCTTTCAAGGCAGCTTTAGGATCTGTTGTCGGCTGACCTTCAGAATCCATCGCCCAGTT
>CAYPHB010000124.1:3684-4954 GCA_964410445.1 uncultured Oscillospiraceae bacterium
CAGTTTTCCGGAATCTTTTTATTTTCAATATCGGCTACCATGATTTTGCCCAAAGCAACATGGCTGGTGGCAGCGTCAAAAACCAAGGGCCAGTGGTTGCCAGCCGGTACGGCAATGCTGATCGGGTTGGTACCGATAACAGGGTCTATGCCGCCAAACAGGCTCATTTTGGCAACGCTGTTGCACATCGAGATGCCGATCATGTCGTGTTCCAGCGCCATCATGGTGTAGTAGGCGGCAAGGCCAAAGTGGTTGCCATTTTTGACAGCGGCACAGGCCATGCCTGTTTGTTTTGCCTTTTCAATACAAGCTTGCATTGCCCGCTTGCCGGCAACCGCGCCCAGAGAGTTGTCTGCATCAAACAGAACAGATGAGGTGCGCTCCTGGACTTTCCTGATTTCGGGATTGGGTTTGAAACCGCCGCCTGCCAGCTTGTTAACATAAAATATAGTGCGGGAAAGCCCGTGTGAGCTAAGCCCGCGCAATTCAGCTTCCACAAGGTTATCAGCAACAAGCTCAGCGTCTTTTTGGGGTACGTCCAGGGCCATAAACGCCTCAGTGCAAAATTGGCGGCCGGCTTCTGGTTGAACAATAATTTCTGACATGCAATTTCCTCCGATAGTTTTCTTTACTTGGCAAGCCCACAATTAGCTGCTGGCTTTCTCCCAAGTTTACACGATTTACCCGTGGCACGCGACTGAAAATTCCAATTCTGGTGGGACAAATGGTCACAAGCGTGATATTTTCATTACAGTGGGGGCTGTACAATATAAAAACAACGCCGGTTTTTAAACTCTGCAAATATTGTTATATTTATAAAATTAAAATATCAGGCTGGTTGAACCAGAAGGAGGTCCCAATGAGAAAATTTGATTCGACAAAGAAAGCAGGAATTCGCGACTGGGTCACAATGAAGGTGATCGCCGTCTATCCATACGCTCCGTTAGCCACCGATGAAGAAACAGAAAATGCTGTGCGCGACTGGTTTTATGCCCAGGATTGCGACGCGGAAAATTTGCTGCGCACTTCTTTTGTTGATGTTTTGACAGATGAAGAAGCTGCCGAGCTGAAGCCGGGACTTGTCGATACGGATGTATAAGGCTGAAGCGTAAGACGACAACCGCGCAGAACTTTATCGCCAGGCGATACCCCCGAGATTGAACGACAAAAAAGGCGCCTGTGCGGGGGCGCCTTTTCTGTAGATGATTGTGTGGAAGGAAGGATTCTTGTAAAGCAGTGTAACAATCAATTGTGGCACAAATATGATAAA
>CAYPHB010000125.1:0-513 GCA_964410445.1 uncultured Oscillospiraceae bacterium
AAAGAACAGGAGCAGAAAAATGAAAGTAGTCGCTTTTAACGGTAGTCCTCGCAGCAATAGTAATACTGAACTGGCTATTAAGCTGGTGGCAGAGGAACTCAATGCCCACGGTATCGAGGTAGAAATAATTCAGGTTGGAGACAAGTCGATAGTTGGCTGCAAAGCCTGCGGTGCCTGCGTCAGGAACCGGAATGAACGCTGTATAACTGATGATGAAGTTAACGGTTGGATTCAGAAAATGAAGCATGCAGACGGTATTATTTTTGGCGCTCCTATCCATTACGCCGAAATTGGTGCGACCATGAAAGCTTTTTTGGATCGCGCCTTTTACGTTGGCGCCAACCAGGGTCTGTTCCGTCATAAAGTCGGAGCTGCCATTGTGGCGGTCAGGCGGGCCGGCGGTGTACCCGGCTTTGACCAGCTTAACCATTATTTGCAATATAGCGAAATGTTTATCCCTGGCTCAAACTATTGGAACATTGGAGTTGCAGGAGCTGGTGGACGCATAAATGG
>CAYPHB010000125.1:523-4940 GCA_964410445.1 uncultured Oscillospiraceae bacterium
TTGGAACATTATTTTCGGCCGTGCTCCGGGCGAGGCCAGTCAGGATGAAGAAGGCATGCAGACAATGCGTGTTTTAGGCCGGAATATGGCTTATCTGCTGAAATTAATTGAAAATGGCAAGGGAAAAATCGAAGCGCCTGAGCCGGAGAAAAAGATTCTGATGAACTTTATCCGCTAAACGGTGACAAGGTAAATTTTTCTGTATAATAGCCTTTAATTGACTTCTTTTTGACGATTATTGTGGAACAAAACAAGCCGTCAAACGTCTATATACATACCACTATGTGCGTAGACAGAAATGAGGGATTCAAAATGAAAAAGGCTTTTACATATAAATACAGAGCATTGCTGATCGCTTTAGTTATTTTGATTGTTGCTGCGGTTGGTTTGACCGGCTGTGATTTGGAAAAAATCACCGACTTGCCCGGTGGCAGCAGTTCGGACAGCAGCTCGACCCAGAAGATTGACATAGCAGCCCTGCGGGCTTTGCTTGATGTCGATACCTTTTATGAAGGCATCTCGATTGAAGGCATTTCTTTAGCAGGCCTTACCAGGGCGGAAGCTGCCGAGCGGCTGGAAGCCTGGGAAAAACAGGTGACTGCGGATTTTAAGGCGGAGCTTACTGTTAATGGCGCCGAGAAACCGTTGGTTATCTCGTTGACACCTGAGCAGGCGGGGCTGCAATACAATACAAAAGAAATTCTCGAGCAGGCCTGGGCAACCGGGCGGCAAAGCACCGCGGCCACTGAAGCAGAGCAGCTGCAGGAGCGGTATGCCGCTTTAGAAGCTCTGAAGCTGCAGCCGCTGGATCTCAAACTTAAAGGCGAAATTGACCCGATCAAAGCTCGGGCTGCCTTTAGAAAAGCGGCTGAGGACCTGGAAGTAGCTGTGGTTGAGGCAAAGGCGACCGGCTTTAACCTGGAAGCTAAGAAGTTCGAAGTTGTGGCCGGTAAACCAGGTTTTGAACTTGAGGCTGAAGAGGCGATTGGCATTCTGATGAATCAGCTGAAAGCCGGTAATTTCAATGTTAGCGGCGAGGTGAACGGCAAAGTAGTTGAGCCCGCGATGACTCCGGCGGAACTGGAAGCTTCACTGGGCTTGGTTTCTACTGCTAAAACTCTGGCTGGTTCTTCCAGCAGCCGAAATCGCGACCATAATATTTCTTTGATTATTAAAGGACTTAATGGGCTCGTGCTGCAACCCGGTGAAACCTGGTCTTTCAATGAATTTTTTGGGCAGCGCACGGCTGCCAAAGGCTACAAAGAGGCACCCGGAATTTTAAATGGGATAACAATTCAGGAACTCGGCGGCGGTATTTGTCAGCCTAATACCACACTATACCAGGCTGCATTAATGGCGGATCTGGAAATCGTTGAGCGCAGCCCCCATTCCTGGCCCAGCGCTTATACTAAAATCGGTTTGGACGCCACAGTAAGCTGGCGGGCACCGGAATTCAAATTCAAAAACAATACAGAGACACCAATCGCGATAGTTGCTTCATTCAGCAAGCCCAATGTTGTGGTTTCGGTTTATGGCCGCAAGCTGCCGGAGGGCGTAAGCATAGTTCTTAAATCGGAACATAACGGCTACATTAAAATGCCGGAAACCAAGTTTGTGAAGAACAATAAACTGGCACCGGGAACGGAAAAAGTAATCCGTCAAGGGCGCAGAGGCCAGAAGGCGACTTCTTATAAATTATGGCAGAAAGACGGTAAAACCTTTGAGAAAGAGCTGGTAGCCGTTAGTACTTACCGGGCGATTCAGGGAATAATTGAGGTTGGCCCGCCTTTGCCGACAACAGCGCCGACAACGCCGACAGCGCCGACTACAGATGCAACCAAGCCTACCGAAGCGAAAAAACCGGCGGCTACAGGTTCCGCCAAACCGGTAACAGGTTCGGCGACATAAGCAACTTTATGGTAGTGACGACTGGTAGTAATGACGCTGGTTAATCAGTCATTAAAGCCAGCGTAATGCCGGCAATTCCTGTCAGCTCTTCAATAGTGGTGTATTCAGAGGTTGAGTGGCATTCGTGCATGGCATTAGCAATTACAATGCCTGTAATGCCACGTTGTGCCAGGCTGTTGTTGTCGCTGCCGCCAAAGGTATCGACTAATACCGCTTCCAGCCCCAGCTGCCGGCAGACCGATTCAAAGCGGCTGACTACAGGGTGGCTGGGAGCGGTAGCATAAGCCAAAGATTGAATTCCGGTATTGAATTCAATTTTTGCGCCAAAATTTTGAGCTTCTTTGCGAAAAATGTTGTGGACTGTTTCTGCCGTACTTAAGGCCTTGAGATGCGACAGGCTGCGCACTTCGCCGGTAACCTGACAGTTGTCAGGAATTATATTTGTGGCCCGGCCGCCTTCAACCAAACCAATATTCAAGGTAGTATCAAGATCAATCCGCCCTAGCCGCAGTTCACTGATAGCAGCTGCCGCAGCGGCGATGGCATGGACGCCTTGTTCGGGCGCAAAGCCCGCGTGCGCGGAACGACCGCGGACGGACACTGTGAAGGTAAGGATTGTGGGCGCTCTGAGGGCAGCGGTTCCCAGCGGGCCGGTTAAATCGAGCACATAAGCCTGACGTGAGCTCAATCTGGAAAAATCGAACTGCTCAATGCCTTTGCAGTAAATTTCTTCGGCTACAGTGAACAAAACCTCGAGCGGCCGGTGGGGGAGAGCGTTTTCCTGAATCGCCCGCAGCGCCTCCAGAACAGCGGCAATGCCCGTGGCGTCATCGGCACCGAGCACTGTGTTACCTGTGCTGCGGATTATGCCATCTGCAGCAACGATCGCCTGCTTGCCTTTTCCCGGTTCCACTGTATCCAGATGAACACAAAATAACAGCGGCTCTTTTTGAGAGTCTCCCGGCAGAAATCCGTAGATATTGCCGCAGTTGCCACCAATAAGTTCGCCAGCATTGTCTTCTTGTACTTCCAGGCCAAGCTCCTGCAGCAGCTGCTTGACATAATCGCCCATTTCCCGCTCCGCGCAGGAAATACTGTCAATCGCGGCTAGTTGCTTGAAGGTGTTGATCAGGCGTTTCTGGTTGATGCTCATGACATTACCTTTTCCTGTACCTGATTTTTATTATCAACCTGCTCATCGGCTCCGGCACGTTCCTGAAAGCGCCGTATAATGATGTATACCAGCACGTACAACAAACCGCTGACAGCGATACCAGCATATACATCCAAAACTGAATGCTGTTTGATGAATACCGTCGACAAGTTAATCAGGATGATCAGGATTGCAGCACAGGCACGCCAGAATTTGCTGACTGTAGCTGAATCCAGAATTGCGAAAAGAACACAAAACGAGCCAATCACATGGACGCTTGGCAAAACATTAGTATTGGTGTCAGCCAGGTGGATCTGGCGCACCAAAAACGCGGCCAGGCTGTTGCCTGGTATAACCTCAGGGCGCAGGTTTTGCCCATTGGGAAACAAGAAACAAAACAGGGTGCTGCCTGTGAAACCGATAATGATAGACCACATATATCGGCGGAAAGCGGCGGCGTCCTTGAAAATCAGCCACAGCGCGACGGCAATCAACAGGGGATACCAGAGCACATAAGAATAGACAAACTCTGCTATAAAAGGAATCCGATCGTCTATTGGCAGGTATGAAACCCAGTAATCGCTATTACCGGGAACTGCTTTTTCCACTAAGGTGTACATCAAAAGGTAGCACGGCATGTACAGTGACCACCAGGCATGGCGATAACGGCCGCCGCGACTGATTTTTAACGGCGTACCATTATCGCTGCTTTTTTTAGAATCTATCATGTATTGCTGTTATTATCCGTTTCCGCCTTGCTATCAGGCTGTTTTTCTGTATGTTCTTTTGTCGGCTGATCTTTTTGCTTCTGCCGCATTGTATCGATTTTATCCATCAAATCAGGCACTTTTTCTATCAGATTTGAGAGTCCCACTTTGTCTTTAATCGGCAGTAAACTGACTTCATCTTTACGGATTACGACAATTGCTGCCGGTGATACTTTAGCAGCTGAGCCGAGTCCTGAGCCTGAGCCGCTGCCAGAGCCAACTTTGGCGTCGCCGTTGCTGGAACCAGAGCCCGCACCGGTAGCGGCACCAAAGGAAATGCTTATTATCGGCAGCAGTGTGGTATCGCCGATCACAATTGGCTGACCTACTACTGTCTCAGTTTTCAGGAATTTTTCCAGTTTTTCAAACAAAATATCAATGTTTTCTTTGACCATGTTTTGACTATCCATGCCTAAATCCTCCTGCATTAAATCTTAGCACTGCTGGTTAACGGGTACGTCGGCCGATCAGAACCTGACGCACCTCTTTTTTGAGCATAAATCGTATTGCATAAAATACAAGCACGATTGGTACAATTCTGCCAGCTAATTCAACTCTGGTGTCATTTGCTTCATTAATGAAATCCGGC
>CAYPHB010000126.1:0-3004 GCA_964410445.1 uncultured Oscillospiraceae bacterium
AAAATTTATTTAGCGGCATCCCCTTAACACCCGGCCGGTACAAGAAAATACTGCCCGCAAAAGGCTGTTCCATTCTCTGGCTTGGCGTCAGGCCAATGCTTGCAGTTGTAATATAAAGATCGCTATAATTCGGTCCGCCAAAACAGCAGCTGGTAACCTGGGAGCAAGGTAACGAAACTGCTTCCAGCCTTTCACCGGTGTCAGGGTCAAAGCGCGAAATTATGCCGCCGCCGAAATGCGCGACCCAAAGTTTCCCTTCGGTATCAATACACATGCCGTCAGGTACGCCTTCCGCCTTAGCTATGCGGATTATCTCCCTGCGGTTGGAAATCAACCCTGCCTCAGCGTCAAAATCAAAAGCAAAGACACACTGACTGGTGGAATCAACGTAGTAAAGGCATGTTTCATTGTGATTCCAGCAAAGACCGTTGGAAATTCCGACACCATCAAAGAATTTGGTGATTGTACCGTCCTTGAGCAGACTATAAAAGCTGCCGGTAACCGCGAATTTTTGACTAGGCTGATTTGCCGTCATCGACATACTGCCAAACCAAAGTCTGCCTCTGGAATCCACCTTGCCATCGTTCAGGCGGTTATTGCTTATTTCACGCTCAACATCACTTAACTCTGAAAGCGCTTCAGTCTTTAAATCGAAATAGTAAACGCCGTCCTGTAGTGCCAGCAGAACCCGCTGATCCTTTGTGGGGATGGCGCAGCCGATATGCTTGGCGATATGCCAGAATTTGTCCTGCCGGCTGGTCGGGTCAAAACAATGCAGATCGTTGCCTCTACCAAATTCGGACAACCCGTCGATCCACCACAGACGTTGAATATCAGGATCCCACCAGGGTCCTTCAGCCAGAACTGCTCCGGCATCAAGTATCAGTTCGGGTTTCTTCATCTTTCATCCTTTCAGCCGAGGCGTCAAAAGCATAATATTTTGGGATAGTGCCAAACTCCATCCCGCCGGAAACATTCAGGCAGACGCCTGTTATATAGCTGGCCCAGGGGCTCAAAAGGAACAATGCCGTTTTGCCGACTTCCTCCGGTGTGCCGCCGCGCCCAAACCAGGAATAGTTGTTGCAGCGCTCTGCGTAAGCTTCTGGATCCGCGACTTTCTTCATTTCATTCAGGAAAAGATCCGTAATGATGTGTCCGGGGCAAATAGCGTTGACGCGCACGCCATGACGGGCTTCTTCAATAGCTATTGTCTGGGTCATACCATTAATTCCGCCTTTGGTGGCAGAATAGCCTGCAGTCTGCTCCTGCCCAACCTTGGAAAGAATGCTGGACATATTTACGATCGCGCCCTTGGTTTTGCGCAAATGCGGGATCGCGAACTTGCAGCCGTAGAATTGACCCATCAGGTTGGTGGCAACTACATTTTGAAAGCTTTCAACGCTCATGTCACAGGCATCAAGATGAGCGGGTACATAGCCGGCATTGTTAACCATGGCGTCGAGCCTGTCGTATTTTTCCACAGTAAAGTCTACCAGAGCCTTAATCTGATCAGGGTCCGCGACATCGCAACGGAAAAATACACATTCACCGCCGCCACGTGCACTCAGTTTCTCAGCCGCCTCTCGGCCAAGCTCTTCCCTGCGAGCTGCAATTACCACATTCATGCCCGCGTCCACGCAGGCTTCAGCACAGCCATAGCCAATGCCGGTATTGCCGCCGGTGACAATGGCGATTTTACCCTTCATTTCCGCTTCGATCGATTTCATACGCCCTCCAGACATTTGCTGTTCACTTTATTCGAGCTGCTCGTTTTAGCCAAAATAAGCACCGTTACGATAATGTATCTGAGGCTGCTGATTTTTTTGAAAACCGGCAGCTCAGACACGAATCACAAATCAGTAAATTGATCACAACAGTTTTAGTTTCAGAGTTCAACCCAGGCTTGCTTTTGATTGGAATCGTAGCATTTGTCTAACCAATGCATTATCCGCACACCATCATCAATGTTCGGGTAGTAGGCGCCGCCCTCTCCTTTAATATCGTCGATAAAAGGGCCATAGATGTTGGCGAAGCTGTAATACAGACCCTCATGGTGCCCCGCAGGTAAACGACCTGTGCTGCCAAAAGGAAGTGTTGCTTCATAGTTGCGGCCTTTAGAAATTATCATCGGTGGTTTGCTTTCGAGCGTAAGCTGGAAACGCTCCGCATCTTCATTACGCCACTCAATTGAACCTTTTGTGCCATAAATACGAATGCGAATGCCGTTGTCATTGCCATGCGCCACCTGACTGGCCCAGTACATGCCAGTGGCATCATTGTCGTACTTTAAGAGAATACTAGAGTTGACATCTGTCTGATAACCCTCGTTATCCAGCACAGAGCATACCTTAGCAACCTCCAGGCCTGTCAGAAAATTCACTGTGAACATTACGTGAGAGCCGATGTCGGAAATACTGTTCATGCGGCCTGTGAAAGTGGGGTCGGTTCGCCAGGGGGCAATCCCGGTATTCCCCGCCAGCCAGTCTTGAACATATTCGCCCATAACCATAATAATATCGCCCAAATCACCGCGCCGGATTATTTCCCGGGCATGCTGCAGAATTGGGTAGCCGGCGTAGGTAAAAGTGACACAAAACTTCAAGCCCTTCTCAGCCGCCAATTTTTGTAATTCTATTGCCTGAGCTGCATCAATGGTTACTGGCTTATCGGAAGAAACGTTAATCCCGGCATTCAGAAACGCCTTGGCCATTTCGTAATGAAACACATTGGGCGTTGTAATGACAACAAAATCAATGCCATCTTCCCGTGCACTTTCCCCGACAGCCATTGACAGGGCATCGGGATATATCCGGTCTGCTGCCAGGCCGCGCGCTTTACCGCTTTCTTCGTTTTTTTCCGGATTACGGGAAAAGCAGCCTGCCACCAGTTTGGCTTTCTTGGTCGCGTCAATGCCGCGAATGTGCACGTCTGAGATAAAAGAGCCGATGCCGGCGCCAACGATACCATACTTCAACATTATTTTGCCTCCTTTTGGCAATTCCGC
>CAYPHB010000126.1:3104-4914 GCA_964410445.1 uncultured Oscillospiraceae bacterium
AGGTCAACATTTGCCCAGGTCATTTCGCCTGCTTTTTCGAATATGATCACATTTTTGAGGAAGGCTATAGCTTTATCCAGGCCTTCGTCCTGTGTCATGTAAGTATCCTCATGCTCTATGGAAATAACATAGTCGTAACCGATATCAACTAGGGTGGACATGATCTGCTTCCAGTAGAACTCATCATGTCCATAGCCAACAGTACGGAAAAGCCATTGACGGTCAGCTTTGTATTTGTTGTAATTTTTCGCGTCCAGGCGACCGTTCTTGGCTATGTTGTGCCGCACCTCGACGCTATCCTTGGCATGGAAATGGAAAATACAGTCATTTAGTTCCCTGAGTGCTGTAGGAACATCAATATCCTGCCAGACAATGTTGGAAGGATCGAAGTTACAGCCGATGGCGGGATTTGTAGCATTACGAAGTTTGAGCACCGTTTCCGGGTTATATACAGAAAAGCCCGGATGCATCTCGAGCGCAACCTTGACCCCATGGTCAGCAGCGAACCGGCCCATCTTTGTCCAGTAAGGAATGAGTTCCTTTTCCCACTGCCATTCATAAAGCCGTTCAAAATCGTCCGGCCAGGGTTGGACAATCCAGTTTGGATACTTGCCGCCCGGCTCCCCAGGGCAGCCGGAGAAGTTGTTTACTACAGGCACCCCCAGCTTTTCCGCCAGTAGAATATTATTTTTGAGTTGAGTGGTAAATTTATCGCGCAAATCCTGGTTAGGATGCAGAACGTTTTCATGACAGGCAAGTGCCGAAATTGTAATGTCATAAGGCTTGAATGTATCTTTGAATTTCTCCAGTTCCTTCTCATCGTTCAACAAAACATCCGGGTCGCAGTGGGCTGATCCCACAACGCCGCCGGCGCCGAGTTCCACTGCCTGTATTCCCTTTTTATCTAGCAACGCGAGAGTATCGGCAAGGCTTCTGTCACTGTATAGAGCTGTCAACACACCAAGTTTCATGAAAATTCTCCTTGTTTATCATGCTAAAGCCGCAACTTAGATACACCGGGCAAATTGTTTTTGCTATCAGCGCAATTTCAAATTTCAACAGCACTTACGGACTACTTCCTTACTCTGATTTCTCCATTACCTAGCTCAAATAACTGGTTTCTAAAAAATGAAAACCGCAAGCTTTATTCAACGCTCGCGGCAAGCCGACGACATTCATTCAGATCTGGGAAACTCACTGTGATATGGTGTTTACGGGTTTCATATGGTGCGAGATTAATCATTTGTCCGCGCTTCTTGTGCTCAGCCCGGCCGTCGCCATAACAGGTACAGGGTTCGATGCCCATAACATAATCGCCCGCTGCCCAGCTGTGCCAGTTGCAAAGTAAAGGCAGTTCTTCCGGCAAAGTGCTGATTTTAACACCGAAGCCGGCATCTTCGCTGACACAGGCAGCAAAGGCCTCACCGTAAGCATTGCGTTTTTGCTTGTAATAGAAACAGTTTTCCGGCATCCCGGCAACAGGCTGCTTGAACTGAAGCCGCTGTGCCTCCCAGGCAGAAGCATTGGCATCTACGGGTTTTTCATACTGATGAGAAGTAAAAAAGCGGGCATTTTCAGTTAAGAACGGATACCCCAAATTAAAATGGTAGAGCATCATGATGTCTTCCGGCAGAGACGCCAGGTTTGTGATCTGGTCCTCCATATCTATGCGGTTTTCACCGTAATAAACAGTCAGCGTACGCACCAGTTCCAGATGGGCACCAAACAATCGGCCTTCGTTCACGCGGCCGGAAATGCGGATAAAAGGCTTTTCAGCTGTCAAATCACGAATAACTGATACAGAAGCGGC
>CAYPHB010000127.1:0-4870 GCA_964410445.1 uncultured Oscillospiraceae bacterium
AGGGGAGTGGCTCAACGGTAGAGCAACGGTCTCCAAAACCGTCGGTTGCGTGTTCGAATCGCGTCTCCCCTGCCAAAAAAGCCTGAGTTTGAAACTCAGGCTTTTTCATTTTCGCAGAATTCTTCTCAGCCAACGATCGGTTGCATTGTAAAGGCGAACTTAAAGGTTTCAAATGTTATCGGCTGAATCTTGTTTTCGTCATCGGAAAGATGCTTCATGTCCATGATAACTTCTTGGAAGGACCGTTGCGGCAGCGGTGTTCCGGCTGGTGTGTTTGCCAAATCCTCCAAAGAACATTGCCGGGCTGAAAACAAGAACGGATTATCACCGCTTAGCAGCAATCCGAAACCTTCTTCATTCTGGAGCTTTAGATAACGAACGTCAGGCCTTAAGCCGTTTTCCTGATGACAGAACGACGACTGGGCTAAAGCCGAGACAGTTTGACGCCAAATCGCGGTGCTTTGGCTACTGCCGGATTGCCGGCAGAAGGCTTCTGCGTATGTTTTATCGGGTATAAATCCGTGCGGACCGCTGCCGTAGTAGGTTGCCGTGTTGTATTCCTGGCGCAGGAAAAACCGCAAACCAAGGCGCGGCGGCATCGGTAAATTCTCCAGTAGCGGTTCAATGCTGACAAACAGATTTAGGCCGCCTCTTTCGCCTATTTCCTGGCGAAATACAGTCTGGAATACAGGCCTGCAGCCGTTGGCGGCCATTAAAGTAACAGATTCAATTACAGCTGAATGACCGTCACAGTCAGCCTCTACAGAAATAATCTGCTGCTTGAGGCGATCATAACCAAGCTCCTGCCAGTCACTAAGACGTTGGCGTTTATCCGCTGAAGTCGGCGCTCGCCAAAACAGCAGCTGCGGGCCGGCACCAAGCTCCAAACCAGCACCATTTAAGGTCACAGAGTTACTGAAGAACTCCTTTTCGCCGCTGCGATATGCCTCGAAAGTCCCATTTATATGATTGAAAACCAGATAGAAGCGATGCCCGGATATTATCGACAGATGCCTGTCGCGTTCCAGTCGTAGACGCACTGAAGGCGGCGTTGTCAGCTGACGGGGCAGTGTCGCCTGCGGCTGTGAAAGCTTGAATTCGCTGAAGCCGATCGGCTGACCGGCAGGAGCATACAACGTATCTTCAGCCTGCTCGAACTCCAGTCTGAGCAGGTATTCGCTACCGTCATCAAAGCGCTGATCACCAAAAGGCAATTCGATGAAACGTCTGCTCGCGGGTTCGATGCGCAAAACATCAAGCTCAGCTGCTAAAATTTCAAGGCCATCACGCAATACAATAAAGCGGGCTGACAGGTCATTAGTATTGATAAAACATCGGCGGTTAATCAAAATCAGTGCGCCGTTTTCCGGATCCACCGGTTCAACCCTTACCGGTTGGTAGAGCTGGGCCAATTCTTTAAGCGCGGTATATGGCTGATGACTGGCGTTCACCAAGCCTTCGGCAAACCATTTTGCCTTGACGTCTTCGGGTTCAAAAGCGCGGTCGTGCCATGGGCGCCGGCTAATTGCCTGCCAGAATTCGCCAATATTTTCTTCGCAGCTTGGAACACTTTCCCTGGCAGAAAAGCCACTATCCTTATCGAGAAATGGATCGGGCAGGTTCAACAAGGCTGGCCGGGTATGATCCTCATTAAGCGCCAACTGCTGCATCTCTCTGTGGTTCAGCCCGGCTTGGTCGCAGCCGGCCATTGACCAGGTGATTACACATGGCTGGTTGCGGTCGCGCTTGATCAGGCGTTCTGTCCGGGACAAACAGGCTTCCCGCAGTTCGGGATCATCCAGCAGCTTCAGGTTTTGTTGTTCTGCAGGAAAAGCAACCGGCAGCCGTTCAATTACGTAAAGCCCATAAATGGCGCAAAGTTCAAGGAATATCGGATCCGGCGGCAGTGGCCCTACAATTACGGTATTAATATTGTGCAGCTTCATTTGACGGATATCAGCGATCATATCTTCCAGGCTCAAGGCGATACCATGTTCAGGATGCATTCCCTCCCAAACAACCGGGAACAATCGCAGTGGCTGCCCATTAAGTTGCAACCGTTGATCCTGCATGTTAATTTCACGAAAACCAATTGCCTGACTGACACAGCCCAGTTCATGTCCCCGACGGTCGAGCACACTGATATAAAGCTGATAAAGCTCAGGAGTTTCAGCCGTCCAGGGGCTAATCCCGGTAAGATCAACAGTGAAAACAGCTGTCGAAGCAGCCTGCACTGATGATGCTTCCCAGGTGCCTTCACAGGGAGTAAGCATAACCCGGCTTTCAGTTTCATAGAGAATATCATCTTCTGACAGCAGGATCAGACGTACGCGTGGACTGTCGGTGGATATACGGTAGGAAATCAGGCTCGTCTCCACTTCCAGCCGCCATTGGGCAGCCTCCAGCTGCGTCGTGTGGACTGACAAGTCGTAGATTGAAATTGCTGGCATAGCTTCCAGATATACATCCCGGAAAATTCCCTGCAGTAATGGACCCGGAGCGCAATCCAGGTAGCTGGCGGCACTAAAGCCGTATACATAAACCGTAATTTCGTTATCGCCGTCATGCAGGTGGTTCGTGATTTCAAATTCGGCCGGCAAACCGCCGCTGTCACTGTAACCAACTTCACGACCATTAATAAAAGCGTGAAAAGAGCTGTTGATGCCTTGGAAGATAAGGCGTTTACGCAGGCCGCCCAAAGCAAGCGGTATCCTCAGGGAACGTCGGTAAACCGCAACCGGGATGTTCTGCGTCATTAAAGGCGGGTTGAGCGGGAAAGGCAGCTCGTTTTGAGTGTTGTTGTAAAACCCATTATGTTGCCAACAGGAAGGTACTTCTGTGGTTGTTGAGCTATTGCGTAAAGCAGTGATTTTCTCCGGCAGTTGACTGATTGACTCGTAGCCATTGAAGCTCCAGCTGCCGTTTAACAGCATCACATAGGGAGATGCATAGCGGGCATTGCCGGCGTTTGAATTGCGGCTGGTAGCAAGGTCAGGCTGCTGTATCATATAAGCCCGTGTAGGCAAGGCATCGCGGCTTAGAGAATCAATCTGATTCCAGTCAGGAGTTTCTTCCCTCCCCGGAAAAATATTGGCTTTCATATACTCTCAACCTCCCGCAGTTTAACAAGATGAATTTCGCAGAAATCACGCTGGGAAACCTACTAAGTAAAGCAGTTTTATAGCGCTAACTTAATATACCATGACAAAAGCCCGGCGTGGAAAGCTAAATAATACTAAAAACGAGAAGAGTCCGGTGGTATTACTACCATCGGACTCTTCGTCTGGTCGGAGTGACAAGACTTGAACTTGCGACCTCTTGCACCCCAAGCAAGCACTCTAGCCACCTGAGCTACACCCCGCCGGACCTATCCAATGATAAGGATTAGCACGCTGAAAGTCAATAGCAATCAGGCTTAAGCGGCCATGTTTTTGATTAAAAAATATCCTGTTTTTGCAAAAATTGTCGAAAAGCTGCTGGTATAAATTATCTTGTGCGCTCAGCAAAAAGGCACCTGCGTTGCGCAAGTGCCCTTATTGTTGTTTTAGATTTTATTTAATGGAAAATTCAGGTTATTTAAAAGCTGCTCTCATTTTTTAAAAGCTGCGCTCGTTGCGGTCCTCAGGCATACGCTGAATAAATTCATCGTTGCTGCGCGGAGTACGTTCGTTGCGGTCTGCGCTGTCGCGCGGGCCACGGTCAGTGCGTTCACTGCGGTCTCCACGATCAGTACGCGGACCGCGATCGCCGCCACCACGAGGTCCGCGATCGCCGCCGCCACGAGGCCCGCGATCGCCGCCACGGTCGCCGCTACGGCTGCGAGGGCCACGATCACCGCCACGATCACCACCACGGTCACCAGTACCACGGTCTCCAGTACCACGGTCTCCACCTCCACGAGGACCACGGTCCATACCGCGAGGTCCGCGATCAACACCACGGTCGCCGCCTTCAACGTAGTCCGCCGGCTTTTCCATCACATCGCGCATGGAAAGATTGATTCGGCCCTGGCTGTCAACTTCGGTGACCATAACCTTAACGGGGTCACCTTCTTTAACAACGTCTTCAACCTTATCAACCCGGTTCCAGGCCATTTTGGAAATATGGACGAGTCCTTCTTTACCAGGCAGAAATTCGACAAAAGCACCAAAGGTCATCAGGCGGGTTACAACACCGTCAAAGACAGCGCCCACTTCAGGGTCCTTGGCGATACCATTGATAATGGCCATGGCCTTATCAGCAGCTTCGGAGTTCGGAGAAGCGATAAACACGCGGCCGTCGTCTTCGATGTCAATTTCCACACCGGTGAGTTCGATAATACGGTTAATAACCTTGCCGCCCTGACCAATAACTTCGCGGATCTTGTCGACCGGAATTTTGGTCTGGATAATCTTGGGGGCATGTGGTGAAAGTTCGGTATGCGGTTCGGGAATGCAAGGAATCAGCACATCGTTAATGATCTGCAGACGGCCTTTGCGGGTCATCGCGAACGCGTCACGGATAATGTCGTAGCTGAGGCCATCAACTTTGATATCAACCTGAATCGAGGTAATACCATCGACCGTACCGGCTACTTTAAAGTCCATATCACCGAAGAAATCTTCGATACCCTGAATGTCCATGAACACAATGTAGTCACTATCGTCTTTCTCATTGACGATTAAACCTGAAGAAATTCCCGCGACCGGTTTTTTGATCGGCACGCCGGCGTCCATCAGAGCAAGTGTGCTGGCGCAGACAGATCCCTGTGAGGTGGAACCGTTGGACATCGCAATTTCAGAAACGCAGCGGATGGCATATGGGAATTCAGTCTCGGAAGGCAGCACCGGAACCAGTGAACGCTCAGCCAGAGCGCCGTGACCGATTTCGC